>NZ_PEIG01000001.1:365393-730786 GCF_002749975.1 Gloeocapsopsis sp. IPPAS B-1203 | reverse complement strand
TAAGTAAAGATTATGAACGACTACCACAAACCTCGGAGACTTTTATTTATATTGCCATGATCCGTATTATGGTTCGACGACTTGCATGATTTTTAACGCGCTTTGACTTTTCAAACATCCTCTTAGAGAAGTCGCCAAAAAGTGATGCGATCGCATTTCCATGAACTAGCTTCAGTGACTCTCGAATAAGAAAGATGCCATGATGTGTTAATTAGAGTTGTCACTTGGCTCGTTAAAATGATTTTATAGGCTGGATTGAGGAGAATTCTGATGACGTTGCCAGAATTGCAAAAACAGGCATTACAATTACCGATTAGCGATCGCTGGCGTTTAGTTCAGTTATTACTAGCATCAATTCAACAAGAAACGTCAATTTCTCCGAGTTCAACTGAAAAGGAAAAGTCTTTAATGGATCTCGATCCTTGGACTCAAAGTTTAATCGGTGTCATCACACTAGATACAGCAGATACAACAGAATCCTATGTGGATTATCTTGAGGAGAAGTACCGTTGAAGCGGGTGTTGTTTGATAGTGATGTGTTGCTAGATGTTTTAGCACAGCGCCAGCCGTTTGTTATAGCTTCTGCACAAGCATTGAATACAGTTACGCAGCAACAAGTACAAGGTTATGTTTCAGGTCATGCAGTTACTAATATTTTCTATGTTTTGCGGCGTCAAATTGGCAATCAGTCGGCACGCCAGCAACTTGCGAAGATTTTGCAACACATTCAAGTTGCTAGTGTAACAGATGAGGTAATTCGGCAAGCGTTGCAAAGCTCAATGACAGACTTTGAAGATGCAGTAACAAGCGCAGTAGCCAATGTTGCTGGTTTAGAGGTTATTGTGACGCGAAATACACCAGATTTTATGGCTTCTTCTGTTTGTGCAATGATGCCACAAGATTTTTTGACAATGCTATCCCAGTTAGAATTGTAGCAACACAAAGAGCATTTTTAGATGTTTCTGGGAAGATCGCAATTTATATGACAACTACAGCAACAGTGCGGGCGATCGCGCTATGGTTAATATTAAGTGATAAGTTGGGAGTAATTATCAAATGCTTTATGTAGAACTTCCACAAGCACAGGCAGAGTTAGCACAATTGCTAGGTCAAGTTTTATCTGGAGAAGAAGTCATTATTTCACAAGCTGGTACTCCAATTGCGCGAATAGTACCGATTGATAAGCCATCAGTGCGAATTCCAGGCTTAGATCGCGATCAAGTCGTCATTGCTGCTGATTTTGATGATCCCCTACCAGAAGATATTCTTAATGACTTTCTTTGCCCTGTAGACCAGGTAGAATGAGAGCAATACTCGATACGCATACGTTTCTTTGGTGGGTTACAGATGATTCTAGGCTTTCCTCTACGGTGCGAAGTTTAATCATTGAGCCTAGTAATATATTCTACTTGAGTGCTGCGAGTGCATGGGAAATCGTCATTAAAGTGCGTTTAGGAAAACTGATTTTACCTGATATTCCAGAACGTTATATTCCCAGTCGATTAGCAATGAACCGATTTGAGAGTTTATCGATTCAAATAACTCACGCTTTGCAGGTGGTGAATTTACCAGATTTGCATCGAGATCCTTTTGATCGAATACTGATTGCTCAAAGCCAAATTGAGAAAATGCCGATTGTTACTTTAGATAAGCAAATTATCAAATACTCAGTTGAGGTGATTTGGTAAGTCCTGCTTAATACTTAGAATTATAGTAGAGGTCAGAGGTTAGGGTTTAGGGTTAAGCGATAGTTCAAGTAATGATTCTAAGTCTCTGTCATGTCCTAACTGTCTTGACTATTACTATAATTTTTGGCGCGATCGCACTTTTGTTAATTACTCTAATCGCACTTTCATCCTCTGACACACAAATACACTAGTGTGCTTGCAAGATTTTACTCAAATCTGGGCATATTAGCAATTGAAGTAAATTAGCAGTAGGACTTGCAGGATATGAATCAGGTTTTGACTGAAATTAGTGAGAAGATTCGACAGCAGTTTGATACCAAACCTAACCCAGAATTGCCTTAGAGAAGTCGCCAAAAAGTGATGCGATCGCATTTCCATGAACTAGCTTCAGTGACTCTTGAATAAGAAAGATGCCATGATGTGTTAACTAGAGTTGTCACTTGGCTCGTTAAAATGATTTTATAGGCTGGATTGAGGAGAATGCTGATGACATTGCCAGAATTGCAAAAACAGGCATTACAATTACCGATTAGCGATCGCTGGCAGTTGATACAAGCTCTTTTGGAGTCTCTCAAACGCGAAGCACATCCCAAGCCCAAACAGAGAAATCTGTCTCGACTGCGAGGAATTGTGAATTCAACTATTACAGGAGAAACTGATCCTCAAGAGGAGTACATAACTTATTTGACCGAAAAATATCAGTAATGCGGATTTTGATTGATACTAATGTGGTTCTTGACTTCTTGCAAGAACGAGAGCCGTTTGTGGAAAATGCAGCAATATTTTTGAGCGTATTGATGCTGGAGATGTTGAGGGATTTATTGCAGCAACGACAATCACCAACATTTATTATATCGTCTGTAGAGCAGCAGGGAGAGTAGTGGCTCAAGATGCTATTACGCAAGTTCTGTCAGATTTAAACATTTGTGCAATCGATTTAGAAATACTAGAACGAGCGCTTGCACTGAATTTTCAAGATTTTGAGGATGCACTACAGTATGTCTGTGCGGTAATGCATAACGTGGATGCAATAGTAACTCGCGATCCGTCTGGATTTGTTAAGGCGGAGATTCCGTAATCTTGCCTGAAGAACTTGATACTATCAGTAGGGGTGAGCGAAGAAACTAAAGCAATTATTTGGTACAGCAGAAGGGGGAGTGTTACCCTGATCGCACCACGATGACTATCTTCATCTTTTAGGCGATCGCCTAGAGGTACAGCAATACGTGCAATCGCGTCTAGCATGGGCAAAGCCCAATCGTACTTTCAATAACAGCAGAATTCCTCTACGATTGATTACCATAGCGCAGTGCAGGCGATCGCAATTTCTTATGTAATCTAGTCATGCAAAATCACCACATCAGTATTGCTTGTCTCATTTATGGTTGATCTTTACTAAGGAAACAAAACTTGAAGGTGGCGAATGAATGAACAACAGATGAAGATATTACATCAAAAAATTCACGCAGGAGTAAAAGGGGCGATCGCCACTTCGATTGAACAGCATCGTCAACGAGGGCAATCAATTAGTATTTGGCTTGAGGCAAAGTTGTCACCGATTCTATACTTGACACTCCCCGCCGTAAACGGTCGGGGATTCTTGGTTCACAGTCCAATCTTAACTGAGTAGGATTGCTCCAACCCAGCCAGAGGATCAAACTCCCCAAGCTTATAAGATCCGGTATGCCCTACCGTACTTAGTCCTCGTTGTAGGATGTTTAGGGAAGCGTTGATATCTCTATCTTCTACATAATTACAGTGTGGACAAACATGAGTTCTAGTAGATAAAGACTTCTGCACTTTCTCCCCACAGTTAGAGCAAATTTGACTGGTATTATGGGGCGCAACTGCTACAGTTACTTTGCCATATTTATAACCGAAATACTCTAACCAATGCCGGAAAGTAGACCATCCTGCATCACTAATCGATTTAGCTAAATGTCGATTTTTAACCATGCCTTGAACATTTAAATTTTCATAGGCTACTAAGTCGTTAGACTTGATTAAACGGAGTGCCACTCTCTTGACAAACTCTTCTCGTTGCCTACTTATTTTTAAATGCGCCCTAGCATATCGAATGAGCGCTTTGTGATAAGTCTTGGACTGAGGTTTACCCCGCTTAAACTTTTTAGACTTCCTCCTATTTAAACGATTCAACTGTTGTTCACCTGAACGATAAAACTGTGGGTTGTGCTCAATATTCCCTTGACTATCCGCCAAGAAATACTTGATACCCACATCAATACCTACTGCTTTTTGACTGGGAGTTATAGGCTCAACCGTGTCTCTAGGATCTAGTTGTATTGAGAACTGCACGTAATATCCATCGGCACGACGTATAATTCTCACTCGCTTGATTTGCTCTAAGGAATAAAAATTTAAGTCCCTGGAACCTATTAATTTGAGATTACCTATCCCTTTCTTGTCGGTGAAAGTAATATGCTTCTGGTTGTCTGATAATTTCCATCCCGATACTTTATATTCGACTGAACGAGAGTGTTTTTTGAATTGCGGATATCCCTTCTTACCAGGTTTCTGTTTTTTGCAGTTGTCGTAAAAGCGATTCACCGCCCTTAACACTCTTTCAACAGCAGTTTGGCAAGCATGACAATTCAGGTCTTCTACAAATTTAAACTGCTTTCTTAAGCTAGTGTTATATCTAAACATCTCGGTCTTTCCTATACCACGATTATCCATCCAAAAACGAAGCACCTTGTTACGGACGAACTGAGCTGTCCTAATCGCTTCATTAATGGCAACTATTTGTTGTGGTTTTGGATTGACTTTGTACTCGTAGATAAACACGTTTGATACTGATGTGTTTGGTATCAAATACTATAATAACATCAAACCAGAAATAAAAAGTCCCCCTGGAAGGGGGAGGCTTGTATCCCATTAATTTCGGTCAAGGATTCTTGCTCAAAATCAGAGCCGAACTTGATTGCGATATTATAGAGTCAGTCTGAAGTGCAGGTTTTTCCCTATGACTACCTTGCCAGAAATCGAAGCGGCTATTAAACAATTGCCTGAAGGTGATGTTCGCCAACTTTCAGCTTGGTTGCAAGAGTATTTGGATGAGATGTGGGATCGGCAAATTGAAGCCGATTTAGTATCAGGTAGACTGGGCAAGCTAATTGCTAAAGCAGAGGCAGATATTGCAGCTAACAGAGTGAGAAGTCTTGATGAAGTCTTTCACAACACCTGACTTTTGGGAAGCGTATGCAGAGTTAAATCCAGAAGTGAAGGAACAAGCTCAAAAAGTATATCAACTTTGGCAAGAAAATCCGCTGCATCCTTCTTTGCACTTCAAAAAGGTAGGAAAAAATCTGTGGTCTGCGCGGGTCAGTGGTGGTTATCGAGCATTAGCCCTAAAGAAGGGTGATGACTATTATTGGTTCTGGATTGGTGCTCATAACGAATACGAAGCTTTGCTGAATTGAGCGCCTGTTAAGACTGGGCTAACATAAGCCTTGGAGCGAACTGGCGAAAGGTTCTGGTGTAGATGCTAAGGTTACTTGCCTAATTCAGGCGATCGCACTTTTATTTCTGGTAGTGTAGGCGATTGGGCTTTGCCCACGTGATCGCGCGATCGCAACCCCAATTACCAATTATCAATTACCAAATTTAAAGTCATTGTAAAGTTTCCTGTTTCTTGTGGGCATATTAGTGAGTGAATGCTAAACAAGTCCACGCAGGAGAAGCGCCCGATGCAGGTAGAGACTAAGGAACTGAGTGAGAAAATTCGACAGCAGTTTGATACCGGACCATACCCCCGAATTGCGTTAGAGAAGTCACCAAAAAATGATGCGATCGCGCTGTATATTCATAGCTTGGTGAATGCGTATTATTTGAGAAATCAAAAAGTTATTAGTACTGAAGGTAAGTTAATTTTAGATGCTGGGTGTGGTTCTGGGTATAAGTCACTTGTACTTGCTGAAGCAAACCCAGGGGCGAAGATTGTTGGGGTAGATATCTCTGCAAACTCGATTGAACTGGCAAAACAACGGTTGCAACATCACGGCTTTGAGAATGCTGAGTTTTATGTGTGTGGGATTGAAGATTTACCAAGTTTAGGTTTGCAGTTCGATTATATTAATTGCGATGATACTCTATACTTTTTTTCTGAACCTGCGGTTGGGTTGCAGGCGATGAAGTTAGTTCTCAAGCCTGATGGTATTATCCGTGCTAATTTACACAGTTCATTGCAAAGGAGATATTACTATCGCGCTCAGGAAATCTTCAAAATGATGGGGTTGATGGATGACAACCCTGAAGAGTTAGAGATTGACTTGGTGCGAGACACGATGAATGCTTTGAAGGATCAAGTAGAACTCAAATCTATTACTTGGAGAGCTGAATTAGAGAAGGATGAGGAGCGGATCTTAGCAAACTACTTGTTGCAAGGTGACAACGGTTTTACAATTCCTGATATGTTTTCTGCTTTAAGAGCAGCGAATCTAGAGTTTATCAGTATGGTGAACTGGCGACAATGGAATTTGATGGAGTTGTTTAAAGAGCCAGATAATTTACCAGCATTCTTAGCAATGAGTTTACCCGAAACATCGATAGAAGAACAATTGCATTTATTTGAACTATTTCATCCTTTTCACCGATTATTAGACTTTTGGTGTGGTCATCCTGATCAAGTGCAATCCTTTAATCCAGTTGCAGAGTGGACATTATTTGATTGGCAAGCCGCACAAGTGCATTTGGTTCCGCAACTGCAAACAGCAGAGATTAAACAAGAACTTATTGACTGCATTACACAAATGAAACCATTTGAAATCAGTCAGCATCTGCCGATTCCTGAAAACCCTGTATCTATGGACAGCACTATTGCAGCTTGTCTACTACCTTTGTGGGATAGTTCGCAGTCAGTCAAAGCACTAGTAAAACGTTGGCAGCAATTACGAACAGTAAACCCTGTTACACTAGAGCAAACAGGCGAAACAGAAGCTTTAGAAGTGGTAAGTCAAGCGTTGACGGGGTTGGAGAGTCGAGGTTTTGTACTTTTAGAGCGTCCTACTTAATTAGCGAAAAGAGAACTTGAAAACTGGCGTGATAGAAGCTTAGCGGTAGTGGGTACTTTAAAGCAAGAAGGTACAAACTACTCACAACCAACAAATTGAGATGAAGGCAGAACTAAAAGCAAAGTTGCTGAAAAACCTGAACCCAAAGAATCAGGATCAAGGCTTCACGCTGATTGAACTGCTTGTAGTGATTATTATTATAGGTATTTTGTCTGTGATCGCTTTACCTACATTTCTTAAGCAAGCTGCTAAGGCTCGGCAATCGGAAGCAAAAAATAACGTTGACGCAATGAATCGATCACAGCAAGTTTACTATCTTGAGAACCAAACTTTTACAGAAGACATTAATATGCTAAGTATTGGTATCTCTAGTAGCAATAATTACTCGTATTTTTCAGTAGCTACGGCTGATGGAATAACAAGTGGTGTCGCGAATAAAGCTAAGGCGCTGGAATCCGATCTCAAAGGCTATGCTGGTGGTGTTTTCAGAACGGCTGGACAAACTACTCAAACAATTATGTGTGAGGTTCTTATTGCTGGAACCGACTTACCGGAAAGCCCAAATAGTGGTAGTGCTTGCGATGCGGCTACTCAAACTCGTATGAAATAGATAAAGACAAGGTACTGCATTATTACTTACAGCATTACTCTATGTTTATCTGTTGCTCTTTTAAGTCTGTAGATTTACTGAATTTTTGTGAGTGGTGATATGAATGATTTCAGATGTGGGCAAGTTATGAGTAACAGGCTTAGAAAGCAATAATTCATCAATTAAGGGAACTACTCAAATGAAAACTGAACTTAAAGCTAAATTTCTACAACATCTGCTCAAGAAGAAACCACAGGATCAAGGTTTTACTCTAATTGAACTACTCGTTGTAATCATTATTATTGGTATTCTTTCTGCTATTGCTCTACCCTCATTCTTAAATCAAACTGCTAAAGCTCGTCAATCGGAAGCTAGAACTAATGTTGGCGCAATGAATAGAGCGCAGCAAGCGTATTATCTTGAAAACCAAGCTTTTGCTGCTACCAACGTCTCTGATTTAGGTCTCGGTCTTTCCAACAGTGATAATTATACTTATTCAGTAGGTTCACTAACAAGCGGTGTTGCTAACAAAGCAAAATCAGCTAACGCTGACCTCAAGGGCTACGCTGGTGGAGTCTTTAACGTAAGTGGAAATACCCAAGCCATCTTGTGTGAAACAACTGGTGCTGGTAACGGAACTATTCCTGACCCAAGTAACCATAGTGCTTGCGGTACTGACCTCAAGAGAATGAATTAGCGATTGAATCAAGTCTTACTCAGTTCAGAATTTTTGTTAGGGGTGGTTAGAGTTTCTCTACCTCCTCTTTTTACTTTTTAAAATGTGTTTTTGTAATAAATCTAGCTAAAGATACCTTCTCAATTCGTATGACTTCTGTACACAATTTAGTGAATGACGATGATTGGCAACAGCAAGCTTATCAATGCTTACTTCAGAAGGACTACATTCAGGCAATATATCTTTATGAACAAGCGATTGAATTAGAACCAGAGGTAAAGTCTTACTACTGGCACTCAGGTTTATTGCTACTGTTGCAAGGGCAAGAAGCAGAAGCTCAGATGGCTTGGATGCTGGGAATGGCAGATGGTGAGCCAGAACAGATTGAGCAGTGGTCAGCAGAATTAGTGCAAGTTCTGCAAGTAGAAGCAGAGAGGCAAGAATCACTCCAAGACTATCAAGTTGCTTGGGCAATCCGGCAACATATCAGGGAAATTGCACCAAATAATATCAATAACTTACTATATTGTGTTGCGCTCTCTATTCATCTGGGAATCTTTACAGGTGAGTATCTGATGGATTCAGGAATTATTAATTTAATACAAACCAAGGAGCAAACGGTCAATTTTACCTTGTTACAACTCACACTGGAAATGGTTTTAAACTCTGCTCCGAAACATCCAGTGGTTTTTATTTTTACTGAAGTTTGTCTGTTGTCTGCTTCTGAACCTCAAGCATTTATCGATACCATACTAGATGCTAGTTTAAAAATTGCTCATTCCGCTAAAGATGCTAGATTAGCAGCACAATTTCTTGAACTTTGCTTAGAACAAAAGCCTCAAAAGACTGAATTGCTGTATCATCTAGCAGTATTTTATCAAGATTCTCATCAATATCTTAAAGGTATAAATACAGCTAAGGATTATTATGATTTGACGGAACCTTTGGTTGAAAAAATTGTTGCGAACCACATTGTCATTAGAGCTTTGATGTCTGCATCCGGTTATTGGCAAGAAGCGGAAGCAAGATTGTTACAACAACAATCTTTAATGCTTTCGCTTATCAAGGAACCTTACCCAAACATTAAACCTAGTTTGATTTTTAGTTTATACAACTCAGATTTTTTCTTTCCTTACCTCAAAGACGATCCGCGCAAAAATCACTTTATTCAGAGTCAGATTTCTCGTCTTTGTTATGAAAGTTACGTAGATTATGCAAAAGAGACTGTAGAAAAATATCATTACTCAAAATCATCTAGTTTTCAAAAAAATATAAACAAAAAGCCTCTTAAAATTGGCTATGTCTCTCACTTTCTACGCAAACATTCTGTTGGTTTGCTTTCTCGATGGCTTTTTCAACATCACGATCGCAAACAATTTGAAGTGTATGCCTATTTAGTCGGTTACTCATCAACTGATGACTTTGTGCAGCAGTGGTTTATTAACAACACCCATCGCACGTATAGATTTGAAGTCCCCAACGAACAAGTCTCTAAGCGTATTCGAGAAGATGAAATTGATATTTTAATTGATTTAGATAGCTTGACTTTTCCGTCAATGTGCGAAATTTTGAGTACGAAACCTGCGCCTATTCAAGCTACTTGGTTAGGTTGGGATGCTTCAGGGTTGCCATCAATCGATTATTTTATTGCCGATCCTTACGTATTACCTGACGATGCACAAGAATATTACACAGAAAAGATTGTGCGATTACCCAATACATATATCGCAGTTGATGGATTTGAAGTTGGTATACCCAGTTTACGACGCGATCGCCTAAATATTTCAAACGATGCAGTGATTTATCTGGTAACACAAAATGGTTACAAACGTCACCTAGATAATGTCCGGCTACAAATGAGGATTATTAAAGAAGTACCAAACAGCTACCTTCTAATTAAAGGTTTAGGTGATGAAGAATCCTCTAAAAGATTCTTTGAAAATGTTGCCCAAGAAATTGGTGTAGAATGCGATCGCCTGCGATTTTTACCCAGAACTGCTTCTGAAGAAATCCATCGTGCCAATATAGCGATCGCTGATGTAGTATTAGATACTTATCCATACAATGGAGCAACGACAACACTAGAAACTCTATGGATGGGTGTACCTTTAGTAACACGAGTAGGACAACAATTTGCAGCCCGAAACAGCTACGCTTTCTTAAAAAATGTCGGTGTAGATGAAGGAATTGCTTGGAGTGATGACGAATATATTGAGTGGGGTGTACGTTTAGGTAAAGATGCTGCTTTACGACAGCAAGTAGCTTGGAAACTCAAAGCTTCGCGACAAACTTCACCACTGTGGAATGCTAAACAGTTTACCCGTGAGATGGAAAATGCTTTTCGGCAAATGTGGCAAACTTACGTTGAAAGTAGCAGTTGATTGTAGTTTTCTTCAAAATCACGGTCAAGTAGTTTTTAAGCAAAATGCATCTACTACCAGCAGTGTGCTTGTCCTCCCCGATCGCATATGAGTTATTTGTTTGTGTGCTATTCTGATATACTTGAAATATATCAAGCTAGCTCAAGCAGCTTGAGAAAACTTGTGTAAGAAAGCAAATAATCCATTGCTAATTAGAACTCAATACAACTCGCCAGAAGATTTTATTAGCGCTATACAAACTGCGTTGGAATGTGGCGATCACGCAACTGCGCAGCAGATTTCAACTCAAGCGACTGAAAATTACCCTCATCACAAGCAATTGCTAAAGTATGCTCATGTTTTAGCACCGCCAAAAATAAGCATAGATAAGCGCCCTTTACATCGAGATACACAAGCCAATCAAAACTGGATAAAAGAGAATAGAAACGAATACAAAGGACAATGGGTTGCACTCCGCAATGGTCAGCTTTTATCTTCAGCAAGTTCTGCAAAAGAATTAATTGAACAACTTGGTGACACAAAAGGTATATTTTTGACTGCTATTTATTGATGTTGCTGCAAACTGCTAGTGGTGACGCTTTCGCAACAGGTGCAATGCAATACGATTACCGTCCTGTTAGTGCAACGGAAACTACAAATAGAATTATATTGTTAGTAGAAATTGAAGGTATACTAACAGAAGCAGTAGTTGATACAGGTGCGCCCTACGTAATCTGTGCGCCGCAAGTTGCTAGACTGGCAGGATTTGATCGTACCTATGCTCTAGAAAAAATAAGAATGGTTGTTCGAGGGATGCAGTTAGAAGGAAGTCTCACTCGTTTAAATATCAGACTGTTAGCAACCGAAGGTGAGGATTTGAATGTAGATGCTACTGTTTTTATCCCAGATCTAGAGGAGTATTGGGGAAACTTTCCTTCATTTATCGGTTTAACTGGATTTTTAGAAAGACTTTGCTTTGCCGTTGATCCATCAACCGATACTTTTTATTTTGGTTCACTCTCGTAGTTCAATTGTATGCTAAACCAAGTTTTGAACTTGTGAAATTATCCATCAGAAGCGATCGCAAGCTAATATTGAACCTATTCATGTTGACATTATACAGTTATTGAGAAGTATGTTATCGAGTTCATACGATGGAATCGTTTCTGCTTTGGCGATCGCCGCTTGATTTTCGTTCTCTAAAATAATCCTAGCTGTAATCTTGGGTAATAAAACTTTCCACTGCATCTCGCTGAGGTGTCCTACCAAAGAAATTTCTAAACCTTCACTGATATCTAAATCTTCTGCCATCAAAAGATTCATCGCAACACTAGACAAAATTAGGTTAGCTTCTTCTTCGGAAATCTCTCCATTATCAACTAGAAGTGTTGTTCGACTGCTATCAGGGTGAGTTGCGATCGCCTGAATAACTTGTAATAATTCGGTACAAAGCGCATCTTCTGACTGTGACCAATCTGGGAAGATAACTAAATTGATTTGCTTGAGATTTAACGGTAAGAGTGTAGCCTCAACCAAAGCCGAACTAACGGTATCCGCCATTTTTGCCCAGGAGAACTTTTGCGCTTGTTCCAAACCAGCAGCCACTAATGAATTGCGAACACTTGGTTTTTGGACTTCGCAAAGTGCATCCGCTAGTTCATCGACATCATCATCATTTACATATATTGCCGCATCTCCAGCCACTTCAGGAATCGAACCATTAGGACAAGTAACGACTGGACAACCACAGGCGATCGCTTCTAAAATTGGTAAACCAAACCCTTCGTATTTCGACGGATAAACCAGTGCAACCGCACCAGAATAAGCAATGCTCAACTCCTCATCACTCAGTTGCAGCATATGCACAACGCTACCAGATGTGTAATTCCTCAATTCTGTTTCTAATTCCCAGCCACCGCCCGTACAAACAATTTCAAAGCCTTGTTTACTACAAAGTTGAGCAAAAGCCTTGAAGAACAAAATAGTATTTTTGTAACCACCACTACCTACCAACATAAAGTAGGGTTTTGTAATGCCATATTTATTTTTAAATTGATTGATATCTTCTAAACAAGCTGGTGAAAATATTTTATGGTTTACTCCATTAGAAGCAACTGTTACAGAGTCTAATGGAATATTTGGAAAAACCTTAACAAGATCTTTTGCTGTGTTTTCTGAAACTGCAATGTATGCACTTGCGTGTTGGATACCGTAATGCTTCTCGCGCCACATAGGATGATTTAAATTCCATCCCATTAGTTCTGGTATCATGTCATGAGCAAGAAATACTGATGGTGTCGATAGTGGCGTTGTATAGTAGCTGGAGATGAATATATCAGCACCTTCTTCATCACATACTTGCTGTAACATTTCACGATCAACATCTGTTGCGTTGTAGTCATAAGCTGGCACAGGACGATATCTAATACTAGGAATAACTGGGGCAGTTCCAGCGCGATCAAGAACAATGATATGTTTAGCAAAACCACTTTCTACCCATTCTTCCAGCAATGATTTCCAAACACGGGCGATACCAGTTTTATAAAGTTGAAAAAATACACCATCAATTATTACTATCAGCTTATTTTTTTCTGCTTTAAAGATTTGATTTTGTATGTTATTCGGAGCTAAAAAATATAATTTCTCTAATAGTTTCTGCTTAGAGAATTCATTATTAACTGTTTCTCGTGCAGCTTGTCCCATTTGGCGACACAGATTTTGATTGGTGAATAACTTAATAGTATAATTAGCAAACTCTGCTGCATTTGTAGCGACAAAGCCATTAATATTATGTTGTATTGGAGAACTTTCTGCTACATTTTGCAAAGCAATAACTGGTAGACCATTTGCCATAGCTTCTACAATCTTTACTTGCTGACCTGTTCCTCCAATTAATGGACATACAGCAAATTTACTCTCAGCATATAGTTGTTTAAGACTTGGAATAAAACCTAGTAAGTTTATACCATCAGTTGGAACTAATAAACTACATGCATCACCTATTACTTGCAGGACAAACTCTGGTGCTTGCGATAATACTAAAGGTAGAATTTTATCTGTAAAATATAAATATCCTTGGATATTGAAATAATTAGGACCGATTACAAATAAAGGAGGATTAGTATAAGTATTATTTATTAACTCTACATTATAAGATAAGGGAATATATTTAACTGTTGTTCGGCAAGTCTGTGTTTGAACGTGCTGTGCTTCTTGAGGAGAAATAGCAATAGTGAAGTCAAATTGGTCATATAACCAATACTCTTCTATGTCAGTATTAAGAGTTAGTTTTGAAAATAAACTTTTATCTAGTAATTTGTGATCTACTTTTCCGGAAATAAATGGAGGCTCAGTAAGAAAGCTACTTATCACTTGCTGCATTTTAGTAGTTAAACTAAGCAAGTCATGCATCTCTATCACTTTTAGAGACGAATTAAATTCATTGCCAATAACAAGCCTTGCCCAAAATGCATAATTTATTACTATTATATCTGGCGACAAACTTTTAAAAAATTTGCGAAAACTTTCGCATAATCCTGGCGGAGTATAAAAATCCCAGTTGAATTCTCCTTTTCTACTAGCATATGTTTGTGCCATGAATTGCTTATCAGCTGAAGTACCTTGATATACCTCTACTCCTATGTCAAAGTTCTTTTGCAAATTTTTGATGCTATCAACTTGCCAGAGATTATCTGTAAGCAAAGTAGACCCGAACAACGTAACATCGTATCCTAATTTCTTGAATGCCTCAAGCATTGATAAACATCGTTGATGTGCGCCTGTTCGTGGTGGATATGGATTATGGGGAAAAAAGATAAGGGCTTTTTTTTTCATGGCTTTATTTTTTCTTGTTTCGAGCTTACCTTTAGCTACTTATACCTTGATGTTGTTGAACTGCATAACAGTTAATGATTGTAATGCACAACTATGTCTAATCCTGAAGCGTCTACACACAGCACAGTATACTTATTATGAATTATCCTCTGTTATGAATCTAACTTGAGGTTAGTGGTGAAAAAATACATGAAAGAATTAACTATCAAAACTGCAAATTTTTTGGCGATTTCCTCCGATACAGCCCTATTTTGTGTATGTAAACTACCACTTTTCCTCACACTAAAATCAAACTAAAGACTTAAAGTAGTTCGTATAAACACTGATTAGACTCTATCTCTACTAGTAGCCCAACCGTGACTTTACTCAAAATTTAAATGACTTTACAGTTTAAGAAGAACTAAAATTCGGTAGATATACTATTGTTGTTTGGTAGAAATAGTGTTTAATTACATCAATAGTTCTTTTTTTAATGTGGTGTTTAGTATAAAATAAATTACGTGTGTACGTGCTTATCTTTAAAAGAAGCCAAAATTAAAAGAAATGGAAATTTTTATGATGTGTGGCTTGTGATGCTTTCGTAGTTTTTAACTAAGAGGTAGTGCATTATTAGGGTTAATAGTGATCGCTCACCTCAACCGCAATTCTACCCAAAGCGATCGCGTAAACTACAAGCAATGAGTTTTTCAACAAAGTGCGATCGCTTTAGTGATGTGAAGAGTGCGATCGCCTACTATTGGTATTTTTTTCTTAAGTGCGATCGCCTAAAATTTAGTGTTTTGCTTGGGTGCGATCGCTTCAGCTGGTGTGACAAGTGCGATCGCCTATTAGTGATTTTCTTGGGTGCGATCGCTTGAGGTATTGTGTGAAGTGCGATCGCAAAAACTATTAGGCGTGACTTTCAAACGAAGTATAATTGCAAAATTGTATACTATTCAGGCGATCGCAGGATATTCCACGGTAGCTTATATGTAAGATTTAAATGGAATTGACTTTTCTAGTGATTCAAAGCAATGAACGACAAAATAAAAGTAGTTCTAGCACAGTTACGAGAATACCTAGAAACACTCTATGGCGCACAGCTTGATCAAGTAGTGCTATATGGCTCTCAAGCTAGAGGTGATGCTCAACCTGATTCAGATATCGATGTTTTAATTGTTCTCAAACAACCTGTTGATTCTTTCGTAGAAATTGAGCGTACTGGAGAGTTTACCTCGCATTTATGCTTAGAAAATAATGTCTTAATCTCCAGAACTTTTACTTCCACAGCACAATTTCAAAACGAAACTGGTGGATTTTTTCGTAATGTGCGCCGTGAGGGAATTGCTGTATGACTCCTCAGCAACAAGCTTTACTGCAAAAAGCTGCTCGGAGTATACAATCTGCAATTATGCAAAACGAAAGTGATTTTTCTGAATTTGCTGCTTCTCGTGCTTATTATGCAATGTTTTATGTTGCTTGTGCCTATCTAGAAGGTGAAGGACTAGCATTTTCAAGTCACTCAGCTGTCATCGCAGCTTTTGGTCAAAGATTTGCTCGCACACAGCGAGTTCCCGCTTACTTTCATCGCCACTTAATCAACGCTATGGATGTTCGTACTAAGGCAGACTATAACGTTGAACCAAATATCACAAAAGAAGATGCCGCGCAGTTAATTATACGTGCACAAGAATTTCTTGAGTTTGCCCAACAAAATATGAATTATACACCACAATAGTTGAAGTATTAGACAGACGCGACCACCCACTTTAACCACATTTTTACAACCAGCGCTTCAACCATGTGCAATGAATCTTCAAACAAAGTGCGATCGCTTTTAGTGGTGCGCTAAGCGCAATCGCCTATGGAAGAGAGTTTCTGATGGGTGCGATCGCTCAAACTACAACCAATGAACTTTCAAACAAAGTGCGATCACTTTAGTGCTGCGCTCCGCGCAATCGCCTATGGCAGTGTGCTACGCGCGATCGCACTTAATGGAGCGTATTAAGGTATCATTATATAGATTGGATACATCTGCGCAAGCTAGATATTTTGTATTCGTGTTTACAGCTACTTGTGACACACAATAATGAAATCAGTTAAAGGTAAATTTCACAACGGTGTAGCAACTCCAGTTGAACCGATCAAAGGTCATGAGGGAGAACCAGTAATCATTACTTTTTTAGACACAGATCAAACTAGCTTATCATCTACAGATGACTTAGGGTGGCAGACGCTGACTCAATTACTAGAAGATTGTGCGGTAGAAACTGGAATTAGTGACTTAGCGCAGCAACACGACCATTATCTTTATGGCAAGCCTAAGCAGGAATAAGCCTTTTGGATAAAATCTTTGTAGACACAGCAGCATGGATTGCGTTGCTTAATACGAGTGATACACTCCACCAGTCTGCTTTTCAAGTAATGAACCAGTTAAAACAACAGAAAGTATTTTTACTAACAACTGAATTTGTTCTTTTAGAAGTTGCTGATGCCCTCTGCGCACCTAATGTGAGAGCAAAAACAATTACTTTTGTTAATGGTTTGCGACAATTAAATATCTTGGAAATTATCCCAATTAGTCAGACATTGTTAAATAATGGATGGCAACTATACAGCCAACGTCTTGATAAAGAATGGAGTTTAACCGACTGTATTAGTTTTGTAGTTATGATGCAAGAACAAATCTCAACCGCTTTTACATCTGACCATCATTTCCAGCAAGCTGGATTTATCAAACTGCTCTAAATATCAAAGAGTGTAGAACAAATTCTGAGAAGAAACTGCTCGCTGTCATTATTAGGTAATGTATGAAGTGGCATCGCCTGTAATTGATATTTTTCTTATAAGTGCGATCGCTTGAGGTATTGTGTGAAGTGCAATCGCTTTGGCTATGGTGAAGAGTGCGATCGCCTTATTCTAAAATAAGATAAGTTTTAATACTCCTGAACAACAAAAATTTGATAAGCTCCTTTCTGATTTGCTTTTTAATCCGAATCAATCTCCTGTTTAAAAGAATTTTTTATAATCAGTTAACTTTCCTCCTGAATTACTCTTTCCAATTGCTCAATCAGTGGTGCTAAATCATTTGTAACCGTATCCCAAACAATATCTACATCAATGGAAAAATAAGCATAAATTAAACGATTTCGCATCCCAACCATAGCTGCCCAAGAAATCTCAGGATGTCTTGTCCTACATTCGGCTGAAATTCTCCCTGCAGCTTCACCAATAATTTCTAAGTCTTTAACAACTGCCAACACTAATATTCTATTGTTAGCTAAATCATCTCTAGTCTTTCCCGACATAAAATCGATAATTTCTCTCGCTGCATCCTGGAGATGACGTAAGCGAGTTAAATCATCAATGGCTGTCATACTGCACCACAGCCTCAGTCATAACTCTGTCTCGGAAATAAATACTTAACTCATTAGGCGTTCTTAAATCTATCTTTCTATCCTTCAGCATTTCTGAAAGTTCCATTTCCATACTTACCAACTTAAAGTAACCTGGAGTTCTCCCTGGCTCAAATTCTACTAAAAAATCAATATCGCTCTCCGGTCTAAAATTATCCCGCAACACCGAACCAAATAACGATAACCTCCGAATATGATGCCGTTGGCAAAACTCAGCAATTTTAGCTTGAGGAATATGAATTGGTAATACAGGCTGCATGATAATCTCCATTGAGAATAATTTTTGTGTATTTCCTGCAATGTAACGATATTCCGTTGCTTGAACCATCACAACCTCCAATTTGCAACCATCTTAAATTGTATTACTTTCATCATTCTCAGCGTACAGCCCAATATAGCCAACTTCATTTCAGCATGATAAACAGGATCTCAGCCAGCATAAAATACTAAAGTTACTTATGCTTAGTAAAACAATTGCACAATTAATCTAGTTCTGTTTCCCATTAAAGCAAGCGCCAAAACGAGAAAAAGTAGATTTAAAACAAAGTGCGATCGCTTTAGTGATGTGAAGAGTGCGATCGCGTGCAAATCAAAGCATTATTTCTACGTAACTAGAACTTGAAAACCACTCATTTCAAAGTGCTGTAATTCAACTTTAGCAGCAGCCCGTTCAATTTCAATACCTACAACCTTACCCTCTGCATCAAAATCTACTACCACATCATCAGCAATTTCCTCGGATTCTAAACTTGGTTTGTCGTTCAACCGAATTGATAATGTATCAGTATCTTGAAAGTAGCGAATTTTCATCTTTGCTCCTGTTGATATTTTCTCATAAAGCTGCGGTCAAAAAAAGCATTGTGAATTGTTTCTCTATCTTCGAGGTGACTACTCTTAAGACTTTATTACCATATTCTGCAATCATTCCCCAAAAGCGGACTCGCCCGTCAGCTAATGTCAGACTGAACTTCTTCCTTCAGGGGGTTGTCAATCACACGCTGACACCATTCGCGCTGAATTTCAGGACGTTCCAGTAGCTTCTGTTCAAAGTAAGCTGTAGTCTTCATTCTTAATTGCTATAAACAGCATCTCAGTATCCTGAGATAGTTTACATTCTGATCAGAGCCATCGCTCAAACTATGAGCAATGAACTTTCAAACAAAGTGCGATCGCCTATGGCAGTGTGCTACGCGCGATCGCAAATAGTTCTATATTAATGATTTCGATCGTCTTTACAATCAGCTATGAGCACTCCTAATAATGCCACGCAGCTACACCTAATGAATCCACTGACACGCTTTTCTGATCGAGCATCAGATTATGCAAAATATCGCCCTAGCTATCCGCATGAAGCGATACAAGTTATTTTGCAAGGATTACCATCACAAATTGTAGCAGCTGATATTGGTGCAGGAACGGGTATTTCCTCGCGATTATTAGCACAGCAAAAAGTCAAGGTTATTGCCATTGAACCTAATGCAGCAATGCGCCAAGCAGCAGAGTCTCATCAGTTAGTAGAATTTCGGGATGGAACTGCAGAAGCAACTTGCTTACCTAATAACTCTGTTAATTTAGTCACTTGCTTTCAATCATTTCACTGGTTTAACCCTGAGACAACTTTAGAAGAATTCCATCGTATTTTGCAACCATCAGGACGCTTAGCACTCGTCTGGAATGAACGCGATCGCTCTTGTTGCTTTACTGCCGAATATATTCAGTTGATAAGTGAAGTTTCCAATCGTCACCCTATTGAATCATTACGCCTCAAATCAGTGGAACCATTATTTGCAACACCATCTTTTATTAATATTCAAAAACACGAGTTTGCCTACAAACAAGCTTTAGATTTATCTGGATTGATTGGTTGTGCTTTAAGTGTTTCCTACGTGCCATGCGAAGAATCAGCACAGCAGTATCTGATAACAAAGTTACAAGAATTGTACAATCGTAATTGTGACAAACAAGGCTTAGTCTATATAATCTACCGCACTAATGTGCATCTTGCAGAAACTCAAATTAACTAATTTAAGAAAGGGTAATATTTTTTTCATCTCTTGCCAAAATTTCCATCAATGCTTCTAAAAGTTCATTCTGTTCTTTTTGAATTGCCTCTAATCTTTGAGAAATTTCGGCAATTTGTTGAGATCTATCTTTAATAATTTGAGTGTTTGTTTGCGATAAAGTAAGTTGTTCGGGGATTGGATGACGTGGTAATCTATTCGTTACTATATTTGCTAAATTTCCTAAGGTGCGAACAACAACAATAAATAATCCTTGGAGTAGCTTTAATGGAGTTTGTAATACAGCCGCTGCAATTTTATCAACTAGACGACCAATTGATTTAATTAAACTCCAGGCGATCGCAATAACAAACAAGCCAAGAATTATGCTAATAATCGGGTGTTCGGTTGCCCAAATGAGAGTTTGCACCAAACGTAAAATCGCCGGATGATCCTGCAACCAATGACTTGTAGAAGATGCGATCGCTTTAGTTGCTGCGCTTTGCGTAATCGCATTTTGAATATCTATTTTGTCTGTATCTGTTAATTTATCTTTTACGTGTTGCGTAGTTGTTTGTATGCGATCGGTAGCTCTAAATAAAATATCTTTTACCTGGTCAATACTGTGATATACTTTTTGTTGTAATTCGCTGTTTACTGTTGTCATAGTAAAAGCACCTCAAAAGTAGAAATATTAAATTTTGGGACGGGGTAATAGGTAATGGGTAATGGAGAACGCGGTAATTCTTAATAAGTATTCTTCCAATGACCAATGACCAGTTACCAGTTACCAATTACCACCTTTAACTTATATTCTTACTTACTTTAGTTGTTGAAATTGGACGCGCAGTCCATCTTGAGGGCGACTAGTAGGAAACCTGGTATCTTCTAAATTTTGATGGGGTAACAATTCCCATTGGTAGTTACGTAATAAATGTGCTGAAATAACTTTCATTTCCATTTTGGCAAACGCGATTCCGACACAAATTCGCGATCCACCACCGAAACCAATTAAACTGTAGGGACGTTGTTTGTGTTCTTGACGTTGCGGACTAAAACGGTCAGGATTAAAATGTTGTGGTTGAGAATAAATTTCTGCTAGCTGGTGGGTAATTTTAATTGAATACGATACCATCCAACCTGCTGGTACATAATAGCCTTTGAATTCAAACGGCTTGACGACACCACGAAAGCCACCCGCAACCGGAGGATGCAACCTTTCAACTTCAGCTAAAATTTGGTCGAGATAAGGCATTCTGCCTAATTGTTCTAGTGATAATATTCCCTGTTGGGCTAACTCAAATTGCTCATTTCTTGCCCGTTGTAACACTTCTGGATGAAGTGCTAATTCTAAACACAGCCACGTCAGCATTGCAGTTGTTGTTTCATGACCAGCAAAAAGTAGTAGCATAGCTTGAGCGACAAGTTCGCGATCGCTCATTCGGCTTCCATCTTCATCACGCGCTTGTACGAGTAAACTGAGTGCATCTTTAGTCGGGTTTTGCTGGCGTTCTTTGACAACTTGAGCGAGGTGCTGCAAAATTTGATTGCGTGCGGCGATCGCTTTGCCTAATTTTGTGCCAGGTAAACGTAGCGGATTTACAGCAAATAAGCCATCTGTCAGTGTAGTAAATAACTGACTCAACCGTGTAACTTCTGCACCTGTATTCGTTCCTAGTAATAGTTGACTTGCAATATCAAAAGTGAGTTGTTTAAATTCTTCATACCAAACAAATTCGCCTTTTTGTTGCCATTTTTGGAGATATTGTTGCGTTAGTGTCTCCATTACACCAAAATAACTTTCTAGTGCTGCACCATGCATCGCTGGCATAATCAGACGGCGATTTCTGCGGTGTTCTTCACCATCTTGAACAAACAGCGATTCTCCGAGTAAGAGTTTAAAATTATCAGGCCATCCCTCCCGCCAAGAGAAATGATCCATATGGCTAGCAAGAACAAATTCTACAGCCTCTGGACCAATCATAAACACCGTAGGTCTACCAATAATTTGAGTGCGAAAAATAGGACCGTACTGTTGATAGCGCTTTTCGACAAAATGCGGATCGAAGCGAAACGACAGTGATTCTCCAATGATAGGTAAACCTGTTTGACCAGGAGGAAGGCGATAATGACTCATTGGTAAGTGAGTGGGTGAAAATAAATGTCATTTGAAGGTTGGTCATTGGTAACTGGTAAAAGGATGGTCATTGGTAACTGGTAATTGGTAATTGGAAAAATACTTATTAAGAATTACCGCGTTCCCCATTACCCATTACCCATTACCCATTACCCGATAAATGTTGTGTGTGATATTTAATTATGCCCACCTACTTAGTTATAATCCCAAATCGGTGACAGCACCGACGCTGCTAGATGATACTAATTTGGCATACTTTGCTAAAACGCCTTTGGTGTAACGCGGTTGTGGTGGTTGCCATTTTGCCCGACGCGATCGCAATTCTTCATCAGATACGTGCAAATTCAATAAGCGCTGTGGTGCATCAATCGTGATTGTGTCACCTTCTTGCACAAGTGCGATCGCACCTCCTACCGCCGCTTCTGGGGCAACGTGACCGACTACCATACCATAAGTACCACCGGAAAACCGTCCATCGGTAATTAAGCCTACCGAGTCACCCAACCCAGCACCGATAATGGCACTTGTAGGCGCTAGCATTTCGCGCATTCCAGGACCACCTTTAGGACCTTCGTAGCGAATGACTATGACATCACCTGCAACAATCTTGCCTGCTAAAATGGCATCAAGACACGCTTCTTCTGATTCAAAGACTCGCGCAGGACCTGTAATAACTGGTTTCTTCACACCTGTAATTTTCGCAACTGCGCCTTCTGTTGCTAAATTGCCACGTAAAACTGCCAAGTGTCCTTGCTGATATATCGGTTTATCCCAAGGGTGAATCACAAATTGATCCGGACGTGGTTCGGCGGGAACATCGGCTAAAACTTCAGCCACAGTTTTCCCTGTAATTGTGAGTGCGTCGCCATGCAGTAAATCATGGACGAGTAGCATTTTCATGACTTGGGGAATTCCACCAGCGCGATGCAAATCTGTCGCGACAAATTGCCCGCTGGGTTTTAAGTCACACAGTACCGGAACGCGGGCGCGAATGGTTTCAAAGTCATCTAGTGTTAACTTTACTCCTGCCGTGTGAGCGATCGCGAGTAAATGTAACACAGCATTTGTTGAACCACCCACCGCCATAATGACTGATATGGCATTTTCAAAAGCGAGGCGCGTGAGAATTTGTCGGGGTAATAACTGGTTGCGAATGGCTTCTACTAATACAAATGCAGATTTTTCTGTACTATCAGCTTTTTCTGCATCTTCAGCTGCCATTGTTGAAGAATAAGGTAAACTCATTCCCATTGCTTCAAATGCGGAAGACATTGTATTAGCCGTGTACATTCCTCCACAAGAACCCGCACCAGGACACGCTTTGCGTTCAACTTCTAAAAGTTCTTCGTAAGGAATTTTACCCGCGCTGTATTGTCCGACAGCTTCAAATGCACTGACAACCGTTAAATCGCGTCCATTGTGATGACCAGGCTTAATCGTACCACCATACACAAAGATTGCGGGAATATTCATGCGAGCGATCGCAATCATTGCCCCTGGCATATTTTTATCACAACCACCGATTGCCAGGATCCCATCCATACTTTGTCCCGTACACGCAGTTTCAATCGAATCTGCAATGACTTCACGCGACACTAAGGAATATTTCATTCCCTCAGTTCCCATCGAGATACCATCGCTGATGGTGATCGTACCGAACATTTGCGGCATTGCGCCAGCGGCACGAACTCCAGCTTCAGCGCGTTGCGCGAGTTGATTAATTCCCATATTGCAGGGAGTGATTGTGCTATGACTATTGGCAATTCCGACGATCGCTTTAAGAAAATCGTTATCTCCAAACCCTACTGCACGCAGCATTGCACGATTAGGCGATCGCTGTACGCCTTGGGTAACAACGTGGCTTTTAAAATTGTCCGGCATCTTAATGGATTCCTGATGAGACGCAATGAAGATTGTAGCTACCAGCAAGGGCGAATTACACTACTGTTTCTTGATTGTCTCAAATTTCGTAACGCTTGGTAATGGGTAATGGGTAATTGGTAATTGGTAATTGGTAATGGGTAATTGGTAATTGATTAGCACTAAGCTGATATTCTCATCACTAGCCACTAGCCACTAGCCACTAATCACTCATGAACTGTACCATCTGGCATAATTGTTCCTTGTAATTTTGCTCCTGTCAAGAATGCACCCCAAATACTTGCGCCTTGTAAGTCAGCACCACTTAAGTTTGCCATCCTGAGATCTGCCATTTTCAATTCTGCACCATTGAGGTTAGCGCCTTGGAGATTTGCTGCAAATAAATTTGCCCCATTAAGGTTAGCACCACTCAAGTTTGCTTTACTTAAGTTTGCTTTACTCAAGGAAGCTTCTCTAAAATTAGTACCTACTAAGTCAGCTTGACTGAGATCAGCCTCACTCAGCGATGCTTCACGCAACGAAGCACCACTGAGGTTAATTTTCGCTAAGCTAGCACCAATCAAATTAATAGCTTTAAAATCTCGTTCTCCAGCGATGTACTTTGCGATTAAATCGGAAGTATCCATAGTACCCTCTTGAGTGCGATCGCATGAAAGCGCTGCGCTGTGCGCAATTGCTTGTATTAGTTTGCAACAAATAAAAAATGCAAGAAGTAAAAAAGAGTACAAGTGATTCAAAATCTAAATATTGATTTCTTTTTAGACTTACGGAGATCTTGCCTGTTCCACTAAACACTAGCCACTAAACACTAGCCACTATGCAAATCACTCAATGTCTCCATGCTGCACTTCTTGTCACCGACTTGCAACGTGCCGAAGATTTTTATAGCAATGTCTTGGGCTTGTCTAAATCAGCAGCGCGAAACCTCAATTTTCCAGGTGTATGGTATCAAATTGGTGACTTTCAACTCCACCTAATTGTCGCGCCCACTGTTCCCCCACAAATTCAAAACTCAGAAAAATGGGGACGTAATCCCCACATTTCCTTTGCTGTAGACGACTTAGACACCGCAAAACAACAGTTAACAGCCCACAACTACCCCATTCAAACCAGCGCCTCTGGTAGATCCGCACTCTTCACCAAAGATCCTGACAACAACATCATCGAACTCTTCCAGCATGCTAACAGCTAATTGCTAATCGCTCATTCATGAAAATCATCGCCTACACTTACAGCGATCCTCTCCTGGAATCTTCACCCGATCCCACAATCTGGGGTTGGGAAACTGACTGTATCTACCAAGATCTCGGCAAACGCACGCAACTTCAACAACTTATTAAAGACTATCAAACTGAACCAGCATATCTTCTGATCCGCAAAATTCAAGAACTTGGCGATTCAGTACAAGAAGTCAGCGATCGCATCACTCAACTCCAAGCACTAAACATCAAAATCATCACTACCGAACACAACACTACCGATATCCAAAGCGACTTAATCCAACTTCTACAAGCGATGCAAAGCGAACAACGTAGCCGCCGCATTCGCCAGGGACACGCGCGCAATCGGATCAGCGCCCAACCTCCACCAGGAAAAGCCCCTTATGGATATCGTCGCGGTAAAGACAAATATGCATTAGATCGCAGTGCTTCCCCCGTCGTCAAAGATTTTTTTGAACACTTTCTGCTATACGGTTCCTTACGCGGTGCAGTACGTCATTTAGCCCAAAAATACAACAAGAAAATTTCTGTCACTACTGGGCGACGCTGGTTAACGAATCCTGTCTATCGCGGTGATACTGCGTATCAAAACGGTGATGTGGTTGCAAATACCCACGTTCCAATTATCTCTAGAGAAGAAGCCGCACAAGTCGATCGCCTGTTACGACGAAATCGACGTTTACCACCACGCACCGCGAGTGCGCCGCGAAGTCTTGCGGGTTTAGTTGTTTGTCAAGAATGTCAATCGCCGATGACAGTAGTGCGCGTCACGACTCACCAAAAAAAGAGTGAATATCTCTATTTACGTCCTACACTTTGCCCCAAACGTCCAAAATGTCGTGCGATCGCTTATGCTCAGGTTTTAGAATGCACAATTGCTACAGTGTGTCAAGATTTACCGCGTGCAGTTGCTGGGATGAATTTTCCGCAGTTAGATGCAGTTAAGGAGTCTTTAAATCGGGCGATCGCCTCCAAACAACAAATACTTGCTCAGTTACCCAATTTAATCACTACTGAAATTTTAGATCCTGAAACCGCACAACTAAGAGATTACAAACTCCGCACCGAAATATCCGAATTACAAACACAACTTGCAACTTTACCACCAGTCAATTTGCGATCTGTTGCACAAGCAGTTTCAATTCCTCAATTTTGGTTAGATTTATCCGAAGCTGAACGCCGCTTTTATTTTCGCGAATTTATTCGACAAATTCAGTTGATCCGCCAAAATGATAAATGGCATCTGCAAGTAATTTTTGTTTTTTAGTCTAATTAAACCCCAGACTGCACGCACCACAAACTAGCATAGATGCCATTAAGTGCTAACAGTTCCTCGTGTTTACCCTGTTCGACAACTTCACCTTTATCCATGACATAAATACGATCGCTGTGCCGAATTGTTGAAAGACGATGTGCGATCGCAATTGTTGTCCGATTTTGCGTAATCACGAATAAAGACTTTTGAATCGCCGCTTCAGTTTCATTGTCCACTGCAGATGTCGCTTCATCTAAAATGAGAATTGGCGGATCTTTGAGAATCGCCCGCGCGATCGCTAGTCGCTGTCGTTGTCCGCCCGAAAGTTTTTGACCGCGTTCGCCAACAATCGTATCGTATTTTTGCGGTAGTTGCTCAATAAATTCGTGTGCCTCTGCTAACTTGGCAGCGTGAATAATGTCATCATAACTAGCGTCAAAGTTACCGTAGACAATATTTTCGGCAACTGTACCGTGAAATAGAAACACATCCTGACTTACCCAACCAATACAACGCCGCAGATCTAGTAGTCGCAACTCTCGAATATCGATGTCATCAATCAAAATTTGTCCGGCTTGAATTTCATAAAAACGCAATAGCAGTTTTACCAGCGTACTTTTACCGGAACCTGTTGCACCAACAATGCCGATATTTGCCCCAGCCGGAATGTGCAATGATAAGTTTTTGAGAACGTGATTGCGATCTTTGTAGGCAAAAGTAATATTATCAAGCCGTACTTCACCTCTTACTGCTTCTAAAGGTAACGAATGACTACCTGTAGGAATCGCAGTTGGAGTATCTAATAACCGCATCACGCGTCGGATCGAAGCCATTGCGCGTTGATACTCGTCCATCAGTTGGCTTAAAGACGCAAAGGGCCATAGCAGTAGTTGGACAATAAACACCAAAAAGCCATAAGTACCCACTGTGATGTTACCATTAGCCACTGCAACACCACCAAAAAACAGCGTGGCAATGAAACCCAAGACAACTATCAAGCGAATCAGTGGAAAAAAAGCAGCACTAAGTGCGATCGCTTTTTGGTTACTGCGACGATAGGCTTCACTTTCGTCCATAACACGCGATCGCTCATACGGTTCAGCAGTAAAGCTTTTAATCGTTGCAATCCCTGAGAGGTTATTAGTTAAACGACTACTAATCAAACCTGCTTTTTCTCGGACGTCAGCATAGCGCGGTGCAAGTCGATTTTGAAATGCTAATGAACCCCAGAAGATAAAAGGAATCGGTATAATTGCAAAAGGCGCAACACTCGGAGCGATAATTGCAAACGAGCCACCGACAGCGAGAACTGTCGTGATAAAATGGATAACTTCTGCTGCTCCCGAATTGAGAAACTGTTCTAATTGATTGATATCATCATTCAAAATTGATAGAAGTGTTCCTGTAGAACGTTCTTCAAAGAAATTCAGTTCGAGTTCTTGTAAATGCGTGTAAGCATCAAGGCGTAATTCATGCTGGATTGTTTGGGCTAGGTTGCGCCACTGGCGATCGTATAAAAATTCAAAAAGTGATTCTAAGCTCCAAATTAGCAGCGTTAAGAGTGATAGCACCCCCAGCTGCCCTACAATACTGGTAACACCCAAGCGCGAAATCAGCGAGTTCTCCCGTTCCACCACGACATCTACTGCAACCCCAATTAAGTATGATGGTGCCAAGTCACAAAGTGTGTTGAGGATTGTACAGGCGATCGCACTCCATATTTGAGTTCTGTAGCCTTTGGCGTAGCGTAATAACCGTAGGAGTGGGTGCTTTTTACCAACCGAGGAAAAATGCATAATGCTATTTATTTTTATACTTGAATACTGATAACTAGAGGCTGAACATAACTATCTATTTGCAAATTTTTGTAAAGTGCTTTTTTGTTGTAGGCGCAAGGTTTAAGTAATCAAATTAACTGCTGAACGATCTTAATAGCTTTTGAGACATTCAGTCTATCCAAAAACGGCAAATTTTTATCCTAAAAAGGTAACTTTCTGATAAAATCTAATGAATAAATTTCTTGTTTAGTTAGAAAAGTATTCAGCTATTTCTTTACCTCGATATACAAGATTAAACAAGAATGTAGCTAGAGAATATTGTGCTAATTAGGTGGTATCAGTATATATCTCGCGTTCCTTCCGCAGGATAGATGCTTTAACCAATTACCTATTACCAGTTCTTGAGTGACACTTGTTTGCAAGACTTACTTGTTTTATTCATCTAAATATGCTTTTGAGCCGTTAATGACAAAACGCACCGATATCAGCACTAAAAGGTTAATTAGTCTCGCACCCGATAACTGGGTAAGATAGATAACAAAAATACCCAATATTGTAGCTAAGGAAATTCTGAATTCTGAGTTTCAATGGATATCTAGAGAAAGTGATGTTTTAATCCGCGTTCAAAATTCTCAAACACAAGAAGAATTTCTCGTTCTCAACGAGTTACAATTGCGTTACACTTCCAAAATGCCGCGTCGGATGCGTGCCTATGCAGGACTTGCAGAAGAGAAGTATAATTTACCAACTTATCCTGTTTTAATCAATATTCTCAAGTCAACAGACACAGCAATTCCCACGACATATACTGCGAACGTTGCGGGTTTACAAGTGCGTCAAGACTACCGAGTAATTAATTTATGGGAAGTCGATGTCAACATAGCTTTCCAGCAATCATTACCTGCACTGCTACCTTTTGTACCCATTCTTAAAGGTGGAGAGGATGAATCGATAATTCGCGAAGCTTTGCAAATCTTACGCAATAACGAACAGTTAAACCAACTTGAAACGGTTTTAGCATTTTTTGCTACGTTTGTCCTAGAGAGTACACTAGTTCAAGAAATCATGAGGTGGGATATGGCTGTATTACGCGAATCACCTTGGTACCAAGAAATATTACGTGAGGGAGAAGCACGCGGACAAAGACAAGGAGTCCTTTCTAGTATCGAAACTAGCTTGGAAGCAAAATTTGGCAGCGATGGATTAGAGTTGATGCCACAAATTACTCAAGTTTCTGATTTAGAACGTTTAAAGTTGATTTTACAGAATATTATCACAGCTAACACTGTTGAGGAATTGCGATCGCTTCTGTAATTTAGGCAATGTGTAGATGTAGTCTCTAGGTTCTCTGAGTTATATTTACTCTGCTTAATCAACTTGAAGAAGTAGAAAAACGCTTAAAAATCGCTGTTTATACCCAAATATTGGCGGGGTTAAAATCCAACAAGGAGTTGATACAGCAAATATTTCGAGAGGGGATGATGCGCGAATCTGTAATTTATCAGGAAATCTTGGCTGAAGGCGAACAAATCGGAGAACAACGCGGACGCTATTCAGAAGGGCGATCGCTTGTGCTGCGTCAACTCACCTGACGTATAGGGGAATTACCGCAGATATGCGAACTCAAATTGAATCTTTATCCTTAGCACAAGTAGAAAATCTGGCTGAAGCCTTACTAGACTTTCAGGAAATCGCCGATTTAGAAGCTTGGTTGAGTCAAGGCGTTTAGTTTAAAGCTAATCTCAATTTCGTTAGGTGCTTTTATATGCATAAATAACTGAATTTGTCAAGGAAATAATGCGCAGACGCATTGGCGAAGCCTTCTCGTAGAGTAACGGCTTGTCTGTGACACTGCACGGTTAATTGTTTAGCAATTCTGCGAAGGAACAATGGCAGGATTTGCAAACGAATAGCGTGTGTTTATTAGGTATTTATATAGCTCATTTAGTATTTCATGCGCCGCGAGGATATTGAGTCCACGCCAGACCGAAAAATCTACTATATACACTTGATTATTCTGTACTGCTTTGAGCTTAGACCATAAAGGCTTTTGCTGAAGCCGTTGTATAAAGGAGTTGTCATCTTTTCGTAACGGTGCAATAAACAAGATATCGCTATCAATCTCTGGCAAAATTTCTTCAGAAATCAAAATTTCACCTGTAGCATCTGAATCTTCAAAGCGCGGATTAAGCAATCCCAAGTCATTTAAGATTCCGCCTGCAAAAGATCTTTTACGGGCTATATATAATTCTCCAGCAGCAACATAGGCGAAGGATATACGAATTGACTGTTGGCGATCGCCTAGTGTCTGCTTGAGTTCCTCAACACGTCGATAATAGTCATCCGTCGAGTAGCTACTTCGGTTCTTTCAAGTACTCTGGCAGCATCTTTGAGGTGTTGTTTCCAATTACCCCTAGTTTCTACCCAGGGTAAAATTACTGTAGGCGCAATTTGTGATACATATTCATAGGTATCTTCAAAGACTGGATGCGAAATAACAATAATTAAGTCAGGTTTGAGAGATAGAAGTTTTTCCAAATTGGGTTGGCCCGATGGACTGCGGAAAATTTCAACTCCATCTGCGTTTCCTTTAAAGTAACGAAAGTCATCTTCTATTTCAGTTGTTATCCATGTTGCGAGCGGTTTAATATTTAAAGCAAGGACAACCGCAAGACTATTGAAGTCCAAAGTGACAATTCGTTTTGGATTGAGGGGAATACAAGTTTCTCCTCTGGCGTGTTGCACTACGCGACATTCTGTATTTGGCAGTTTGGGGTTTGTAGCATTCTGAGAAACACTGCTACTACACGCTGAAATAAATGTACACATCAAAACACCTAATAAAAATAGGGAAATCAGGCGACGTAAGAGTATTTTCATCAACATTTACTTCGTAAAACCCGATAAGCAGCCATCTTTAAAAATTCTTGCCCGTTAAGTTTTATTAGTAAGTTCACAAAGGTGAACTTTGTTTGTATAGCTGCGAATGAATTCGCCAAGCTTCTCAAAATTGCCATGAAATTGTTCCTTGCACAGTAAATGGTGCGCCAGGATGGACTCGCAATCGATTGAACGCATTTTCAAAATAGTCTACGTTAAAGAGGTTTTTGAAATTCAGCGCTGCACGCAAACCATTTCTTTCGTAGAAAATAGCCGCATCGGTTGTTAAGTAGCTGGGGACTTCAAATGTGTTGTCAGTATCTCCGGCGCGATCGCCGACGAAAAACAGTCCCAAACCAAATCCTAAACCTTGCAACTCGCCTTGTTGAATTTCATAAGTTGTCCATAAACTCGCCGCATGAGGAGTTGTCCGTTGTATGCGGTTGCCAACTGGTATCACATTATCTTCCGTGACGCGGGCATCGTTATAAGCATAACTAGCAAACACATTCCATCCTGGTAAAATTTCACCAGCAAGACTCAGTTCGATTCCTTGACTACGCTGTTTCCCTGTTTGCACCGAGAAGCCTAAATTCTCAGGGTCATCGGTTAACACATTCGATTGCGTAATATCATACAAAGCAAGTGTCGTCAAAAGTCTGTCATTCACATCGGCTTTAACCCCGACTTCAAACTGAGTACCTCTAGTAGGTTCAAACTCACTATCGTCAAAAGCTCTACCAATCGCTGGCTCAAACGAACGGCTGTAGTTAGCATAAAGCGAAATTGGTGGAATGGGTTGATAAACAATTCCCACATGCGGACTAAAGGCACTTCCTGATTGACTTGTTTCGGTATCGGCAAGAAAGTCCTCGTTGGTTTGCTTGAAGATATCAAATCGACCGCTTAAAAGTAAGTTTAAGTTGTCTGCGATCGCTATCTGATCTTGCACTAAAATCCCAAGTTCATCTGTCACACTATTACTATCAGTTTCAAATGTAATCGCTTCAGGTGGTTGACCGTAGATAGGATTGAATAAATCAATTGACGCACCCGTTCTATTCGTAAAATTAATGCTGTTATCCAGCCTTCCTAGATCAATGCCGAAGAGTAGCTGATGTTGAATTGAACCCGTTGAAAACCTGCCAATAACATTAGTTGTAAGTCTATAATCACTATACTGATCGTCAAAATCATCCAAATAGCCTCTCAGCAGGGTACGATTATCGGGTAAAAGTGCAGTGCCGACATTAATTCCAGCACCATCGTAATCAAGATATCCATATCGAAATGCATTGCTTAACGACCAATTCTCAGTAAATTCATGCTCTAACCGATATCCAATTCTTGCAACTGTGACATCAAGATTGCCTTCGTTAGTGATACGGGTACGGGGTATGCTGCCATTTGGGTTAGGAAATATCGTCCCAATTGCTGGCAAGCCCAAGTTATAGTTGTCTTGGTATAGGTTCTTATAAATTCCTTCGATGGTCAGATTTGTATTCTCACCAAGCGCAAAGCTTACAACTGGTGCAATTACCAAATTTCTGGTTTCGCTCAAGTCAGTGAAAAACTCTTGATCTCTGTAAGATGCATTGAGTCGATACAAGGCTCTGCCAGAATCGTCTAATGGTCCAGATAGATCCACTTCACCACGGTAAAAGTTAAAACTACCCACAGTTGCTTCAACGAAGTAGTAGGGATCTCGCAGCGGCTGTTTCGTGACAAAATTAACTGTCCCGCCTGGCGAAGATGAGCCAAATAGAACGGAGTTTGGACCTTGGAGAACTTCAATTCTTTCAATTCCTGTCAGGTCAGGTCCAACGTTAGAAGCTAAGCCGTTAGTCTCTCTAATTCCATTCAGCGTGGGCTGACTAAAGAATCCCCGAACTTGTAGCCGCAACTCAGGAAAATTAGTAGGTGCAGAGTTGCGGACACTAGGTGAATTAAGAAGCGCACTACTAATATCGGCACGTTGATCGCGTAGCACTTCTTGCGGAATAATCTGAATCGATTGCGGAATATCCCCTAGCGGCGTGTCAGTTCGGGTTGCAGTGCTGGCGTTTGGCGCACGATACCCATCTTGTTCACCTGTCACCAAAATTTCAATTAATTCATCATCTTCTGCTAAAGGTGTCTCTGGTTGCTGCAGCTGTTGTGCGGAAGATGCAGCCGTGACAAACCCAAAAATTAAGCCCTCATCGCTATCAAATAACTCGACCGTCGGTAACGCTGTTTCACTCGTGACTGCTACTCGCACAGTGTTTGCATCAATGTTTGTAACTGTTATTTCAGTAATACCCTCAATTGGGTTTTCGGAACGAAACGTAAAAGCATCGTTATTAGGTAAACGCAATTGTGCATTTGGGATATCCGCAATGTAGTTATTACCACTACCGCGATTTATGACTTGCAGTTGTTCTCCTTGAGTCGTCTGTAAAATGACTTCCCCACCCTGAGGAGTACGATTAGCTTGAACTCCCGTAACTTGGACAATTTCTGATGTGGGTGCTGGAGACTGTACGAGTAATTCTGTACTCTGAGAAATCTGCTCAATCTGATTTAGCTGAGGATTATCTTTGTTACTCCACTCCAAAGCTTGTACAGGATAGACAAGCAGCAAGAACGACGCAATGATTCCACACTTGTAACTTAATATCCAAAATAGCCGCACTGTTCCCCACACTCCGCATGAAAGCATTGATAAAGCTAAAGAGAATACTTCTCAAGTAGCTTGTATGCAGAGTTTAGAGTTTTTGTCACAACTAAGTCTATCCTTGGAGGGCGAGTTATTGTCCCTAGAAGGCGAATAGCTAGAAGGAGGAAGTAAGAGGAGGATTTTTTATGGTTGGCTGGCAATGCTTGATACAATGCCCTCATGTTTGATAATGTTTGCAAGTTTCTCGCGGAAAATTTTGCCACCGACTTCGCCTCTTGGCTTTTAGGAGAAGCGATCGCACTTACTCAACTAAGCCCCAAAGAATTATCTCTCGAACCCATTCGTGCAGATGCCCTGATTCTGCTGCAATCAAACGAAGTCGTACTGCATGTTGAATTTCAAACTAAACCAGATGCAGGTATTCCCTTTCGCATGGCTGATTACCGCTTGCGCGTGTATCGACGTTTTCCGCAAAAACAAATGCGCCCAGTCGTCATTTATTTGGCACAAACCGCATCTGAACTGGTGTACCAAACAAGCTTTGTTATTGAAAACTTGCAGCATCAGTTTACGGTAATTCGCCTTTGGGAACAGCCTACAGAAATATTTCTGCAAACTCCAGGTTTACTTCCATTTGCGACGTTAAGTAATGCTAACGATAAAACCACAGCATTACAGCAAGTAGCGACTCAAATTGAGCAAATCAGCGATCGCAGAATGCAAAGTAATATCGCGGCATCAGCAGCGCTTTTAGCTGGGCTAGTATTAAAAGAAGATGTCATTCAACGTCTACTCAGGCAGGATATCATGCGCGAGTCAGTCATCTATCAGTCAATCATCGCCGAAGGTTTAGAGAAAGGGCGCGAACAAGGGCAGCAAGAAAAAGCACGGCAAATTGCGATTAATATGCTTAAAGAAGGAATGTCTGCTGAAGTTGTCGCCAAATTCACAGGTTTAGCAATTGAGGCGGTAGAACAGTTAGAAATTACTTAAGTTTTTTCCTTTTAAACAAGCGCTAGGATTAATACCAAATTTTCGCTTAAATGCACCTGCAAAGTGACCGAGATGTTCATAGCCTACAGCATTCGCTACTTCAGCTACACTCATTTTGCCTTCGTATAAAAGCAAGTGTGCTTGTTCCATACGAAATTGATATAAGTAGCCAAAAACTGTCTTACCCAAAACCTGACGAAAGCCTTGTTTAAGTTGATGGTGATTGAGACCAACTAGCTGCGCTAACTCTAATACTGAAGGTGGGTTGTCAAGACGATGTTCTAAAATCTCTTTTGCATAGTAAATCTTTTCAAGGACATCCTTTTTTATAGGATGATTCAATCTCCGTGTTGCTTCTCCTTCAATATCTTGTTGCAACCGCAAAGCAATTAACTCTAAAATTTTGCTTTCTAAGTAAATACGTTTAACCAAACCTTGAAAAGGACACTGCCAAATCTGCTGCACAGCGACTTGCATTTGTGTTGTAATTGTGCCGTTACGAAAGTAGTACTCTTGATTCGGTTTCCTAAAAAGGTGCTTCATTTGGAATGGGATAGCATCGTCCTCAATACCCATGAAGTTATTGAACACTTCTGGTGCTATATGCACTTTGACAGCTTTGTTAGGCTCACAAGCAAAACTCTTATGAAACAATTGTGGTATCAATCCACTGCCGGATATGATGCTGTCACCAGCACAATTCAAGCCATAGCGCTGACAATGTATACCGCCTGAGAGTTGGAAATAAAAGCCCAAAGGATGCTGCAACTCTGGATAACTAACAACCACATCGCTATGTACTTGGTAATCTTCAATTGTGAGGTAAAATCCATTGCGTAGCTCAATGTTTAAGATACTGCCTTTACCCAAGCTTTGAGGATATTCAGATAGCGCCTCTGAGTAATTATTGTCTGCATCCGTGCATTCTTTTACTAAAGTAGCTTTCTCGATAAACTCCTCGAAGGCAATTGTAATGGTCATACTACTTAGTTAGGCTACTTGGCGACTGGTTTACAGGATTGGGTGCTGCTGACACCTGAATTTGAGTTGAACTTAATAATAATTGTTCGCAATAAAATTAGCAACTTCAACTGCGTCCATAGTTAAGGAGGCACTGCTTAGTTATGTGTATGAGTGAAAACTGTAGTAAATGGGTTTTTGTAACAGTTAGTTACGATTGCGATCGCCCAAGGCAGATACATCACTAAATATCCAATAATCAGAAGAAAACTATCATAAATAAAGAGTAATTCAGGTATTTAATGCGATGAACCTGAAACGTAAAGTTAAATTCAATTCAGTTAAACCTTTGGGTTGCTTGGCATTAGGCTGTGTAACAGTGGTTAGCATATCTCCAATAGTACTAGCCCAAACGCAAGTTATAAGTAATAAGTCTCGTACAACACTTCCTCATCAGCAATTTCAACTAGCGCAGATGGGAGAAAACAGAGACGAAGAACGTACTCGATTCATTCAAGCAGCTGATGCTTTATACAGCCAGGATAAATTTATCGAAGCTGAAGAACTTTTACGCAAGTTAATTAAAAGATATCCAAAGTACGCTGTAGCACATTACAAGTTAGGAAACGTCCTGTTTCGTCAAGAAAAAGCCGAAGAAGCGATCGCAGCTTATCAACAAGCAATTGAACATAATTCGCGCTATGCCCTAGCTTATAATGCGATCGGTATGGTTCGGGCACGTCAGGGTAGATGGCAAGAAGCGATAACCGAGTATCAAAAAGCACTAGAAATTAATCCTGAGTATGGTGAAGCTTTAACACATTTAGGACAAGCACTTTGGCAACAAGGGAGACGCGATGAAGCTTTAGTATCTTTAGAAAAAGCTTTAAGTATCTTCAAATCTCAAAATCGCCTCGATCAAACTTATCGCCTAGAACAGTTATTAAGGGAATTAAAATCAGATGATGACCCTTCAGTAGCATACAGTAGATTATTCTCAGGTTAGATGCTGGTAACTCCAGAAGACGTGTACTCTGTAGGAATTCAATAAAATAACAGCAGTTGTGTTTATATTTATACCAATAACTTAAGCGATCGCACTTTTAGATTGCTTACAGGGTATATGCCTATAGAGAGATTCTTTGCATGGTAGATGCACAAACGACAAACCAGAAGTTTCTCGGTGCAGGTAGATCTGGACAAGTCTTCCTAATTGAGAATCAAGACGAAAGTATTGCTAGAAAAATATTTGCAGGTGACAAGTTAACTAAGTTAGTTCACTATATCTTTTTAGGAGCACCTAACCCTTATATTTGGAATGAAGATATCATTCAATGTGCTTACTACCGTAGAAAGATTTTAGGTGATTTAGTGCAGTATTGGTTTGGTTCACAACTGCATGTTGCTGATGCGATCGCAACTGATTGGAATCAAGAACATCAAGCTTATCAAATCGATACTGAATTTGTTGATGGTAGAGGCGTTTCACTATGTCAGCCGTTTACTCGACTGCGAAAACGAGAATTACCTGATTTAGTCCATCAAGTTATGCTACCTCTGCAAAATAAATTAATTGAAGCAGGGTTCGATGGTTTAGTTTGGCAAGCAGGAAAGGGAAACCCAGTTGCGTTGAATAACTTCTTACTAACAGAAGTAGAACATAATGATTCAAATGGCAAATTTAATTATTACTATGCTTGGATTGATCTCGAATCAGGTGTTCCTGCACTTGCACCTTTAAATATTTTAAAGCTTTTTTCATATTATATCCCCATGTCAATTAAGCATGGACAACCTTTATTTGATGATGTTGATGTCGAAACTTTAAAAAGATACCTAAAAAAACATAATACAGAAATAATAGAAAAGTTAGGTCAAGATAAAAAGGATGCGATCGCAACAAATGTTCAATCTTTAGATCAATATCAAAGCAGATGGAAATCTCTCAAGCGAGTTGAGCGGAGTATTCAGTATCAACTCAAGAAAGGTAAAATTAACTCACAACAAGCCGAATGGTATTCTGATCATATTCTTCAATGGTACTCACGAGAATTAATCAGAGCTTGGCAGAAAATCTTACGCTTGCTTATCAAGCTGCCTGTTAAAATAATCAATAGGCTAAAAAAAGTTAAGTACCGAACTTTCTTCGCACGAGTTTGGAAAATCCTAGCTTCACAACGTTATCGCTTACAGTTTACAAAAGATTTAATAGGCGATCGCATTAAAGCATGGGAAGATCGAACTCAACTAATTTCAGAAGAAGCTAATTTTTTGCGATCGCGTTTAGATCAAGAACATGGTAGTGGTTATTTAGTTGACTTTAGTATTCATGTTGCATTGAAGATAATTATTCAATCGCTTGAATTTCTTGTTTTTCCCTTGCTTTATGCTATCGGCGTAATCGACGAAATAAGCTTCGGATTTTTATTTGTAGCTGATGGACCAATATTTAGATCAGTTTATACAGGTTACAAATGTATTCAAGCCTTAACGACAGGTAAAGAAATACCCTGGATTGCTTTTCTAGTCGGGTTAATTCCTTTTGTTGGTACTGTTGCTTATCCTTGTCAACTTGTCTATTCAACAGCAGGTAAACGTGGAAAAATAGCACAATTTATTGTGTATGATACTTTTACGCAACTCGGTGAAAAAATTCCTATATGGGGTGGAGAAGATACATTAACCGAGCATTTCTTTAATCAAACTGCGTACAAATTAATTCGATTTCTGAATAATTATGTAGGTGTTTCGCGCCAGAAAGTAGTCTAGTAAGTGAGTTATAAACCAACAAAAACTAAATACTGTCAATCAATCAAAAAAGTAAGAAGTAATCACAATTGTATACTCACATCTTCATAAATTGCTGCGATAGGACAGTGAAAATTAACGCTGGCTAAATGTATTTCTTGTCCTTGTTCATAAGGGTAAAGTTCCCAACGCCCTTTTTCGTTACGACGAAAACACTCTACATTCATCGTGTCTTGAGAAATTAACACATATTCTTGAAGTGACTCTAAATGGCGGTAGTCATTAAATTTTTTACCTCGGTCAAATGCCTCAGTACTTTCAGAAAGTACTTCTACAATTAAGCAAGGGTATGACTTAAAATAGTCAGTTTCTTTGTCTCGGAGATCGCAAGTTACCATAACATCAGGATAGTAGTAGCGATTGATAGCTTCGATCTGTGCTTTCATCTCTGCCATGTAGACACGACACCCACCACCTCGGAGATGGTTGCGTAACAAAACAAAGAGGTTTCCTGTTACAGTGACATGAGCATCACTTGCCCCTGCCATTGCATAAACTTGTCCATCAATATATTCGTGTTTGATTTGGCTGGTTTTCTCTGCTTCTAGATATTCTTCCGGTGAAAGATAGTATTCATTAGTAATCATAAGTTCCTTACTCAATGATTCTCTATCTCAATCTAATTCTCAAGGTGGGCAAAAAGCCCACCCTAAAACTATTGAATCACGCCAGAATGACCAGAGATATCTCCCATCGCTTCAAACCTTCCACCGAGGTACTTTGCTAAAAACTCCTCCGCTACAGCATAGAAGTGCAAGCGGTTTTCAGGACGCGCAAAGCCGTGTCCTTCATCGGTATACAGTGCATATTCTACAGGCTTACCTGCTTTTTTGACAGCTTCTACAATTTGATCGCTTTCAGCTTGTTTAACGCGCGGATCGTTCGCGCCTTGGGCAATGAGTAACGGTTTTTCGATGCGGTCAGCGTAAAATAAAGGCGATCGCGACTTTAAAAACTCTTGTTCTGTTTCTAAATTACCAATACGATGCGCTTCCATTGCTCTTAATGGTTCCCAATATGGAGGAATACTCTCCATCATCGTAATCAAGTTACTAGGACCAACAATATCCACACCCGCAGCAAATACATCAGGAGTAAACGTTAACCCAACTAAAGTTGCATAACCACCATAAGAACCACCCATGATGGCAATCTTTTGTGGATGGGAAATTCCTTGTTCGACTAACCAATTTACCGCATCAATCAAGTCATCGTGCATTTTTGCACCCCATTCGCGATTACCCGCGTTGAGGAAATTTTTACCATAACCTGTCGAACCACGGAAATTGACTTGCAACACTGCATAGCCGCGATTTGCCAGCCATTGCACTTCAGGATCGTAACCCCAAGTATCCCGCGCCCAAGGTCCACCGTGAACTAATAGTACTGTTGGTAAGTTCTTTGCTTCAATTCCGACAGGTGTTGTTAAGTAGCCATAAATTGTTAACCCATCACGTGCAGTATAAGAAACAGGCTGCATCGATGCTAGTTGCAATCCTTCAAGTTTCGGTTGGTTGCTGAAGAGTAAAGTGCTATTTTTTGACTCGCGATCGTAAGTGTAGTAATAAACAGGACCATCATCAGTGAGGTAAGACACTAACCAAGTTTTATCTGCTAAGTCGCGGCTACCAATTCCAAATTCTCCATGATGTACCTGCGAGATTGCTGCAAAATCCGGCGCAATACTTTGATCGAGAATTTGCCACTCTTCTTTATCTTTATAAAAAGAAACAGCTTGAATTCGCCGCGAAAGCGGTTGCACAAGCACGCCATCAACGTCATACTGAGGATCTTCGGCAATGACCGTTTCTTCACGAGTCGCTAAATTTAAAGCAATGAGTCGCTGAGTGTTTGCTTCGTGACTAGCAATGATATAGAGTGTTTGACCATCATTAGAGAAAAGTGCGGGATAACCTTCATCATTTGGTCCCCAGTGGCGTAATAACTGCCATTCCTGATCTAAGGTTTCTCTATACAAAAGATCTGAACCACCATCTGGGGTAGTTGCGATCGCTGCTTTAATTTTAAACTGTGCATCCGCCAACCAGCCGACAATATTCCCTGGATTTTCGGTATCAAATTCGACTGCACCATTTTTCAAGTTAACTCGATAGACATCATGCTTGCGCAGATCTTCTAAGTTTAACCCTACAAGTATTTCATTGGGAAAGTGCGGATCAAGTCCTACTGGTTGCGCTTGAATTCCTTGAAACGGCGTTAAATCGCGGACAATCTGAGTTTTAATATTTACTGAATACAAATGCCAATTTTCATCACCATCAGTATCTTGAAGATAAATTAACTGTTCGCCTTCATACGTCCAAAAATAGACACGGATACCGCGCTTTTTATCGTCGGTAAGTTTGCGATCGTCTTCTTGTCCTACTGTACGCAACCATACTTGTAAAACGTTCTTCTCATCAGGTGCAATATATGCTAAATATTTCCCATCAGGAGATAACTGTGGGCGGGCGCGTTCAGGATTGCCAAAAAGAATTTCACGCGGAATCAGCGGTGGTAGCTTGGATAATTGAGCTTCTGTTACAGTTTGCATTGTTAATTTAGAAATACGGCATCAAACTATTTAAGTAAGGATCTGGTAACGGGTAACAGGTAATGGGTAAATGTTGATAGAACGTCTTGGCGACGACCAATTACCGATTACCAATGACCAATTACCAGCCTTTACGCTACATTTATTTTTACCTACTTACATCAGTCAGTTTATTTACAGCAAGAGGGAATTATGGAAGCTTTAGTAAAACAAAAGTGTACTGCGTGTCATAAAGATGCACCCCGCGTTACAGAAGCAGAAATTGCCGAACTCAAACCACAAATTTCCGACTGGAATATTGTAGAGGTAGACGGGGAAGCGCGTTTAGAACGTACTTACAAGTTTCCCAATTTTCAAGCTGCACTCGATTTTACTAACCGCGTTGGCGCAGCAGCAGAAGACGAAGGACATCACCCTGCATTACTGACAGAGTGGGGCAAAGTCAAAGTTAGTTGGTGGACTCATGCAATCTCTGGATTGCACCGCAATGATTTCATTATGGCAGCAAAAACAGACAAAATTGCTACTGGTTCATCGCATAATTAGTTCAGATTGACCTCAGAATACAAGTTTAGTGATACACCAAAAACTTGTCACTCTGCCCACACAGGTGGGCTTATTTGGTGTAAGTACAAATTTTGTCCACGTCGTCATTATTTGATCAATGAGGATTGATTACGAATTAATCTAAGGGCGATGTTAACTAGCAATGATACCGATAGGCTCACTATTGAGCTAGAGATGATACTATATTACTGTATGAAATAAATTGAATATAAACTTAATTGCATAAAGTAAGCTATATTGAATTAATTTTCTTAAGAAATTAGAGGCGATGTAGAGAAAGCTTTTATGGCTCAGGATATCATTCAGCACGCAAATAATTAGATTGCTGTTTAATTTCGTTATTTTCTGCTGACACTTAAGCAGGAGGGAAAAAACCGTGGCTACCTTAGTTATTTTGTTAGCTACTTTTGCCTTTGCTATTTTAGTTAGATTTGTCTTCTTCCACAAACAGTCAATTGGCTATCGCCTTTGTGGCAGAACTGCTTTAGCTGCCATGTTTCTGTTTACTGGAATCAGCCACTTCTTACTCGACGATGGTATGGTGCAAATGCTACCTGAGTTTATTCCTCTGCGGTATTTCATCATCCACGTAACAGGAATTATTGAATTACTTTTTGCAGTTGGCTTACTGATCCCTCAGTACTCTCGACTGACAGGAATATTGGTGATAGCGTTTTTAATCTGCGTCTTTCCATCTAATATTTATGCTGCCTTAAATTCAGTGAATTTTGGTGGTAATGTCAATGGACCGATTTACTTGCTATTTCGCGTACCTCTGCAAGTCTTTTTGATTGGGTGGACTTGGATTGTGGCAGTGCAGCAATCCAGTAAAGGCATTGCTTGACGCGATTAAAATCTTGCTCAACCACACTGAGTCCTGTTTTTACAAAACAGGAGATGACGTGTCGCTTTGCAGGGTAAAAAAAATTGGGCTTCGTCTATATTTTCTTCTAGCAGCTTTACACTCTGTAATTTTTTCTAAACTGAGAAGGGACTATGTTAACTAAACAATATGGTACTGCGACCTAACCAAAGACAAAAATTAGACGGTTCCGACGATCAACAGTTTTATGCTTATCCTCGCTTTGTGACTCATGTTGACGATGGCTTTATTCAACAGCTGACAGATTTGTATCGCCTCCGCCTCAAGCCCAATACCCGTATTTTTGACATGATGAGTAGTTGGGTTTCGCATCTACCTAAAGAGATAGAATTTTCTCATGTTGAAGGACACGGACTCAATGAAGAGGAATTGGCACGAAATCCGCAATTGAATCATTATTTTGTGCAAAACCTCAACGAAAATCCTAAGTTTCCACTCAAAGACCAAGATTTTGATGCGGTACTCAATACTGTATCGGTGCAGTACCTACAATATCCCGAAGCCGTGTTTTCTGAAATTCATCGTATTCTTAAACCTGGTGGAGTTGCGATCGTTAGCTTTTCCAACCGAATGTTTTTTCAAAAAGCAATTGAAGCATGGCGCGAAAGTTCAGAAGCGAGCCGAGTTGAGTTAGTTAAACACTACTTTGAGTCAGTACCTGGATTTACGCCTCCCGAAGTGATTGTACGTCAATCCAAAGCATCAATCTTGCAATGGTTAGGTGCGGGTGGAGGAGATCCCTTTTATGCTGTAATTGCTTACCGTGAAGAAGCAAAAATAGGGGGATTGGCGGGAAAATAAGATAACAAGTTTACCTTAACTAATCACTAGCTACTAGTTACTCTTTCACTCGCTCCGGACTTCGTCCCGCTGCGCTAACGCTCCTCACTCCTCACCCCTCATTACTAATCTCAAGGAGACATGAATGTTTTTTCCAAATGCACGTAGGGTTTTGGCGGCTTTTTTACTCTCAATGTTATTGTTTGTGACAGCTTGTCAGACTCAAGCCCCCTCGCGTTTCGACGAAGTGCAAGCAATTAGTAGCCAACAAAAAAGTGGTCAAGCGGTTGCTAAAGATGCAACTCAAGGTGGTAGTTTCAATCAGTTTTTTCCTGCGGCTAGTCGCGGTTATGAACGAGTTTACACGCAGGAGAAAAAAGGTTTTGCTGAAGCTAAGTTGAAAAAAGACGGTAAGGATTTAGCATTAATGGCGATTTCTGATACGCGCAGCCTTCCAACTGCTGCGGCAAAATTTAAAAATGCGACAAAGCAAATTGCAGGCTATCCCGCATTGGAGATTGGGAATACACAAACAGCAGTGCTAGTTGCCGATCGCTATCAAGTGAAAGTGTTATCGCGCGATGCGTCGTTTACTGCCGGCGATCGCGAAGCTTTGTTAAAACAATTCGATTACCAAGGTCTTGCAAAATTGCAGTGATTGTATCCCAGACTGAGATAAATTTTGAATACAGGAGCTTGACGTGAGTAAACCAATCCAAAAGTTGGTTGATAATCTACCAACTAATAATTTAACTGTCTCGATGCTGCGATCGCTCGATTTTGTGATTCCTGGTCAGTGGCAAAATGTGACAGGATTTGAAAGCACAATTCGTGTTGTTACAGGAGAAACTGACGAATCTCTAATTCAACAAATTGGCGAACGCGCGATTTATCTCTACAACGATCGCTCGCAAGGCTATCAACGCGCCATGTGGTTGTATCAAACAGTTGATAGTACCGATGTTGCCCTAGGTTCAGCCGCATTGGCAAATAAAATCGGCGAACGTGTTCCGCTGCTAGGTTTCTTGAATCGCCTGACTCCCAAAGCCGACAAAGCACAAACCATCGATTTAAGTCTCAAATTAGTCGCGGAATTAGTTGCATTTTGCTACATTAACGGTATTCCTGGAGATAGTATTGGTGATTTTGTTGCCTCTTTAGCCGACTACAGTGGAGAATCATTAATGCGGATGGTTGCTTTAGTTTGTGTTGATGGTTTGATTCCCTTAGGACCAGATTTCATCCTCAAAGCACAATCAGTTCTCAATGACACAAATCCTAAAGAGTTAGAAAAAAACGCAACTTTTCAACGTATAAGTGATGCAATTCCAGGCGTAACTTCTCTAAATAAACTACTTTTCATTGGAGAAAGCTTTGACTCAGTTAAAGGTTGGATGAGTGGGCTTGTTTCTTCACGAAATCTCACACCACAAAAAGTCGTTAGTAATCTCCAACAAGCGATTGAAGTTGCTGACGATAAACTTGATTACCTTGCAGCATTTATTGATGTAGCAACAAACTACTACGAACACACAGGTACACAAACATTGGCACGTCGCTTAATTGAACGCGCTGTAGCCGAAATTTAAAATTGTAGGTAAGCCTAATTAGTTAAGTATACCTGTTGAGATTGGGTAATAGGTAAAGGGTCATGGGTGATAGAGTTGTTGTACCAATTACCAGTTACCAATTACCAATCTTATTCATCTAAATTCTTCTACTTGTATTTGTGATAAACCTGTTAATCTAGCTACTTGTTCTACTGTCATGCCTTCTTGTAATAGATTCCGAACTGTCTGTTGCAATAAGGACTGTGCTTGTTCAGCGCGTTGACGTTCTTGTTCAGCGCGTTGATATTCTTGTTCAGCGCGTTGACGTTCTTGTTCTTCAAAAGTTGGTAAGAATTCTCCGTCTAAAGTTGCCCAGCGTAACCAAGTTGCTTCCACACCCTCATAAGTACCTTGCCAGCGTTGCAGTGCTAAACTGAGAGAGTGACTAACTAATTGATTTTGAGCATTGGGCATTATGGGTTGATAAACTCCGTGCTGTAAGTAGAATCCTGCCCAGTCATCAGAATTAAATGGATCAAACCAAAAATATTCGGGTACGCGTAGTTGATTTTGATAAATTAACTTCTTTTCATTTTTATCTGCTTGTGCAGTACTGTCAGAAAGTAATTCAATAACAACATCTGGTGCTTTTCCTTCTTCCCACACTACCCAACTTTTGCGTTCTTTTTTAGGGACTCCTAACACTGCAAAAAAGTCTGGTCCTCTAAAGTCTTGATTGCGTACTTGCGCCAAACTAAAGTAGACAAACATATTGCCACTTGCGTATCCATCCGATCGCTTGTCAAGCCAAGGCAATAAGCTATTGATGAGTAAATTCATTTGCACTTTATGCCGTTGGGTTTCCATCGGAATACCGTCGTTGCAAGGCAATTCGTCTTGAGTGGGGGGCAATGCCACACCTAATTCTTGAAGGGTAATTTCTGACATGGCTGTTTCAGAGGTATCTACCCAGTATTGGTACTTATATACTACTGGAAAATGAGCAAAGTTTTTTGCTCAATCATCCCGCATTTAGCGATCGCCTAATACAACGGATCATTTGGTGGGATGAGTCATGCACTCAACTGCAACAATATGATCCGCGTGACTTGTTAACCGTCTATTTGAACTAAAATCCTTTCGGCTTCTTGACAAAGTTGAGTGTGACAATGACCATTACTTGCCATTAAACCACCCCACTGATTAATATCTCCAGTGTTGTATTGCAAAGGACTACCATCAAAGTGCGTAAACTGTCCGCCAGCTTCGGTTAAAATTAATTCTGGTGCAGCCATATCCCAATCTTTCGGTGCAGATTTACCAGAAAGCGAAATATAGACATCTGCTTCTTGTTCAATAATTGTGGCAATTTTGCAGCCTACACTACCGACAAATTTTTGTTTCTTGCAAGGAAGGTGTTCTAACAGTTGATTGAAGCGTTGATCGCGGTGTGTACGGCTAACAACTAAGGTTAAATCTTCCGCTTGGTTGCGATCTGAAACTTTAATCGGCGTAACTCCACCATTACGAGTTTCAGCAAAGCTACCACCACCAAGCATTGCATAGTATAGTTTTTCTAACTCTGGGCACGCAACAATGGCAAGCACGGGACGCTGATCTTTGACTAAAGCAATGTGAATTGCATATTCGCCAGTTTTATCAATAAAATCTCGCGTTCCATCTAATGGATCGATAATCCAAACCCAAGGTTTATTAAAATACTCAGGGGATTGCGACTTATAAGTTTCTTCACTCATGTAAGCAAAATCGTCATCTCCCAAATTGCTCTTGAGTTTATCTAAGATATAGTGGTTTACTGCAAGATCTGCTGAGGTCACAGGACCATCTTTTTTCTCTTTAATTTCCAGATTACCTTCGTTAATGTCAGCTTGGTAATAAGAGCGTAACAAATACGATGCTCCCCAACCTACGGAACGCGCGACCGCTAAAATTTCCTCTAGCTCCTTCATTATGCCACCAGCGTCGATGAACCCCTAGATTTTAGCCCATTGCCTTCGTTTCGTTGGATATCTCAATCAATTAATTGGCTAAGCTAAGAGTTCCTGCACACTAATACTAAAACCTGTCAACACAACTTGAGTACTAACGACTTCATCGGCTGTAAGCCACAAGTGCTGATTTTGAGTCAGAATAAATATCCACCTTGCATCAGGAAATACTAACCATACCTCTGCACAACCTGATTCTAGATATTCTCTAGCTTTGGCAAATAACTCTTCCGCAAAATCTGTCGGAGATGCAATTTCAGCAATTAAGGGAAAACTTTGCGGAAAAGTCGCAGGTTGACCAAATTGAGCGAATAATTCAGGAGTAATATAAGCTACATCGGGACGGCGTACTTGTTTAGTAGTGCGACACGGTGCTTCCGTACAAGGTTCTCCACCTTGTCCATTAAAAGCATGATTTCCCCAAAAGCGACTGAGTCTACCTTGAATCACACCGTGTTTAACTGTCATTCCTATCTTTTCTACTACCTGCCCATCTACCCATTCTGCATCATCTACAGGATGAGTTATGAAGTCTTCTAATGAATTAATTGGAACACTGACTTCTGAGGATGTATCAGTAATATCTTTAGTAGGATACTGTGTAGCAAGTGTCATAGTTAAGCTGCCTATTAAGGTGCTGCTTACCATGATTATGACTTAAACACATTGATTATTTATCAGCTTGGCAAATAAATTTACTGCTAGATCAATAAAATCCACCTTTGTGGACTACTTCAGTCGAAAGGTATCTTTATTGTTGCATCCAGCGTCGTGTACCAAAAAATTCGCAAGAAGAAGCAGCAACACGCGCAGCAGCAGCTAAGGCTTCAGGAAAGTTAGCTTGCAGAATGTAATGACAAAAAGCACCGTGGAAAATATCACCAGCCCCTAAAGTATCAACAGCTTTTACTTTAGGAACTTCTATACTATCTTGCTGACCGTCTATTTGGTATTGAATTGGGTTTTCTCCCTGAGTGATGGCAATGTAAGGAATACCAATATCAGTAAGATAAGCAAATACTTCTGTTGTATTGTTGCAGCCTGGGGGATAGAAATTTGCCGAACACACGGCATAATCGACAAAGGGTAAGACTTTCTCAAATCCAGGTTTCCAACTTCCACCATCGATGACAACAGGGATATGTTTCTCTTTAGCTTGTTGAGCGATCGCACTTCCAACTAACATCTGATGTCCATCAACTAAGACAATATCTACTCCTTGTAAAATATCTGCAGGAAGGCGATCGCCAGTAACTTGAGTTTTTACCGCGTTAATCGAAACAACTGCCCGTTCTCCGGTCGCTTCTGTAACAATAATTGAGGATACTGGCGGTGGTTCTAGTTTGGTAGGATTTAAGTCTTGAACTATAACTTGATAAGTCTCTAAATCTGCCACAATCAAATTTTGTAGTGGATGCGAACCGACTTCACCAAGTAGTTTTGCTCGATCCCAATAACTAAATGTAATTGCAGCATTTGTCGCAGGACCACCAGCAGCTACAGTATAGTCAGTTGCAACTATTTTTTGATTACTATGGGGAACACATTTTGCTAAGTAGATGAAATCTATAGTAACTAAACCAATAAATAGTCCTAGTTTGGTTTTCTGACTCATTTTTGAACCACATAGGCGTAGACTTCCGTAGGATAGGTTGGGAAGTCTACACAAAAGATTAAGCTTTGTGTCTGTAGTTTAGTAGGGAGATTGAGCCGTTAGTGGAATCGGATTATTTACGATATATTGCTGAGGAACTACAGACGCCTCATTAGGACTCGCCAAAGCTTGGCACAAAAACGCTGCTACTTCTGCTCGTGTTGCTTGCTTGTTAGGATGTAGAAACCTAATATCTGGGTAATTAACTACAATACTTCTTTCTGTTGCTGCTGCTATTTTGTTCTGGGCGTACTGAGGAATTTTATTAGCATCAGCAAAATTTGTTTTTAATGTTGATGTAACATTTCTACTAGGAACATAGTTTAATCCACTTGCTAAAGCAACTAAGACTTGAGAGCGAGTAATTCTTTGGTTTGGTTTAAATACTCTTCCTGGATAGCCAGATAAAAAGTTTCTTTGATACGCTTCTGCAACATGATTATGTGCCCAGTCATATACATGAACATCTCTAAATTCTACTCGCCTACGTGTTCGAGGAATTTGAGGAAAAGCTTTGCCTACTATTGCTGCAAATTCTGCACGATTGATATACATCATCGGGCGAAAGCTACCATCTGGATAACCGTTAATAATTCCTTGATTGGCTAACTTTACGATACAAGAATTTGCCCAATTTCCCTGGAGATCGTAAAACAATGGATACTGGTTAGGATACTGAGCTGCGGCAGGTTTTTGTAATGATAGTGTGAATACGCTAGTTATTACTCCTAGCCCAACTAATAAGTTAGGAAAAGAGCGACCTTTAAAATTCAACATTGAATACTTTTACCCCTGAAATATATAATTGTTGATTAATATATAAATAAGAGAGTTCCTTCTATTTGGATATTTTTTTATAAACAGTTAATATAGTTCAGCACGTTATATAAATTTAAATCTATCAACATCCAATGAGCTTAAATGTTATCATGCATATTTAACTTAATAAGATCAACTTTAGATAAAATCTCTATTAATTTACCCAAATTTTATATAAAAAGTCAATTATATCAAGAGATGATTAATTAAAGTAAAAGTAATACAATGACCGTGAGCTTATGATTAATGATTATGATTCTGCTAGCGAGATTTTACTGAATAAATATACTTGGACTACTATTATAGTTTGATAAAATAGGTAGATTCACTATATACAAACAAGTCAGATTACTCTAGCGGTATTATCCTTAACCCCAACAATACGATGCAGGCGGCAGAAACCGGAACACTTTATCTGGTAGGAACACCTATTGGTAATCTAGAAGATATGACCTTCCGTGCAGTACGGATCTTGCAATCAGTGGACTTAATTGCAGCAGAAGATACAAGACACACAGGAAAGTTGCTACAACATTTTCAAATTGCGACACCGCAGTTAAGTTACCACGAACACAATCGTAACAGTCGCATTCCTGAATTAGTGCAGAAATTGAGTGAAGGAAAAGCGATCGCCCTAGTGACAGATGCGGGAATGCCTGGAATTTCCGATCCTGGCTACGAACTTGTTAAAGCATGTATTGCAGCAAGTATCCCCGTTGTACCAATTCCTGGTGCGAGTGCAGTCGTTACTGCGTTGTGTGCGGCAGGATTACCGACAGATCGCTTTGTTTTTGAAGGTTTTTTACCTGCGAAAGGAAAAGAACGCCAACAGCGCCAAGAAGCTTTAGAAATAGAATCTCGGACAATGATTTTTTATGAATCGCCGCATCGATTGCGACAAACGCTGCAAGACTTCGCCAACGTGTTTGGACAAGATCGGCAAATCGTCTTAGCCCGCGAGTTAACTAAACTGCATGAAGAATTTTGGCGCGGTAACATTGCGGATGCGATCGCACACTACAACCAACGCGAACCACAAGGGGAATATACGCTTGTTGTTGCTGGAGTATTACCAAGTCAAATCCATTTAACCAAAGCAGAAATTAAAGCAGAGTTACAAAAAATCATGGCGCAAGGAATCTCGCGATCGCAAGCGAGTCGTCAGTTAGCGAAAGAAATATCGCTTTCGCGCAGTCAAATTTACCAAATAGCTTTAGCGCTACCCAATTTATCTTCTTCAACAGATTGCAGCGATTAAGATTTATCTTGTTTAACGCCAGAAAATTCGCAAACAGGACTAAATGGGCAATAACGGCAGTGATTGCCAGGATTTGGTGGAAAAATCTTGCTAAAGTTATGTGGATTTTGTTGATAATGGTGCATATCTTGCTGATGTTGGATTGCCACTTGAGCTAACTGATCTTCTACAGCGTCAAGTTGACTAGAAGTCACACTAATTAGCTCAGACTTTTTACACCGCTCCAAGTTGTAGAATGAAGCAACGGCTTGATAGTCAGGATACAGATAGCGGGCTGCAAGTAAATAGACAAGTGCCTGTCGCTCGTCAAAAGCCGATCTGCCAGTTTTAAAATCGAGAATGTGCAAAATTTTATCAGTTTCTACAAATACACAATCCATCGTGGCGTACAGCCGAAATTGATAGTTTTTTTGGTGAATGACAATTGGTTGAGGAAATCCTTCATCACCACTTGTAAGTTGAATAATGTGTTTTCCTAGCAAAACAGGACGATGATGGTAGTTTTTCAGAATTTGAATAACGCGCTGCTGAATCTCAATACTTGATTTACTTAACTTCAGCAGTTGGGCAACTTGTTCCACACCATCAGGCTGAGTTAACCATTGACGATGATGATGAAATTCGTAAACGCCCTTTTGCGCAAGTAAACCAATTCGTTGTGGTGGACTAACTTTAGCTGATAGTGATTTGATTAACGGTTCTTTTTGCCGCGCTTTAATAAACCCTCGTTTCATTTGACAATGCCATCTTTCTTGCCCTGTAGCTGGGGCAAACAAAGACCAAAGGTGGTAGCTGGCAAAGGGTCGCCCAGAGTTTAGCATTGTCTGGCGGTTCAGTAGGGGAAGCGACAAAAGTTACTGTGACACGTGAGAAACAATAAGCTTCTTGTACTATTAATGATGAACGACAGGGAGTGGCAAAAAATGAGCGCTAGTAACAATTCCAGCAAGATTAAGTTTGGTACCGATGGATGGAGAGGTATTATTGCTGATGACTTTACCTTCCCCAACGTGCGGAAAGTAACGCGGGCGATCGCAAGTTACCTTGAAACCGCTTACAACAAGAACCAACCAGTTCTTATTGCCTACGATACTCGCTTTCTCGCTGACGAGTTTGCCCAAACTGCTGCCGAGGTATTAGCAGCAGACGGTTGGAGTGTGAAAATTACTGATCGGGATTGTCCCACCCCAGTAATTGCTTACAACGCCCGTCACTTAAAAAGTGCTGGTGCATTGATGTTCACTGCCAGTCATAATCCGGCACCCTACTGTGGGATTAAGTATATTCCTGATTACGCTGGTCCTGCCACTCCTGAGATTACTGATACTATTGTGGCAAATATCTCCGGTGCAGACGATGCACCTGTCAGTGGAAATTGGAAAGATAAAATCTCTACTTTCGATCCCAAACCCGAATATCTTAAGTTTCTTTACACGCTACTCGATGTTGAGAAGATTCGTAACGCTAAGTTAAAAGTCAAATACGACGCGCTTTACTCTACCTCACGCGGTTACTTAGACATGGTGTTAGAACACTGCGGTTGTGAGTTAGAAACTTTTCATGCACAGCGCGATGTCTTATTTGGCGGTGGAATGCCCGAACCTAAAGGCGAACAACTCATTGAGTTAGTTGAAGCTGTAAAAAAAGATCAAGCCGACTTGGGCTTAGCTACAGATGGTGATAGCGATCGCTTTGGAGTTGTCGATGAACAAGGAAATGTTCTCACACCAAATACTGTTTTACTCTTGCTTGCCCGTCACTTGGTCAAAAATCGCGGTAAATCAGGCGCGATCGTGCGGACAGTTGCCACAACGCATTTACTCGATAACTTAGCAGCTAGCTATGGCTTGGAAATTTATGAAACTCCTGTAGGTTTCAAGTATATTGGGGAGAAAATGCGCGAAACTACAGTGTTAATTGGTGGTGAAGAATCTGGTGGTTTAAGTGTGATTGGGCATATTCCTGAAAAAGACGGAATTTTAGCCGATATGTTAGTTGCAGAAGCGATCGCCTATGAGGGTAAACCGTTAAGTCAGTTGGTCGAAGAAGCCATTTCTGAAGCTAATGGACCATTATCTAATCAGCGCTTAGACTTACATCTCAACGACGCGCACAAAGCTGCTGTCATCGATTCGTTTACAAACAATCCACCCTGTGATGTTGCCGGAATTCAAGTCAAAGAAGTTGGTCGTAAAGATGGTGTTAAGCTTTACCTCGAAGAAGGTAGCTGGATTCTATTACGTCCATCCGGTACTGAACCGCTAATGCGCGTTTACATTGAAGCAACTTCGGCTGAGAAACTCAATCAAATTGCAACTCAAATGGAACAAACCATCAATCAACTAGAACCTGCTGTAGTTTAAGAGATATAGCAAGAACGATAGACTAGAAACAGGCTGCTAATAGCTAATTGCTTCTATGAGAGTTCTTGCTAATTTGCTAACAATTGTAATTCTTGCTGGCTGGGTAGTGGCGATCGCAATCATTTCCGTACAAAACGCTACCCCAGTTTCTTTGCGATTTTTGACATTTCAATCAATTCAACTTCCCGCAGGGTTGGTACTAGCTTTTAGTGCTACTTTAGGTATGCTTGCTATGGCATTGACCCAACCTTTATGGCTAGCTAGTTCATCGAGAAGAAATAGCCTCGAATCAGATGATGAATTCTTTGTAGATGAGTGAACAGGTGCAAAAGGGTAGGCGGGTAGTTAGGTAGTAGGGTTATTGAGTATTAAAGAGCAATAATCATCAAATCGCTCCCACACCTCCTACACTCCCACACTCCCACTCTTCTACTCCCCTTGATAGTGTTTGACGTACCGCTGTTCAGGATCGATTCCTTCAAAAGTTGGTGGAATCCAAACTCGTACAATCAACAATCCAGCTAAAACGAGTAAAAAGGCACACGCTGCTAGCATTTGATTCCAAGGAACTTCTAAGACTCCGCGCACAATCACTTCACGCAATACTGAGACAATCGATACTTCTACCGCAACACCAATCGACACGCGCTGTTCTTGTAAATAAATAATCAGCAGGCGAAACAACTCCACCATAATCAGCAAAAACAAAATATCTGCGGTGACTTCGTGAAAGTTGAGTGGTGGCAACATTAAGTAAAATATGCCTCTAAGCTGAATCATCATCACGCAGAATAAACCAATGCACAGCGAGACGACAATCAAGTCTTGAATTGTCTCTAAGCTACGCACAAGCAGATTGCGATTCAACACTTCGTACCAATTTAACGGGGTCTTTAATGGTTGCTGCATCTAAGCTTCCTCCTGCGTGTAGTGTTGATGAGAGATTATGCTTAGATTAACTTATAGTTTAATGATTTTGTATTTAAATTATTTATCTAAAAAATCAGAAACCGCTGCCTGTTGAACAATATCAATGGATTCACTTAGTGCAAAGTTAAGGTAACGAGTGAACGGTACTTTGCCTTCTGCAGTTCAATATGTTTGTAACGACTCTCTGGCTGATGTTGGTGAAAGAAGATTAAAAACTACATTTCAAACCAGATCGTAGTGTTTCACTTTAACTTAATGTGTGTCGTTCACTGTGCCATTGTTACAACTAATAGTATTGCAATACAATCATATTGGCATCAAGTCGTTATTAATAATTCACCTGTATAAAAATCACTGTTTGCGGTTAAAATCGTGATAAGTTATGAAAAATACTCATCTTTTATGCGATCGCCAGCAATGAGTCGAAGTAAAAGTTTTTTTCGCATAAATGTAACTAAATTTTATTATGTCGAACTACATTAATGAATACGCCCAAAAAAACAATCTTACGGTTGAACAAATTAGACATTTATACGAAGTTGAAAAAGATTTAGCAACAAAATTGCGTCATGCAACTAAAGAAGAACGTCAGCATCTTTATACTCGCGTATACGATGAGTTATTTCAGAAAGTTCCTTTTCATCCGCAGTTAATCAATAAAGCAGATCCTGAAGACAATTTACAGTGGAGCCATAGTCGGATACGATTAATCCGAGATTTTTTACATCCTGATGCAACGTTTCTAGAAGTTGGTTCTGGCGATTGTTGTCTGGCGTCAGAAGTTGCAAAAATCACTCGTCAAGTTTACGCCGTTGATGTTTCTAATGAGATTACAAAAGATATTGATTTTCCTCCAAACTTAGAACTTGTCATTTCTGATGGTGTGAGTATTCCGGTGGAGGCGGGAAGTGTGAATGTTATTTACAGCGATCAACTTATGGAACATCTGCATCCAGAAGATGCAATTGAACAACTACAAAATATCTATAACGCCTTAGCACCTGGTGGAGTCTACATTTGCCACACTCCTAATCGGTTATCAGGTCCGCATGATATTTCGGGCTGTTATGATGAAATTGCGACAGGCTTTCATCTTCAAGAATATTTAATTACTGATCTATACGCATTGTTTAAAAAGGTTGGTTTTTCGCAAATCAGCTACTACAAGAGTACCGAAAATTTTCAGATCAAAATTCCTCTAACATCAATTACGAAAAATATATTTCAATTAAGTGAAAATATAATGTTACAGTTCCCGTATTCTTTAAGAAGAAAAATAGCAAAGTCATCAATAATTTTTAGAGGAATCTCATTAGTTGGTATTAAACTAGCATGATAAGTGTAGCCGTTAGAAATTTCTTCTGTTAGCTATTAGCTTGTTTAAAAGCTTTGTATAGCAATACATTTACTAAATCTACTTGTCCTAACCTGAATGCGTCTTGCTATAAAATCAAATCTGGTGTACCATTACTTAACTTCCATCCAGTTTTCACCTGCACGCACTTCTACAAGTAACGGTACACTTAAGGACACTGCAGATTCCATTGTTGAACGGATTTTTGGCTGTAATTCTTCCCACTCATCTTGTGGAACTTCAAATACCAATTCATCGTGAACTTGCAGTAGCAATCGCGCTTGATAATTTTGTAATAGTTCGTGTAGTTGCGCCATCGCAATTTTAATAATATCAGCACTTGATCCTTGAATCGGAGCATTAGCAGCAGCGCGGAGTAACCCAGCGTCATTTGCAGTTAAACCGCGAATTTCATCAAGGTTAATATCTTCAGGCTTGAGATTGCGTAACTGCCGCAGGCGATCGCTTGTAAAATTAAAGTATCTCCGTCGTCCTAAAATTGTCTGTACATATCCTTTAGCTATGGCTTCTTGTTCCATGCGCCGCAAGTATTCAAAGACTAAAGGATATTGCTGGTTAAACCTTTCAATAAATACCTTACCATCCGCAGCTTTCATCTTCGTTTCTCGGGCAAAGCGCTGCGCACCCATACCGTAGATTACACCAAAGTTAATCGTTTTAGCTAAACGGCGTTCTTCAGAAGTAACGACATCTTTTTCAAATAGTAATTTTGCAGTTACACTGTGAATATCTTCGTTATTTTGGTAAGCTTTGACTAAAATTGGCTCTTGACACAAATGCGCGAGAATACGTAACTCGATTTGAGAGTAATCTGCTGTTATTAATAACCAATCAGATTCAGGAATAAACGCTTTGCGAATTTGGCGACTAAAAGCTGTCCGAATTGGAATATTTTGTAAGTTCGGGTTAGAGGAAGATAATCGCCCCGTCGAAGTTGCAGTTTGATTAAAACTTGTATGCACTCGCTGAGTGTCTGGGCGCACTAATGCTGGTAGTGCATCAACATATGTAGATTTGAGTTTAGATAAAGTGCGATACTCTAAAATTGCTTCTACTATTGGATGATCGTCACGTAATTTCTCTAGCGTTGCGGCATCTGTTGAGTAACCTGTTTTAATTTTTCGTGACTTTCTGCGATCTAAGCTTAGCTTATCAAATAAGAGTTCACTAAGCTTTTTCGGTGAACCTAAATTAAACTTCTCTTCAGCAACTGCATAAATTTGTTCCTCAATTGCTGCTAAGTCTTTTTCTAATTGTTTTGAAAACTCTTGTAGATACGCCGTATTGATGTGAATTCCTGTATACTCCATTTCGGCTAACACAGGTTCTAGCGGTTGTTCAACATCAATTAACAATTTATGTAAAGCAGGAGTTTTATCTAATTCTGCGCGTAGCTTTGGTACTAACCCATACGTTGCATAAACATCCATACCGCAATACTCGGCGACAGCAGGAATGTCTAAATCTGCAATAGTTTTGCCTTTCGGTACCAACTCGGTATAGCTTTTTGCAGTTAAACCTAAATATCGCTGGGCTAGATCGCTTAGATTATGGCTGGTATCAGGATCTAAAACATAGCTTGCTAGCATCGGATCAAACACGACACCCTTAAGATTAATTCCCTGACACCGCAACACCAGCCTATCAAATTTGGCATTTTGCAACGCTTTAGGATACTCTGCACTTTCTAAAATTGGGCGCAATGCTGCTAATACTGTTGCAGTATCTAGATTATCTCCCACTGTATGACCAAGGGGAATGTACGCCATCTCATCAATTTCACTTCCCCAACAACAGCCAATTCCCACAAGTTGTGCATCGCGTGGTTCGAGATCTGTTGTTTCTGTGTCCCAAGCAACAGGTGACAAAGTACTAGTATGCTTTTGTAATCGCTGTACTAACTGCGTTAATTTCTCAGGCGTATCAATGATTTGCGGTGTGATTTGGGTAAAAGGCTGTTCTTGAATTGCTTCGGTATCTTCTGCACTAAAGAACCACAGATCGTCACTCTCAAACGTTGGTACTGTGATCGGTTTTGCGTCAGGTATAACTTCTGCTTCTTCTGCAATGACACCACCAAACTGCTGCTGAAGTTCGTTAACTTTACCGAGGAAAGATTTAAATTCTAACTTTTCTAGTATGGGCTTGAGAGTTGTTGTATCGAAACCTGTTAATTTGCCTGCTTCTAAATCAATGTCTAATGGTACATCAACAACAATTGTTGCTAAATAACGAGATTTTTCAGCATCTTGCTTCCCTGCTTCTAGTTTTTTTTGCGTTGCGCCTTTTATATCACTTAATGAGTTATAAATTTGCTCAAGTGATGTATGTTGATTGAGTAGCTGAATTGCTGTTTTTTCACCAATACCTTTAACGCCAGGAATATTATCTGATTTATCTCCACACAGTGCTTTAAAGTCAACAATTTGTGATGGTAAAACACCCATCTTTTCTTTAACTTGTTCTGTTTTGTATTCTGTTAATCCTGTGGATGAGCGCTTCAACGCATCAGAACTTAAGTACAGAACACTAATATCTTTTTGCGGATCGACGAGTTGAAATAAATCGCGATCGCCTGTCAAAATCTTAACTCGATACCTTGCTGCGCTTGCTTTTTGCGCGAGTGTTCCTAGCACATCATCCGCTTCGTAACCTGGTGCGGTGATAATTGGTAAGTTTAAGCCGTCGAGTAGTTCGTGTAGATTCTTGAGATCGGGAACAAAGTCTTCTGGCGTACCTGGGCGATCTGCTTTATATGTATCATCGGCTTCGTGGCGGAAAGTCGGTAATCCGAGATCAAAGGCGATCGCTAGAGCTTCAGGTTTTTCTACCGCCATGACTTCTAATAACGCCTTGAGAAAACCGAAACATACACTCGTAGGAATTCCCGTCGTTGTCCGTAAACCCCCATCACGCCCTTTGGCAAATGCAAAATACGAGCGAAAAGCTAGTGAATGCCCATCAACTAAGATAAATGTTGGGCGTGTAAGAGATGAAGCCACAGTAGAGGTAAAAGCTTGAGACATATTACTATTTTAGCTTTTCCAGCTTACCGGCGCTTACCTAAAAATCAAAAAGCGAATCGAGATAAACAAAGCAGCCGCGATTAATTGCACAATCATCACTGGAATGCCATAACGCAAAAAAGTCTCAAATGAAATTCGTCGCCCATGAAGTTCAGCAATTCCCGCTGCCACAATATTAGAAGAAGCCCCGACTAAAGTGCCATTTCCACCCAAAGTTGCACCAAACATCATCGCATAAAATAACGGTAGAACTACAGGCGGTAACTCACCTTGAAATCCTGGTTGTAATATTTCTGGTGCTGCTAATCCTACATTAACAACATATTCTTTAAGCAATGGCACCATAGCAACAACTAGCGGAATATTTGGTACAACACTTGATAAAATTCCTACCAAAAATAATAGAACTAGCGCACCCAAAGCAATATTTCTACCTAAAACAAACGCTAAGATTCCAGAGATACTACTAACAACCCCTGTTTTTTCTAGTCCTCCAATTATGACAAAAATACACATAAAAAATATTAAAGTACTCCAATCTACATCACGTAGAATATGGTTAACCGTTTCAATTTTACTATGATGTGAAAGTAACAAAGCAAGTGCTGCTCCAAGTAATGCTACTGCCGCTGGTGAGATAGGAATTGGTAGCATTTCTCCTATTACAAAGAACAGCAGTACAAAAGCTATGAGTATAATTCCCAAAGTCAAAACACGAGGATGATTAATCTGAGGGTGTGGTAACTGATCCAAACTTGCTAATTCTTTTCGCCAAATTTTAGGAAACAAGTATGGCAGCATCACTACAATTGCTCCTACTGCAATAACTCCTCCTAAACTTAAACGCCCTAAATAATCTATAAAACTGATATTAACAGCATCCCCAACAATAAATGTTGCTGGATCTCCTACTAATGTTAGTAAGCCTGCACTATTAGCAACAAACACCATTAAAATTAATAAAGGAACAAAATTAACTCCTACATCTTCAGCAATGGGAGGAATTAAAGGTGCTAACAGCATCACAGTTGTGGCGTTTGGCAACACTGCACAAATTGGAGTTGTAATTGCAACGATTCCTAGCAAAAGTCTTTTACCTTGTCCTTTGGCTAAAATAACTATTTGAGTTGCTAAGTAATCAAATACTTTTGTTGGTTCAAAAGCTCTTACTAGCACCATAACTCCAAAGAATAACGCTAGTGTAGAGTAGCTTCTGGCAATATATGTAACTGCTTCTGCCAATGTCATGATATTGGCAAAAACTAGTAGCAATGCACCTAAAAATGCTGCAATAGTTAGGTGCATTTTCTCTGTCATAATTAAGATAATGACACCAATAAATATCAGTGAGCTAAAAGTTGCTTGCCAGCTTGCCATTGAATTGTCTCAGGTAAATTAACGACAACAGAAATAATGGAAAATAAAAGTAAATTCAAGTTAATGCTAAATAGGGTATAGCTGCTTATGCGTTAGGGTTGCTATCTTATTTGTCTTGAGAAAAATAGCGTTCTAAGAAATTGAGTGCATGGTTACGAATATCATAATATTCTTGGGAATTACGCATAGCAACGCGAGCCTCTTGCAGAGGAGTTTCGCTAACGCGTGGATGAGAAAAGGGCACATCGATAATTTCTCCAATCTTAGCAGCAGGTCCATTGGTCATTAAAACAATACGACCAGACATGTAAATTGCTTCATCTACATCATGGGTAATCATCATTACAGCTTGTCTATGTTGTTCCCAAATATCTAATACTTGACGCTGTAACTTACTGCGAGTTAGAGCATCTAATGCCCCAAAAGGTTCGTCCATGAGTAACATTTTTGGACGAGTCGCTAACGCCCTAGCAATGCCTACACGCTGCTTCATCCCGCCAGAAATTTCATCAGGATACTTATTAGCTGCTGCTGTTAAATTCACCATTGATAAGTGTTCGTTAACTATACTAATTTTTTCAGCGCGTGAAGTATTCTTTAAAACTTCATCTACAGCTAAACGAATGTTCTCTTTTACTGTTAGCCACGGTAGTAATGAATAGTGTTGAAACACCATCATTCTCTCAGCCCCAGGCTTGCGGATTTCTTTACCATCCAAACGTACAGAACTATAACTTGGTTCTTCTAGTCCAGCAACAATTTTTAAAAGTGTTGATTTACCACAACCAGAGTGACCAATGACTGAAATAAATTCATCTTCATTGATTGTAAGATTAATACCGTCAAGAACAACAAATTCGCTTCCATCAGCTTTAGGATAAGATTTCACTAAGTTTTCAACTTCTAAAAAACCATTATGGTTGAAATTTTGTTCGTATTGGTGAGTTTGATAAAAAGTAGATTTCATCTTTAAACCTCTAAAATTAGTTAGTCATTGCCCACTTCGTTACTGAGCAAAATATAAATTTCTTGCTCGTTAAGACAAGAGAAAAGATTTAGGACGATTAGCACGAATTTCAACACTATTGAGATACCCTACTGGATCGCTAGGATCAAAAGCATTTTTGTCTATGAAAGCTGTAGCAGGTGCAATTTTGAAATCGTCTTTGGGACAATCAATACCCATTTCTGCAGCAATTTCTCGATAAAGATCTGTTCTCCATGCTTTTTGAGCAAGTTCTTCAGCATTTTTAGGAATTGATTTGATTTGTCCCCAACGCGCCGACTGCGTCATCAACCAAATACTTTCCGATTGCCACATAAATGTTGAGCGATCGTTGGGAATTTGAGCAAGATCAGGCGGCAAATCAAAGAAAATAGTTGTATAAGGCGATCGCACTATTCTTTCTTGGTTATCAAAACCGCCGTAATTGTATTCACCGACAATTGCTGCACGAGTTAAATTCAGCTTGGCACCAGTAAAAGATCTACTTGTAAGAATTTCGGCAACTTCTTCCCGATTGTTAGGATTGCTGCAATACTGACAGGCTTCGATCATCGCTTTGACAAGCGATCGATAAGTCTTAGGATTTTCATCAATAAAAGACTCCATAACTGCTAAAAGTCTATCTGGGTGTCCTTGCCAAATCTCTTTTCCTTGGGCGAAAGTAAAGCCAATGCCTTCGTTACCCGTAATTGCTCTTGTATTCCAAGGTTCTGCCACCATATAAGCTTGCATCGCACCAATGCGCATATTGACTACCATCTGCGGCGGAGGAACAATAATGATGCGAAACTCTGCGTCGGGATCGACTCCTGCTGCTGCGGCTAAATAACGCACAAAGTACTCATAAATTGCCGAACTCAGTACAACAGCCCAAACTTTTTGTTCTGCTGGCAAATTCTGAAAATAGCGACGAAAATCTTGCCCAAACTCAGCTAAATTACCGTTATACTCCCGCCAAGAACGCAAGCCTGATTCCCACATTGCTTTATTCATCGTCATTGCGTTACCGTGACGGTGAATTGTCATCGCAGCACACAAGGGTGCATGACGCGCACCTTCCGCACCGGTACGGGCATTTGTCACTGCGCCACAGACAACAGGAGAAGCATCAAGGCGACCAAATATAATACCATCGCGAGATGTACCCCAGCTTGCCTCACGACTGAGTGTGACATTTAAACCATACTTGCGAAAAAAACCTTTTTCCCATGCCACCGCAAACGGCGCACAATCATTGACAGGGACGTATCCTACAGTAAGGTTAGGTTTTTCTAATGTTTGTGGATCGACGACTTGTTCCACTGCCAAAGCAGCAGTAGATAGTCCTTGAGGTGCGCGATTAGCATTAATAGCACACGCAGATAATGCCGCACTACCTACTGTCGCACCCATTCCTAAAAGAAAGCTGCGCCGACTCCAATAGTTCTTGTCGGTATAATTCATATCAGCAATTAGTCGTCAATAATTAATAGTTCCTAACTTTTCGGGCGATGCGTTATCAATTCCTGAATTTTGCCTACAGCATAATCAAGCACCAATCCTGTTAAGCCAATAACTAATACAGCTAGGAAGACTGAACTTAAATTGAGGCGACTCCATTCATCCCAAACAAAAAAGCCAATACCAACACCACCTGTAAGCATTTCTACAGCAACAATTACAAGCCATGCAATGCCGAGACTGATTCTTAAACCTGTAAAAATGTAAGGCAAACTCGCAGGTAAAATAATTTTGGTAATCTGTCGCCAACGCGGCATTTCCAATACTCGTGCTACATCGATATAGTCTTTATTAACGCTAGAAACTCCCAAAGCTGTATTGATAATTGTGGGCCATAGTGAAGTGATGAAGATGACAAAAATAGCAGAGGGATCGGCTAAATTAAAGATAGCAAGCGAAATAGGTAGCCATGCGAGTGGCGATACAGGTTTGAAAATTTGAATTAAAGGATTGAGTGCTAGCAAGGCTTGCTGAGACATCCCAATCAGAAAACCAATCGGTATGGCGACTAAAGCACCTAGTCCAAAACCAATTAATACCCGTCTTAAACTTGCCAGTAACAACCAACCAAGTCCTAAATTCCCTGGTCCCCGTCGGTAAAATGGGTTCAAAATGTAGTCTAAATTGGCGATGAGTGCCTCAACTGGGGTAGGCATTAAGTTGGTTAAGAAAGTGGCAATAAACCACCACAGAATAATCACTCCTAAGAAACCAGCAGCAGGAAGTAAAACAGCATCCCGCACTACAATAGGTCGTACTTTTTTCCAGGTACTGTGTCCTGCAACTGCTAAAACAGCAATCAGGTTAAACACTATTAAACTCCCCTCAGGATTAAAAGCAGGCACAAAAAACTATGTGCGTTACTAGCTAGGAATACTGACGAGAGCAAACTATTAGTAGTAATAGAAATGCTAACTCTTCAGTCTCCTCTCAATGCCTACGAAGTTAGCTGACGGGCTAGGATAGAGAGTTATCCCTCTGCACTTAACAGATACGCCCCAAAACTTTGGTTCCTCCGCTCTAGACTCACCTTGCAAGGCGAGATACTAGATTAGGCTGACTTACTCATGATAAATTTTTACTACTATAGCACAGGGTTGCCACAATATCAAGATTCGTTACGTCTTAAGGATTTTCAGGGTGAACCTTAAAAGTTGCGATCGCATCTAGCACTGCGCTGTACAATCGCCACAAAGCATGAATCAGGCTCGCGTAAATAATTCAGTGGGCGATCGCTTCATAATTACACTAATTTAAAACAAGTAGACTTGCTTTATTGCGTTGTGCCAACGCTGCCAAAATGTTTGATTTTAGCCAAATACTGCTTGATAAAAGCAACACAATTATCGATAACTGGATAGAAGCTGTACGCCGAGATCGGCAGATTGAAAGTGCTGAAGGTATGTGCTACACAGCAATACGCAATCACGTACCTCATGTGCTCGAAGCAATGGCTACAGTGCTATCAAAAACGACAGAGGATGATATTCAAACCCTGATTGAGGCAAGTTTAGTACACGGCATTCACCGTGCGGAAGAAGGTTTTGACCCAAGCGAAATTGCCCGCGAGTATCGCTTACTAAGACGAGCAATTTTCTCAGCATTAGAACCAGATTTACAGCAAGTCTCGTCAACAGAAGTTATTCGAGTGTTTCGCCTTATAGATGCAGTTGTCGATGATGCGATCGCTCGTTGTTTTCAAAGTTATGTAGAGGAACGACTGCGCGAATTACAGCACCTTCAATCGCAATTAACACTACACAATCAAGAACTCACCCGCTTAATTCGAGCAAATCAAGAGAATTTTTCTCACCTTGCTCATGAGTTAAAAAATCCTTTAACCTCAATTATTGGTTATTCAGATTTGTTTATCCGTCTCCAAAATAAAACGGACATCAAAGATAACTATAAAAATATCGAACATATTGAGCGCGTATTGCGTAACGGTAGACATTTGCTGCGTTTGATTAATGATGCGCTAGAGATATCGCGATATGAAGCAGGGAAAATGACACTACATCCTGCACCGACCGATGTATGTGCTGTGATTCAAGATGTGCTAGATATGTTACAACCAATGGCGCAAGCGAAAAACTTACAAATCACTGCAGACTTAGCAGATGCGCCACTAGAAGTGATCACTGACGCATTACGTTTTCAGCAAATTGTGACAAATCTTGTGAGTAATGCCATTCGTTACACGCCATCAGGAAGCGTAACCGTAAGATGTAATTCATTAGCAGATAAATGGGCGATCGCAGTCAGTGATACTGGTATAGGTATTGCCCCAGAAGATCAACCACGAATTTTTGAACCCTACTATCGCATCGACGACATTCCAAAATCCCACTTACCAGATAGCACAGGTTTAGGACTCGCAATTGTTTCTCGCTTAGTCAAACTCCTACAGGGTGAAATCGAACTTGTTTCCCAAATTGGAATTGGTTCAACATTCACGGTAATCTTACCGGTAGAAGTTAATGAGAGGTCAGGGATCGGGGATTACAGATCAGCGTCAAAATAGTATTATTGAATGTTTCCGTCTCTGCAAAAAAAATGTGCAAGCTAAAAAAGCATTCAAGCTCTAAGCAGTCTCATTCTAAGATTAGAAAATCACCCCTGACCTCTGACCTTTGATCCCTTTTTAGTAAAAACAATGCCTGTACTCAATTCCTCCTCAACCATGACAGCCTTTCCATTAACCGCTGTTGTTGGTCAAGAAGCAATAAAATTGGCACTGCTACTTGCAGCCGTCGATCCAGGATTAGGAGGAGTCGCGATCGCAGGTCGTCGCGGTACGGCAAAATCAGTTATGGCGCGCGCACTTCACGCACTTTTACCTCCAATTGAAGTTGTCAAAAATTCGATTTGTAACTGCGATCCTCACCGTCCAGAAGAATGGGACGAGCAGTCGAGCATCGGCGGTACACAACTAGAAACCGAAGTCATTCCCGCACCATTTGTCCAAATTCCCCTAGGCGTTACTGAAGATCGGCTATTAGGTTCAGTTGATGTTGAACAGTCTGTTAAACAAGGAGACACTGTCTTTCAGCCAGGATTACTCGCCCAAGCACATCGCGGCGTTCTCTACGTCGATGAAATCAATTTGCTAGATGACAATATCAGCAATCAACTATTAACTGTTTTAACTGAAGGGCGCAACCAGATTGAACGCGAAGGAATTAGCTTCCAGCATCCTTGTAAGCCACTATTTATTGCTACATACAACCCCGAAGAAGGCGCACTACGCGAACACCTCCTCGATCGCATTGCGATCGCCCTTTCCGCCGATGAAGTCTTAGGCATTGACGAACGCGTTCAAGCTGTTGAACAAGCTATTTCTTATGCGCGATCGCCCCAAGAATTTCTCCAGCAATACAGTGAAGACATCGACAGCCTCAAAACTCAAATCATTCTAGCGAGAGAATGGTTAAAAGATGTCAGCATCAGCCACGAGCAAATTGCTTATTTAGTTGATGAAGCCATCCGCGCGGGAGTTCAAGGACATCGTGCGGAACTATTTGCCCTCCGCGTTGCCAAAGCCGCCGCCGCACTCGATGGACGCACCGCAGTCAATGCAGAAGATTTACGTCGGGCTGTGGAATTAGTCATTGTCCCGCGAGCAACAATCGTACAAATGCCTCCTGAAGAGGAAACGCCACCGCCACCACCGCCACCACCACAAGATCAATCTGAACAACCCCAGGAAGAACAAGAAGAACAAGAACAAGAACAGGAACAACAAACACCACCCAGTATCCCTGAAGAATTTGTGTTTGATCCTGAAGGAGTCATTCTCGATCCCAGTGTGCTGTATTTTGCCCAAATGGCTCAACGTCAGGGTAAAGCAGGAAGCCGCAGTGTCATTTTCTCAGAAGATCGCGGGCGTTATGTTAAGCCAATGTTACCAAAAGGCAAAGTCCGACGCATTGCAGTTGATGCAACACTCCGCGCCGCAGCCCCCTATCAAAAAGCACGTCACGAACGCCAACCGAACCGGAAAGTGATTGTTGAACAAGGCGATATTCGCGCTAAGCGTTTAGTTCGCAAAGCTGGCGCATTAGTGGTATTTGTCGTTGATGCTTCTGGTTCAATGGCACTCAACCGCATGCAAGCTGCCAAAGGTGCTGTGATGCGATTATTAACAGAGGCGTATGAAAATCGCGATCAAGTCGCCTTGATTCCGTTTCGAGGCGAACAAGCTGAAGTATTATTACCACCAACACGTTCAATTGCCGCAGCCCGACGGAGATTAGAAAGATTACCTTGTGGAGGTGGTTCGCCACTAGCGCATGGTTTAACACAAGCCGTCCGCGCCGGAACAAATGCTCAAATGTCTGGTGATATTGGTCAAGTTGTCATTGTCGCAATTACTGATGGACGCGCAAATATTCCCCTATCGCGATCGCTAGGTGAACCTCAGATCGAAGGTGAAAAACCGGATATCAAAGGGGAGTTATTAGATATTGCTGCAAGAATTCGCGCTTTGGGAATGCAGCTACTCGTCATCGATACCGAAAGTAAATTTATTTCTACAGGATTTGCCAAAGAACTTGCTCAAAAAGCTGGAGGAAAATACTATCATTTACCAAAAGCAACCGATCAAGCGATCGCTGCGATGACAAAGAATGCAATATCAAGTTTGAAGTCTCGCTAAGTGGCTAGTAGTTAGTGGTTAGTGGCTAGTGAAAGTGAAACAGGAATTGCCATTAGGATGTTCGCTTCGTCCCGCCCTTAAGAATGACATTTGGACAATTCGCAAATTAGTGTTCAGTGCTAAACTCGATCCAACTCAATTACATTGGTCGCAGTTTTGGGTGATTGAGTGTCATCACAAGATTGTGGCTTGTGGGCAACTACGTAGTTTTGAGACAGCACAAGAACTTGGTAGTTTGGTTGTATCACCAGCTTGGCGCGATCGCGGTTTGGGAAGTTATTTAGTTACGCATTTAATTGCACAAGCAACACAGCCACTTTATTTAGAATGTGTCGGTAGCAAACTAGCTGAGTACTATACTCGCTTTGGTTTTGTGCCGATTTCGTGGCAAGCGCTACCCCAAAGCCTTAAACTCAAGTTTGGTATCTCACAGCTAGCTGCCAAGCTGGTTCCTTTTTTGTCGGTAACTATTATGCAGTATCAAGATAAATAAGTGGGTAAGAATAAAAAAATGAAAGGCTGTCATCGGTCGATGATAAATGGTCAGTAGATTAGCAATTTAGTATTCAACGACGAGGAAGCGATCGCAATTATTTTCAGTCATGAACGCTGCCATCAGGCATGATCGCTAGACTCAAGTTTGCTCCTGCAAGATTGACTCCACTTAAGTTCGCCTGTATTAAATTTGCTTTTTCAAGATCGGCATTGCTTAAATCTGCCCCACGCAAATCTGCTGATGTGAAATTTGCTGCATTTAAGTTAGCATTACTGAAATTAGCACCACATAGATTAGCTCTACTCAAGTCTGCTCCACTAAGATTTCCTTGAAACACAACCCCAATTAAATTTGCACCTTCTAAAATCGCACCACTAAAGTTTATCTTGTCAAGATGTGTGTTTTTTAAATTTGCATGACTCAAATTAGCTGCGATTAGGTTTGCGCCGTCTAAACTTGCTCTACTTAGGTTAGCTTCTGTCAGATTTGCTGCAATTAAATTTGCATGTGTTAAATTGGTCTCACTTAAGTTAGCTGCACTTAAGTTAGCTTGTAGTAGAATTGCACCATTTAAATTTGCTTTCCTGAGGTTTGCACCATTCAAGTTGGCTTCACTCAGATTTGCACCACTCAAGTTTGTGGCATAAAGGTTTGCTTCTTGTAAGTTCGCTTGTGTCAGATTAACTTCTGCAATATTGTAACCCGCTAGATTAGCTCTTAGTAAAGTGGTATTGGGAGCAATCAAGTACGCTCCCGATTCTGTTAAGTTAAAATCATCAGGAAATACTGTAGATAAGTCATAAGCTGCTTGATGTAGGTTCGCGCCTTGGAGATTTGCGCTTTCAAAATGAGTAGCAAATAAAATAGTTCGACTTAAATTAGCATTACTCAAATCTGCATTCAAAAAATTTACTTGACGTAAATTTCCGTTACTAAGATCTGCTCCGCTTAAATTAGCTTCTTCTAAATTTACTTGAAAAGATAAATCAATATTCCTCAAGTTTGCTTCACTTAAGTTTGCTCGTTCAAGATTAGTTCTAGTAAAAATCGCTTGATGTAAGTCTGCTTTTTCTAAGTTTGCCCCACTCAAATTAGTGTGCTCTAGTATTGCCTTATAAAGATTTGCATTTTGTAGATTAGCACTGCTAAAGTTTACTAAAGCAAAGTTTGCTTTTCTTAGATTGGCTTGTACCAAATTAGCTTGACTAAAGTTTACGTTTTTTGCGTTCAAAGATTTACTACTTAAATTAATCTTTGCAAGATGATAGCCTGTAAAGTCATACTGTCCGTTATTGTAGCGTCTCCAAAATTCTTCAGGGGTAATGTTTGGCTCGCTAGCCTGATTAATACTAGAATCTCTACTAGGATTGTCAATGTTGATACCTGAACTTAAATTCTGAGTATTAGTAATGAATACGTTGAGTTCCTGTAATTTAGCTAATGTGTTTTGCAATCTAACCAGTTGCTGCACTTCAGGTCGCTTATCAAACTGTTCGCTTAAGCTATCCAAGCGCTGTTTCAGCCCTGTTAAATATTTAGCCAGAACATTCTGCTGTTGTTGTAACTGATCAATTTGGGAGTTAAGCTGTTGGTAATTACTTGGTATTTGCTGCAAAGGATCTAACTCTTTGTTAGACATAAGAGTGCGAAAAACTATTCAGTAATTTATCTATTATGCACTCACTTCCAGTACCGAGGAAAATTCTGCTGATAAAAATAAAGTTTGCTTTAACTCTTCTTGAATGCTGTCAGTTAAATTCCCTGCATTTTCCATACCTTCAAATAGAACCCTAGACAATTCATAATACTGTTGCAATACTAGCTTTTGAGAATCACTGAAACGGCATTTTTGTAATTCTGACGCTATATTATTTAATTGAGTAGAGTTAGCAGCTAAGTCAGTAGACAAACTGTTATCTAAGTTACAAGAAATTTCAGCCTCAATTTCTAAAATGCATTCTATACAAAAAGCTCGAAATGCTGCTGGATTATAGACATTATTAACGCTAAAAGATTTTTGTTCTAGCCACTTTAGAAAAGGTTGAAGAGTCAGTTTTTCCTTAATGAATACATCAATTTTTTGCTTTATCAATATCAGTAGATAATCTGCATTAGGTAACATAGCAGCAACCAAAATACCGATTTGATACCAGCGGCTTTCTGTTAATTGATCAACCAGATACTTAAGAGTTTGTTCTATTTCTTTAAAAGTGTAACCTTCTACAATAGCTTTAGCAGCAAAATATTCATGAAAAGAAAGAACAGAGAATGCATAAATTCCTGGAGTCCATTCACTAAATAGGCTGTGTTGTACTTGGATAGACTGTAAAATTTGCTTACTTTGTCTAATTGCAAATTCGGGTTGAATTTTATTTATAGATATTTTTTGGATATATTTAGTGATGTATTGCTCTAGTTGCTGCTGCTTAATAAAGTGCTCTCCATCCACATAAGACATCCAAGCAACATAACTTAGTAAACCTTCTTTTTGGTTGAGTGTCATTTTCTTGTAGGTTTCATCTCCTACATCTTTAGTATGATCCCACTGCCTTAAAAAAATCTTTAATCCTGCATCATATAGCTGAACGCGACTCGGAGGAATTTCACCTGTCTCTTCAAAAACCAAACGCAGCAAAGTTAATAACAATGGATTTCTAATGATTTGTTGAACTGTTTCAGTTTCTTGAACTTTGAAAGATAAAGCATTCTTTTTATTGCTGAGCCAAGAATACTTAAATTTTACTTGACTTTGTGCATCCACTTTAATATTTTTTTTTATATTCAAAGCTGGTTCTGAGCTTTTGTTGAGTACCATAATATGTTAACTATTGCAATAAATGTATTTATTAAGCTGTTTACATAGATGAAATTAATGAAAAACGAACAAAGTAGGTGTTAAGCACCTGCGGCTAATGCGGGTGTTTGTAGTAAAGATACTAGTTGAGCTTTACCTCTTTGCAAGTAACGTGTTACTGTCATTGGGCTAGTACCAATATGTTGAGCTGCTTCTTTACGTGAAAGTTCTTTTAAAAACACTAATTCCACTGCAATTCTTGTTTTTTCCTCCATTTGACTCATGGCACCTTGCAGTTGTTGGCGTTCTTCTTCTTGTTGACGCAAGCTAGTAGAACGAGGATCAGCAAGTGCTTCGCCTAATGTGATTGGACAATCAACATGATGTACAACAGTAGTGTCTAAGCTTAAAGTAATGCGGTTTTGAATTGCTAATTTACAATCAAGCCATTCTTGTACAGGCACTTGCAAGAAACGAGCAATTTCTAAATCGGTTGGACAACGCCCTAAGGAAGAAGTTAGCTTTTTACGAACTTTTTGTCCTTGGTTGTAAATCTCTTGCCAGCGACGAGGAATTTTAACTGCACACGAGCGATCGCGTAAATAATGAAGAATTTCGCCTCGAATATAAGGTATAGCAAAAGAGCTAAATGCATATCCTTGCTCAGGATCAAATCTCTCAATTGCCCGAATCAAACCCAAATAACCTATTTGTTCTAAATCTTCATAGGGTTCAGTGCATTGATGGCTGAATTGATGTGCCATTTTTCGTACTAAACCACTATGTAACTTAACCAGTTTATTTCGTAATCTAACTGAGGGGTGTTGATGATATGAAATTAGGACTTCTCGTGCTTCTGAATAGTTAGAATATTGAGTTTTAGACATAAAAACCCCTATAGAGAAAACAAATAACGTTTTAGAAAAATTTGTAAAAAATTGACTAAACTTTTATCCAAGCTGAAATTATTTTCCGTAGATAAGCCATAAGAAACCATCGTCATTCCACTGAATTTCTTCAGGCTACCTATTGACAGTTCGGCATTTTTACGTATATTTTCTGAGTATTAGTGGTGGCGTGTCGTCTCTACAGCTATTACACCTAGAGCACTTGATTATTTGTCTTAAATATCTATTGCCAAGCTACTTATTGAGAGCAATTAATAGTTGTAAGTAGTGACATAATAGGAATTAAGGACTTCGAGTCGAGGATCGCCAAAACAAATGGCTCCATAGCAGTTTTTACAAGACTTAGTTAGGACATTAGCAACCGTATAGATGGTAAGGATTTAAGGTAAAGTACTTATTTGACATGGCAGCGGGCGGCGAGGTGTCCTCGCCGACATTAGCTGACATCACCAAATACTTTCATCCTGCTAAAATCCAATCAACACCTCATAACAATCATTGAAAGGCTTGATCAAGACTCTTGTCATGAAGTAGTCAATAGTCGCTAAAATCGAAAATACAAATCAAGGAGAAGAGCGATCGCCCTTGTCAACGTTCTTGTCTACTCAAGCAATATGGAAGTCCTAGAAATTAAACGCGAAGTCGAAAGGTTATCTCATCGCCTGGGTAAAACCCAGGACTATCTTTGACGTACCAGCACTGACAGCAAAAATTCAAGATCTTGAACAGATTGCAGCCCAACCAGAGTTTTGGGAAGATCAAACGAGTGCGCAGCAAACGCTTCAAGAAATGAACGATCTCAAAGCGCATCTGGAACAGCACAAACAATGGCAAGCAAGTTTAGAAGACACAAAAGCAGTGCTGGAACTTTTAGAGTTAGAAGTTGATGAAGCACTGTTAAATGAAGCTGAATCAAATGTGGTGCAGCTAAATCGAGAACTCGATCAATGGGAGCTACAACAGTTATTATCAGATCCTTATGACGAAAAAGGTGCAGTTCTAACAATCAATGCTGGTGCAGGAGGAACTGACGCTCAAGATTGGGCAGAAATGCTACTGCGGATGTACACTCGTTGGGGAGAAAATCAAGGTTATAAGGTAAATCTTGCTGAACTTTCTGAAGGAGATGAAGCAGGAATCAAATCTGCTACGCTGGAAATCTCAGGTCGTTATGCTTACGGGTACTTACAAGGTGAAAAAGGAACGCATCGCTTAGTTCGGATTTCTCCTTTTAATGCCAATGGCAAGCGCCAAACTAGCTTTGCTGGCGTAGAAGTCATGCCACAAATAGATAATTCAGTGCAGCTAGACATACCAGAAAAAGATTTAGAAGTCACAACATCTAGGGCTGGTGGTAAAGGCGGGCAAAACGTTAATAAAGTAGAAACAGCAGTACGCATTGTTCACATTCCTACAGGGATTGCAGTTCGTTGTACTCAAGAACGCAGTCAGTTGCAAAACAAAGAAAAAGCATTGGCGATTCTCAAAGCAAAACTACTGATTGTTGCACAAGAACAACGCGCTCAAGAAATTGCCCAAATTCGAGGCGATATGGTAGAAGCCGCTTGGGGAAACCAAATTCGTAACTACGTATTTCATCCTTATCAACTCGTGAAAGATTTGCGCACGAATGTGGAAACAACTGCGATCGCTGACGTGATGAATGGCGAAATTGATCTGTTTATCCAAGCTTATCTTCGTCAAGAAAACCAACTTGTAGAGAGTGCTTAGTTGCAGAGGGTCAGAGAGTAGGCGGCTAGTAGGGTAGTAGGGTATGCGGAAGATTAAGAGAGTGATGAATGTTGAGTGTTGAGTTATGAGTTATAAAACTTTCTTCAATTCAAAATGTGCTAAGGCACCGCTACGCTAACAAAACGTGCTAACGCACCGCTACGCTAACAAAACTCAAAACTTTGTTACCTACACTCCTACATTCCCACTACTTTCACCAACTGCTACATTGGGGGAAGAATCCATAGCAGTATATTTAATTGCAAGCCTTAGCACCTTTCTTTTATGAGTAATTCGTCTGTACCAGAGCAAACCGTCAATCCTTCTTCTGCATCTACTCCAACCACCACAGAACCGAAGCCAAGTTATGTTAAGCTTGCCATGCGTAATATGGTGCGTAAGCGAGCTACTTCGCTACAACATTTTATTTTGACTACGGTTGGGCTTTTAGCCGTTCTTGTGGGACTTGCTTATCTAACTCGATGACAAAACAACAAAGTATTACCGAAGACTTACAACAACTGCAAATTGAAGTCACAGTACAAAATTGTTGCTTAGATTCTCCAGAAGTCAAGCAGCAAGATACCTCTAACTTGATTGCAGTAGAGACTTGGGAAACATGGTTTCAATGCTGGCTCGAAGATCTTCAAGACGATCTTCCTCTAGCCTTTGGATATGAGCTTAGCCTGCGCTTAACTAGCGATGCAGAAATTCAAGTGTTGAATGCCCAGTATCGTCAGCAAGACAAGCCTACGGACGTACTGGCATTTGCAGCATTAGAAAATAATTTCCCTCTACCGATTGAGATGCGATCGCACCTTCCCTTATATCTTGGTGATATAGTAATTTCGGTTGACACAGCCGCAAGGCAAGCTAATCAACAGCAACACACTCTGCAAGTTGAACTGGCATGGCTAGCAGTGCATGGTTTGCTTCATCTGCTGGGCTGGGATCACCCTGACGATGATAGTCTAAACCAAATGTTGACTCAGCAAACTAACCTGCTGAACAAAGTCAACATTGCAGTAAATCTTTAAGCCTAGAATGCTCGTCGTCACTGATTTATTTCCACATAAGATGATAGATTACCTCCAGTTTGTTATCCAATAACTCCTGTGCTCTGGTTTCGCGTATATGTCTCAAGAAATTTCCACATCACAGCCGAACAGACCAGAAGCTTCAAAAAAGCGGGAGTTTTCTTGGCGAGTAGCCACCAATTTATTAATTAGTTTTAAATATGCCTGGAGTGGTATAAGTTATACGTTTACAACCCAACGTAATTTTCGCATTCATTTATTAATTGGTGCTTTAGCAATAAGTTTAGGGGTTTCATTACACCTCCAAGCAATTGAACTAGCTGTTATTGGAATTACAAGTGGATTAGTGCTGGCGTTAGAAGTGATGAACACAGCAATTGAGTCTGTTGTCGATCTGACCGTCAAGCAAAGTTATCATGAACTTGCCAAAGTTGCTAAAGATTGTGCTGCAGGTGCTGTACTTGTTGCAGCATTAGCATCTGTACTCGTCGCTGGCATTCTCTTACTACCTCCTTTACTAGTCTTAGTGCGTGCCGCTTTATGATAGAGAGGAGTAAGAATGAGGACAAATAGCCTTGCTCATAGTCATCGATAACTACGACAGCTTTACCTATAATTTGGTACAGTACCTAGGGGAACTGGCAGCAGAATTTCCAGTTGCAGCAGAAATCCAAGTCTACCGTAACGATCAGATTACCTTAGAGCAAATCCGCCAGTTGCAGCCGGCGGGGATCGTCATTTCTCCAGGTCCTGGACGTCCTGACGATGCTGGTATTTCTTTAGATATCATTCGTCACCTAGGTCCTAACTTACCAATTCTGGGTGTGTGTTTAGGTCATCAAAGCATTGGTCAAGTCTTTGGCGGTCAGATTGTCTCTGCGCCAGAACTTATGCATGGTAAAACATCTGATGTTACCCACAGTGGCATTGGTGTTTTTAAAGGATTAGAAAATCCTTTGACCGCAACTCGGTATCATAGTTTAGTAATCGATCCGCAAACCTGCCCAGACGTACTAGAAATTACGGCTTGGGTAGACGACGGCACAATTATGGGTGTAAGACACCGAAACTATCCACACATTGAAGGCGTCCAATTTCACCCAGAGAGTGTGCTAACAAATTCAGGAAAGCAACTACTACGAAATTTCCTGGAACAACTGGAGAAAAGATGAAACGGCGACAATTAATGCAATACGCTGGGGCAGGCTTGCTAACAACTGTAGCAACTACCCTAGTTAAATTTCAATCTGCTGTAGCACAAGAAGGTTCGTTATCGGTTAGATGGCTAGGTCACACCTGCTTTTTATTTACTGGAGGCGGAACCCGCGTTTTAGTCAATCCATTTCAGACATTGGGTTGTACTGCTGGCTATCGCCCTCCTAACGTTGAGGCAGATCTAGTCTTAATCAGCAGCCAGTTACTTGATGAAGGTGCTGTAGCAGCGGTGCCAGGTAATCCCCGCTTGATTTTTGAACCAGGAGTTTATGAATTTAATGACATCCAATTTCAAGGAATAGCTACAGACCACGATCGCGTCGGCGGAAAACGTTTTGGAACCAATGTCGCCTGGCGCTGGACACAAGCAGGTATTAATATTTTGCACTTAGGAGGTGCTGCTGCACCAATTACAATTGAACAAAAAATCTTAATGGGAACTCCTGATGTGGTACTGGTTCCCGTGGGAGGTGGTGCGAAAGCTTACAATCCCCAGGAAGCACAAGCAGCAGTAAAAATGCTGAATCCTAAGCTAGTTATTCCCACTCACTACCGTACCCAAGCAGCAGATGAAAAAAGCTGCGATATTGTTGCTGTTGATGATTTCCTCGCTGTGATGGACGGAATGCCTGTGCGACGCTCTAACTCTGATTCAGTGACCATCAGAGCTGCTGACTTACCACAAAATGGCTCAGCAATTCAAGTGTTGAGCTACCAATTTTAGCGATCGCATCCTGTTAATATCACCACCTTGGCAGCTTTGTTCAAGGTGGTTCGTCTACAATTGAGCATAAAGTTCAGTAACTTTGCCGCATCGCGGAATTATGAATGATGAGGTTAACTCAAAACTTAAAACGTGCTAAGGCACCGCTACGCTAACAAAACTCAAAACTTTAAAAAGTAGTAATGCAAGCAGATTATCGCCAACGTCGCGAACAGCTGATGACAAAAATCGGCAACGGAACAGCAATTTTTCGCAGCGCGCCTACAGCAGTCATGCACAATGATGTGGAATATGCTTACCGTCAAGATAGTGACTTTTTCTACCTGACTGGATTTAATGAAGCCGAAGCCGTGGCGGTGTTAGCACCTCATCATCCAGAACATCGATTTATCTTGTTTGTTCAACCCAAAGATCGGGAAAAAGAGGTTTGGACAGGATACCGCTGTGGTGTAGATGGTGCCAAAGAACTTTATGGTGCAGATGAAGCTTATCCGATCGCCGAACTTGATGAAAAACTACCACAGTATCTTGAAAAAGCTGATCGGATTTATTACCGCTTAGGACGCGATCGCGCTTTTAACGACATCATTCTCAAACACTGGCAACGCCTGCTTGCAACATACCCGAAACGCGGTACTGGACCAATTGCTTTAGAAGACGTTGGTATCCTTTTACACGCCATGCGTTTAACAAAAAGCTCAGCGGAGTTGGAATTAATGCGCAAAGCTGCAGAAATTTCTGTTGAGGCTCACAATCGGGCAATGGCGATCGCCCGACCTGGGTGTTACGAATACGAAATCCAAGCCGAAATTGAACAGATCTTTCGCCGACGTGGTGGTATGGGACCTGCGTATCCCTCAATTGTTGCTGCTGGTGCTAATGCGTGCGTGCTGCACTACATCGAGAACAACTGCCAAATGCAGGACAATCAACTGCTGCTTATTGATGCCGGATGTGCCTATGAGTACTATAACGGAGACATCACGCGGACATTTCCAGTCGGCGGTAAGTTTACACCTGAACAAAAAGCGCTGTATGAAATCGTCCTAGAAGCACAACAAGCGGCGATCGCGCAAGTGAAACCAGGCAATCCTTACAATGCGTTTCACGATACTGCTGTGCGCGTCCTCACCACAGGTTTAGTCGAACTTGGTATCCTCAAAGGTGAAATCGACAAGCTAATTGAGGAAGAAAAATATAAACCTTTTTATATGCACCGTACAGGACACTGGTTAGGCTTGGATGTTCACGATGTCGGTGTCTATCAACACGGCGATCATCCTCACATTCTACAACCTGGACAAGTTCTCACCGTCGAACCAGGGCTTTATATCGTTCCCAATACAAAACCAGCAGAAGATCAACCCGAAATCGATCCTCGTTGGAGTGGAATTGGTATCCGCATTGAAGATGATGTGTTAGTTACTGAGTCAGGAAACGAAGTTTTAACTGCGGGTGTCCCCAAGGCGATCGCAGACATAGAACGTTGATAGACCAGGGATCAGGGTTCTGAGCATGAATCACGGATGTCCTTCGACTCCCTTCGGGGCTACTCAAGCAAAGTGTACGAAGGTACACTTAAACAAAATTGTTATGTCAGTACACAGAGGTGGACTTTGTTTGCATAGCAGCAAAGTCATTCGCGATTCTCTTCATGCAGGAAGTCTAATTGTTTTAATCATCTTGACTAACGACATCTAGATCGTTGTTGATGACTAACTCCATCAGATCGCCGCGAAATCGGGTGACAGTGTACTCGATCGCCTTGCCATGCTGATCGACATTGACTGCTTCTATCAATAAAATAGGCTGATTCAGTGATAAATTGAGTAGCCGCGCGTCTTGAGGTTTGACGAGTCGAGCAGAAATGTGGGTGCAAAGACGAATGTGGTCGCAGCCGTAGACTTCGCGGACAAGCTTGGAAATTGATTGCGTGTCTTGAAATCGCTCTACCATGTCTGGAAAGCGGTGTAGGGGAAAGTAACTCGAAGAAACACCAAGAGGTTGATTGTCTGCTAAATCAAGCATTTCAATCAGTGCAACAGGATCTCCTGGTTTCAAATCTAGTTTAGGCGCAACCTTGGAATCAGCAGAAATTGCGATCGCCTGTAACGTTTGATAACCTCCGGTGATTCCCTGCGCTTGTAGTACGTCGTTGTAGCGTACTCGCTTACCAATTGGGTAACGGATAGGGGTTGCAGCAACGAAAATCCCTATTCCTCGATCAGTCCGTAACAATCCTTCTTGTTTCAATAGTTCAATTGCTCGCCGGAGTGTATGACGATTTACCCCAAACTGCAGGCTCAGTTCATTTTCGCTTGGTAGTTTGTCGCCTACTTGATAAACTTGCTGCTGAATATTCTGTTTTAGTTGTTCGGCAATCTGGATATAGAGCGGTAGTGCAGCATGACTCATAGATGAAGTAACTTGAGATTTCAGGTACTAATTAGTGCTTTTAGTATTCAAGATTACATTTAGTATAGTCATCTATATATCTAGATAACTACTGGTGCTGACTACAGTTAGTGACTGCTGAAACAACCAGACGAACATAAACTGTGTTATCTATTGTCCTCAGCATATGCGATCGCGTATGTCAGAACTGAGAAAGTTATTGTTGATGATATCGATTGATTCTGAGTTCAGAGTAAACTCCTCTGAGCTATAAGTCATTGCGCACTTGTTAATGAGCAACAGCTGCTGAAGCCTCATGATGACTAGCTGAATCTAATTGAGACATCAACTCCTCAGCAAAACCAAAAGAAAGTGTCATTCCTGCACCACTGAGGGCATTAATAATCGTGACACCTGGTTCAGGCTGAGTAACAAATTCAGTTTTACCAGGCAACTTAGCGTAGATTCCATGCCATTTTTCTGCGATCGCTAGCTCTGGAACTTTTGCAAACATCTGTAGATAACTCAGTATATATTCATTAACTATTTCTTGATCAAACGGTTCAGGATTCAGTCCGTATTCGTGCGAATCACCAATAATAATTTCACCTAAAGCATTTTGTGACATCATTACATGAATTCCCCACTGCGGGAAATGAGGCGTTTCACTAGCAATTCTCGCTTTCAGGGCTGCCAGAGATTGACAATGAGCGAAAGCAGCATAATGCGTTAGTGTTAAACCTGCGGCTAGTGATGAACCAATCCTCCAGTTATTTGGTTGAGGAACCGTTCGCATCATTTGTAATTTCACTTTCGTTAAACCACTAGCTGTATAAATTGCAGGATACAAAGTTTCAAAATCAGCACCACTGCATACGAAAATCTGTTCTGCAATCCAGCGTTCTCCACCAGCAACTAGCTGCGGATAAGCAATCTCTGTCACCACGTTCCCAAAGTGGAACTCGACACCGTAGGCTTTGGCTAAAAAGCTGGGTAGCTTCCGAATTGCCTCGCGCGGATCGACGGTCATTTCTGTAGGACTCCAAAGTGCTCCCAACAATCCCTCTGTCACTACTGCTGGGCTTTTCTGTGCTACTTGGGCGGGACTGAGTAACTCTACACGCTGCGCTTTTTGAGCAGTATCAACAAACTCTTGCAGAACATCCATCTCATCCTGACGATAAGCTAAGTGTAAAGAGCCACATTGCTCCGCGTAAAAATCTGCAAGCTGTGCAATCTCTACCCAAATAGATCTTGACTTCATAGCACGGTCATATAAAACACCCACAGGCTGACCAATTGGCCAAACCATACCAAAGTTGCGAATCGATGCGCCAACAACAGGCAAATTTCGCTCAAACACGACAACTTTTCGACCCCGCTTAGCAGCAGCTAAAGCATGGGCTAAACCGACAATACCAGCACCGACGATGGCTACATCTGCTTGTTTTGATGAATTCATAATTAAAGAGGTATTCAAGTTAAACTAGCGATTTTGTCTTGAAATTCCGACAACGAATTGAATAATCCATCATTGGGATATTGAGCTAATTGCTTTTTGGTATGCGTACCATTCGTAACTCCAAAAGAAAAAAGACAGCCAGCATTGATACCAGCAGCAATATCAGAAGGTGTATCACCGATAGTAACTACAGTTTTGGGAGCGGTAACGCCCAGTTTGTACATTGCTTTTTGAATCATGAACGGTGCTGGACGACCTTCATTGTTGTAGATTTCTGAAGGTGTAACAGAAGCTTGAATTGTTGAGGTTGCTGAACCTACATATTCGCTATCTAATCCTTGGTTCCAACCTAATCGCTGTAAAATGATGTCTGTCACTTCGCGATAAAATCCAGTATTTAGGGCGATTTTAATGTTCTGCGCTTTGAGCCAGTCAAAGAGTTCTAAACAACCCTCTGTCGGTTCAACAGGCTGAGTTTTATAGTGGTTTTCAAGGATAGTTTTAAATTTAGAGAATGAATCGGTTACTTTAGCCTCATAGTCTGGATGCTCTTTACCAATCTGCTCGTGCCATAAAGTTTGAAACACGAGTTTCTTTGACCATCCCATCATGAAGTTAATTCGCTCGGCATCTGCTTGTAAACCTGTGCTTTGGGCTGCCTGAAAAAAGCAGGACTGTACCTCTTGTTGGTCTTTAATCGTCGTTCCTGCCATGTCAAATACGACTAGTTGAATCTTTGCCATTGTTTTTGCTGTAGCCGTGACAATGCTATCTCTTTATCTAGATGTCTATACAAGCACATATAGTAACTAAGGTGGCTGAATTTAGCAACGAGGTTATGCAAAGTTAACATTGATGAGTAGGGAATTTGTAACCGGAATTTAACTTACGATGCGGAATATTTTTGTATTCTGAAATATGAGGACATTAATAGCTGTGTGAACGAGCAGATTTACACCAACTATCGGTTACAACTGCCAGAACAGGAAATTCTTGGCACTTTGGTAGTGCGGGATCGCTTAATCGCTGATATTCAACCAGGAGTTGTCGCAATTGGGCAAGATGGTGGTGGAGATTATTTGTTACCAGGGTTAATTGAGTTGCACACAGACAATTTAGAGTGTTGCGTATCTCCTCGTCCTGGTGTTCGTTGGTCTGTAGAAGCTGCTGCAGCCTATCACGATCGCGCGACAATCAGTGCTGGAATTACGACGGTTTGCGATGCGATCGCTGTTGGTAGTGTCAATTCTCATAGCCTGCGCTTGACTCACTTTGCTGCAATGATTGATGCAATTTACCACGGACAAGTTGCAGGGGTCTTTGTCGCAGAACATCGGCTGCACCTGCGTTGCGAACTCAGCTATGACCAAGCTTATTATGTTGCGGCTCAATATGCTGATTGTCCTTTACTGTCTCTCATCTCGCTGATGGATCATGCTCCTGGCGATCGCCAATTTGTGCGCACAGATAAGTTCGAGAAATATTATGTCGGCAAATACGGAGTAGCTGCTGATCGCATAAGCACATTGACTCAAATTTGGCAACAAGAACACCATCACCACGCATCTGTAAACCGTACAGCCATAGCTCAACTAGCTCAACTTAAAGGTATCACTCTTGCTAGTCACGACGATACGACTGTTTCGCACATCCAACAAGCAGTGCAAGATCAAGTAGCGATCGCCGAATTTCCGACAACACTAGCAGCAGCAAAGGCAGCTAAATCTTCCAGTTTACAAGTTTTGGTGGGCGCACCTAATGTAGTTCTGGGAGGATCGCAATCGGGTAATGTCGCTGCAAAACAACTTGTTGAGCAAAGCTTGGTCGATATTATTTCTTCTGACTATGCACCACAAAGTCTTCTCCATGCAATTTTTCTCATCTCTCGCTACCTAAATCAGCCGATCTACAAAGTGATGCGATTAGCAACTAGCAATCCTGCACAAGCTATTCATCTACAGCACGATCGCGGTAGTTTGGCAATAGGTAAACGTGCTGACTTGATCGCTGTGCGCGATCGCAGTGTGCCGCAACTGACTGCAGTGATCTGTCGAGGGAATCGCGTCGCATAAATCTATTAATCAAGATTAAACCAATGATTAATCAGATTTAACCCAACATTAACGCCAGTCGTATAGCTTTTGCTTTAGCCTCTAATCTAGATGTCTATACATCCCGTTTGCATCTTGGAAGGTGAGGCATGTTCAGCCGGAGAAAGTGGTTAAAGTTTAGTTTGAGATCCGCGATCGCCTTAATGCTTACACTCGTTATTTCAGCCTGTGTTGTTAGGCGTGCTGACGAATCTAATTCAGCAAGTACAGTTGCAGATTCTTCAACAGCAATTACTGTTTACACGGCTTTAGAAGACGATCAAATTCAAAATTATCTGACGCTATTTCAACAAGAGCATCCTGATATCAAAGTCAACACAGTGCGGGACTCAACTGGAATTGTCACCGCGAAATTACTGGCAGAAAAAGACAATCCTCGCGCCGATGTTGTATGGGGCTTAGCTGTTTCAAGTTTACTTGTGGCGGATAGCCAAGGGATGTTAGAACCTTATGCTCCCGCAGGATTAGAAAGAGTGCGATCGCAGTTTCGGGATGAGCGCAATCCGCCACATTGGGTTGGCATTGATGCGTGGATGTCTGCTTTTTGCGTCAATACGGTAGAGATGGAGAAACGAAATCTACCAATTCCGCAATCTTGGGCTGACTTGACAAATCCAGCCTACAAAAACCTAATTGTGATGTCCAATCCGGCTTCCTCTGGTACGGGTTTTTTGTCAGTTTCCGCAATTTTGCAAATGATGGGTGAAGAAAAAGGCTGGCAGTATCTCGATGCCTTGCATCAAAACGTTGCTCAGTATATGCACTCTGGCTCTCGTCCCTGCAAAGCAGCCGGAGCAGGTGAATACCCAATTGGTATTTCCTTCGACTACCGCGCAGTAACGCAAAAGAACGACGGCGAACCGATTGAAGCTGTATTTCCGCAAGAAGGTTCAGGATGGGATATCGAAGCGAACGCGCTCGTCAAAAAACCACAGATTAACCCAGCGGCAAAGACATTTTTAGATTGGGCAATCACTCCAGCAATTTCTCAAGAGTATGCCAAAAGCTTTGCCGTGACTGCGGTAAAAACCGATGTACCGATTCCTCAAGGTTATCCACAGGAGCCACTAAAACAACTGATTAATAATGATTTCAATTGGGCAGCTACCCATCGGGATCGAATTCTTCAGGAGTGGACTAGACGCTACGACTCTAAGTCAGAACCGAAGACTTCGTAATTAGGAGCAGACAAATGAACTTTCCCGAACAGCCAACAACCCAACAGCAACGCCTCAAACAGCAATCGACATCTTATGAACCTACTTTAGTCAGGGAAATTGCACAACCTTATCTGCGAATCGAAAACATTCAAAAATCTTTTGGTAACTTTGTTGCTCTTTACGACATCTACTTAGACGTCTATCCAGGTGAATTTATTTGCTTACTAGGTCCGAGTGGTTGTGGTAAAACAACATTACTACGCATTATCTGTGGATTAGAAACTCAAACCAGTGGGCGCGTCATCCAAGGTGGAAAAGATGTTTCGCGGCTTCCCGCATCGAAGCGAGATTTTGGCATTGTCTTTCAATCATATGCACTATTTCCTAATCTCACTGCCGCCCAAAATATTGCCTATGGCTTGCAAAATGCTAAGAAATCTCAGCGAGAAATTAAAACCAGAGTTGAGGAGTTACTTGATACCGTTGGGCTAAACGGGATGGGTAATAAATACCCTGCGCAAATGTCGGGCGGACAACAACAACGAGTTGCTTTAGCGCGAGCCTTAGCATTATCACCTGGACTTCTGTTACTCGACGAACCACTTTCAGCGCTAGATGCTCAAGTTAGAGTCAGGCTAAGAACAGAAATCGCGCAACTACAAAAGCGCCTAGGAATCACAACAGTGATGGTAACTCACGATCAAGCTGAAGCTTTGGCAATGGCAGATCGAATTGTCGTGATGGATAAAGGCTACATTGCCCAAGTAGGAACGCCGCGTGCTATATATCAGCAACCGCATACGCCATTTGTCGCTAATTTTATTGGCGTGATGAACTTTTTATCAGGAGTTGTAGTATCAGAAACTCAAGTGCGCTGCGGAAACATTATTCTGGAGGCACCACAAAACGTTGCTGCACCCGATCAATCGGTAAGTATTGCGATTCGTCCAGAAGATGTGCAAGTGCTCAACACAGCAAATCAGCACTCGGTAGCAAATGCGATCGCCGCTGAAGTGCAGAGTATCGAATTTCTTGGTTCTGGCTTTCTAGTAGGTTTGCGTCCAGAAGGCAACTTCAAAGAACTCATTTCTGTCAACATCTCCGCTCAAGCAGCGCGACAGTTAGATCTCACTGAAGGTTCTGCATTCCAAATTCAACTTCCGCCCGAATCGATCCGAGTATTCACCAATTAAAACTCATCAGCACTAGCTCTACATCGCTATGACATCTTCCACGCCGCAAAAAACATTCCGCACAACACTTAGGCAATATTTCTCTAGACGCCAGCAGATAGTTACCGCAGAAGACTGGCTGATGCGAGTGCTGCTGATTTTGGGAACGCTTTGGCTTTTGGTTGGGGTTGTTTTGCCACTTTACCCAATGCTGATGCGCAGTTTTCAGAGTACAGATGGTGACTGGGTTGGTGTAGCAAATTACGTTACCTACTTAACAACTCCAGCATTAGCGGCTTCTTTGTTTAATAGTTTGTATGTAGCGATCGCTAGTACCATTATCTCTGTTGTTCTGGCATTTATCTATGCTTATGCGCTGACCCGCACAGCGATGCCAGGAAAAAATATTTTTCGCATTTTGGGGATGTTACCGCTATACATTCCGCCACTTGCTCATGCGATCGGCTTGATTTACCTCTTTGGCAATCAAGGAATTATCACCACAGGTTTATTTGGTTTACTTCCTGGTTGGAATATTGGAATTTATGGTGCTAATGGCATCATTATTGGAGAAGTACTTTACTGTTTTCCGCAAGCGCTGGTTATTCTCGTCACTGCGTTAAGCTTGACTGATGCTCGATTATATGAAGCATCTGAGGTTTTAGGTAGTTCTGCCCTGCGGACATTTTTAACGGTGACACTTCCTAGTGTCAAATATGGCTTAGTCAGTGCTATTTTTGTGTGTTTCACGTTAGCTTTTACAGATTTCGGCGTACCTAAAGTAGTCGGTGGTAACTATAACGTGCTAGCAACAGATATCTATAAGCAAGTCATCGGTCAGCAAAACTTCTCGATGGGAGCAACTATTAGTGTATTTTTACTTGTACCAACTGTTGTTGCTTTTGTGCTTAATCAAATTATCCAGCGGCGACAGAATGCATTAGTAAGTGCTAAAGCAGTCCCTCTGCAACCTAAATTTAATCCTCTTGTCGATTGGCTAGGATTTGCTTTTTGTACTTTAGTAGCACTATTTGCGATTATTGTTCTGCTAACAATTGTTTTTGCTTCTGCCATTCAAGTTTGGCCTTACAATTTCAATCTAAGTTTGCGGCACTACGACTTCAGTTCTGTAGGTGGCGGTGGCTATGCGGCTTACTGGAATAGCATTCGGATGTCATTCTATACAGCAGTATTTGGTACAGTTGCTGTGTTTGTTAGTGCTTATCTTGTAGAAAAAGGTAAAGGATTAAATTGGTTACGCAGTATCAACTACTTTTTGTCTACAATTCCTTTAGCTTTACCTGGTCTAGTTTTAGGTCTTGCTTACGTCTTTTTCTTCAACTCTCCTTATTGGAATATTCCTTTTATTGAAGAGTATCTTTTAGTCAATCCTTTCCATTGGCTCTATGGCACAATGGGAATTTTGGTTTTATGTAACATTATTCACTTCTACACAGTATGTTTTCTGACTGCTAATACCGCGCTTAAGCAGATCGATCCAGAGTTTGAGTCGGTTTCTGCTTCAATGTCTGTTCCCTTTTATCGGACGTTTTGGCGCGTCACAGCACCACTTTCACTACCAGCAATCTTGGAAATTGGCATTTACTTCTTTGTCAATGCCATGATTACAATTTCTGCGATCGTGTTTCTCTATCCTCCCACGTTACCAGTAGCAGCAGTCGCAATTGTCAATATGGACGATGCTGGAGATACCGCAGCAGCCGCAGCAATGGCAACTCTGATTGTCTTTACGAGTATCGGAGTCCGCATTCTTTATTGGTTTTTCACTCGTGGCGTACAGCAACAAACTCAAGCTTGGCGATCGCGTTAAGTAAAAGTTGTATGTTACAAAGCATTTTGTAGCAAACTGATATCACCGCCCATAATCAAATCAATATTGCGGGTGATTTTAGCTATATCCCAATCCCACCAACGAATAGCAAGTAATTGCTCAATTTCTGCATCACTAAAGCGTTGCTTGAGAGGACGTGCAGGATTACCACCAGCGACAGTGTAGGGAGGAATATCTTTAACAACAACAGATCTGGCAGCAACTATGGCACCATCGCCAATTTTAACGCCTGGCATAATTAAAGATTCATAACCGAGCCAAACATCGTTACCAATCATCGTATCGCCCTTGCTAGGTAAATTCATCACCTGGTCTATTGCTTCTTCCCAACCATGTCCAAAAATCGGAAAAGGATACGTAGAAATTCCATCAAGTTTGTGATTTGCACCGTTCATGATGAATTTGACTTGAGTTGCAACAGCACAAAACTTACCAATAATTAAGCGATCGCTACCGTAGTTGTACAAGACATTTTTCTCAAACCCTTCGGGATCGACAGGATCGTCGTAATATGAGTAATCGCCAACAATGATATTTGGTGCTTTGATAAAATTTTTGATAAAGCAAACACGACGATGATCGACTAGAGGATAAGGTCGATTAGGATTAGGACCATATGAAGTCATAGGTTTCTTTAGCGACAGCCTAAACTTTCACGTGTGGAAACACCTGTTACCGGATTAACACCATCAGCGCGATCGCATAATAAAGAAACTTGATAACGATCTACCAAAGCATCAGTAAAGTCTGCACCTGTAATATCAGCATCAAAAAGCCGCGATCGCGTCAAAATCGCTTCTTGCAAGATGGTATTTTTTAAATTTGCTTCATCTAAAGTGACACGATCGACTAATGCACCTGTTAAGTTAGCACCTTCTAAATTAGCGCGGAGTAAAACACCTTTGGTAAGAATGGCGTTTGTGAGATCTGCACCTTGAAAGTTTGCTTCACGCATTTCGGCTGCGACAAATACTCCACCTACCAAGTCGGCGTGGGAGAAGTCACGGTTTTCTAGATGTGTATTACTGTAATTAATGGTATTGTCTTGAGCTAAGGCTGGTTTTGCGGCTAAGAGTACCCATAACCAAGCTAGGCATAAAACTAATAATATGCCGAGTAAACGAATTAGAGCTTTTTGAATAAGTTTTAGTGTTGGCGATCGCATCGTTATTACTGACGTAAAATTTTTGTTCCTACTTTGATTAAAAGCCCTTAATCGCCATATTGGATATTACTTTGAATTTTACCAAAGACGAGCGCGTTAATTGCGTTGAATCGCCGATGTCCGCCCAATCGCCACACTCGTTACTACAATCATTGCAGCAATTAAGGTAAAGGGTGCGATCGCTTCTCCCAACAAAATTGCAGATGCCAAAATCGTTAAAAATGGCTGTAATAGTTGCATTTGACCAACACGGGCAACACCTCCAATTGCTAGCCCTTGATACCAGGGGAAAAAAGCGAGAAATTGACTGATAATGCTCAAATAGCCAAATCCTAACCAAGCTGTTGGCGAAGCAACTAAGCCATGTTGTAACACTGCCTTTGCAAAAGGTACACTTAATACAGGAGCCGCAATCACCAAAGCCCAACAAATAACTTGCCAGCCTCCCAAAATTCGCGCTAAACGTCCGCCTTCTGCATAACTAATGGCAGCCGCCATTCCTGCACCCAGTAAGACAACATCAGCCCACTGCATTTGCCCAGCACCAGAGAGGATCGCAAAAATAATCACCGTGATACTACCAGTGATGCTTGCCAACCAAAATCGCCGCGAAGGACGTTCGCCCACAATTATACTCCCAGCAAATGCCGTTGCTAGCGGCATCAACGCTAACACAACCGCGCCATGTGCGGCGGGTAACTGCTGCATTGCCCAAGCTGACAGTAAGGGAAACCCTAAAACAACTCCAGCCGCAACGATAATTAAACCTCGCCAATGTTTGCGTGCAGGTATTCGCTGATGATTCGCCCATAAAACAATTGCTGCTAGAAAAGCTGCGATGATTGCACGTCCTAAACCTACGATTATCGGATCGAGTTCTACAACTGCAACACGGGTAGCTGGTAAGGTAAGACTAAAGCCAAGTACACCGAGAAAGCCATAGCCTAAACCGATTTCTCTATCAATACGGTGCTTGGCGCACACTTACACTCTCCTTAATCACCAGGCTTATTTTTAATATCTTCTATTGACTTATTTTTGAGAAGGTACAAATTCATTCAATTTGTACTAGTACAGTAGCAGTAATCAAAATTTTTCTGGTTTAATTCCCAACCAAAGCCAAATCTATTTAATGTCAAAGACGATATGAATTCATTATTAAAAAAACAACTGCAAAAGCAGCTTGACGCATCGCTTCTTTTCACGCCATGCTTGGGTGTTAATGTCACAATTTCTGACGAAAAGTATGGTTTGTGGATAGGAAGTAGTGGATTCTTAGAACTAACAAGAAGAACACCAATGCCGACAAATAGTCAATTTTATATCTATAGTATTACAAAAACATTTACTGCCGTTTGTATATTGCAGATGGTTCAAAATGGAAAATTATCTTTAGAAGATTCAATTATAGATTGGCTACATAATTTACCACTACCACGCTCTGTAACAATCAGAAGACTTCTTAATCATACTAGCGGTGTACCAAATTATTCAATAGCAACTTATATGCCAGCGGTAGCAGCAAGTCCTTCATTGCCTTGGTCATATCACAAATTTTTAGAGTTAACTTGCACAGGTAAGCTTGATTTTGAACCTGGAGCTAGTTTTAATTATTCAAATACGGGTTATATGTTGTTACTCAAGTTAATTGAAACTATCAGTAAAGATACTTTTTCTAATACTTTGAGAAATCAGATATTTCAACCTTTAAAATTGCAAAAAACTTACGTTGCTCAAGATATAGACAAAGGAACTTTAGTACCTGGGTTTTGTAGATCTCTTAACTCCAATAGATTAATAGAAAATGTGATTCCTAAATATCATCCAGGATGGTGTGCTACTGGTATAATTGTCTCTACAACTCATGAGATTGTTCAATTTTACGAGAATCTTTTTTCTCATAAACTACTTAAACTAGAACAACTTATTGAGATGTGTCAGTATGTATCTATTGGTCAAAACACATCTCCATTTTTTAATAAACCTGGCTATGGATTAGGATTAATGATTGATCTAGAATCTAACTATGGCGAACAGTTTGGACACGGTGGCGATGGTCCTGGGTACAATACTTGGGTAATGCATCTACCCAACTTTCAGGGACATAAACTCACAATGGCAGTATTTTGCAATACAAGTATGGGTAGCCATCCATTCAACTTGATCAATGATTTGCTTTTTGTTTTGAGTAATGTCTAATGAGGTTAAAACCTCTGCTAAATTATCTAAAAATCTACATTTAAATTAAGTACTTGATTGCACCTTTACCACATTTTCGCTACTTGCTTCTTTTTCCTCAGCTAAACGTTTTGGTTGCAAGTAAAGGTTCTCTAGCAATACTGACGCCCCAGCTATCCAAGGAGGAACAATGACAGCACCAATAATACCTAAGACTTGAGTTCCACCCAGTACTGCTAGAAGTTGATACAGTGGGTGAACTTGTACCGAAGAACCTACAAGTAGCGGATCGAGTACATAAGTTTCTAGATTTTGAATAATGACAAATAAAAGTAGCACCCAAACAAATGTTAAACCACCTTGAGAAAGTGCCACAATTAAAGCTGGAATTGCACCTAAAACAGGTCCAATAAAAGGAATTAAGTTAGTAAAGCCAGCAATCACGCCCAAAGCTAAAGCAAATTCTGACAAACCCAAAATTCCTAAACCTAGAGTAATTGCGACTCCTAAAATTCCAGAAACTAAAACTCGACCTTGAATATAACCGCCCATTCGTTGGCTAATTGGAATAACTTGTGCGTCAAGACGTTTGTCCCAGGGTTGGGGAAATAAACTAACGATTCCTTTAATTAAATTTTCGCGCCCAGCAACCATGTAGCCAGAAATTAGTAGTGCTAGAATTAGGCTCAACACTCCATCGATGACACTGCGCGTAAAGCCGTAAGAACGTACCACAAGTTGTTGACCTGAACCAATAATCCAACTTGTTAACGCTTGCGTATCAAAGAATCGGTCAATAAATTCGGGTTGTTCAGTTCCCAGCCTTAAAGCGATATTTTCTGCTAAAGTGCGGAGATTATCGAGATAAACTGGAATTAAGCTGACTAAAGTTTGCAGTTGTTCAGCGACAGTAGGACCAATAATTAATCCTGCACCAATGACAATCGCAAGTAACGTCAGATAAACGCTAATAACTGCTAGCCAGCGTGGTATGCGGAGTTTTTCTGCTTTTTCAATAACAGGTGCGATCGCCGCCGCGATCACGACTGCAATCATTACTGTCACCAGCAAACTCCGCAATTGCCATAACAGCGCGACAAGAAAACCTGTAGCCACAATCACTAACAGATTCACCACTGATACCCGATTGCGATTTAGTTGCGATGCCATCGCGTTACACCGCCAGGCTGGTCAATTAACGTGATACCCTGATTCTGAAGTTCATTACGAATCCGATCCGCCTCAGCAAAATTGCGGTTTTTGCGAGCAGCTTTCCGCTGTTCAATCAAATTTTCAATTTCAGGATTGCTTAAAACAGTAACTGAGCTTTTATGACTGGGTTCAGGTAAAGTATGTAAGCTTTCAATTTCTATAGGAGGTCTAGCTTCAAAGCCTAAAACTTGCGCCAAAGTCACCAACGTATGCCACTGTTGTGCTAATTGTTCTGGCGGAGTTTCTGTTTTACCTTGATGCACTAAGATGTTTCCTTCGCGGCGTAAATCTTTAGCTAACTCAAACAGAACTGTCAACCCTCCAGGAAAATTAAAATCATCATCAACTTCTTCTTGAAATCGCTGTACAACTTCTGGTATTAAGTGACTCCCTCGCTCCTCAAATCCTAGTTGCTTGCCATACTGATAGCCAAACAGTAGCCCCTCTCTAAGTGTGTGCCAACCATTTGTCGCGGCGGCGATCGCTTCATCTGTAAAATCTATTGGCTTGCGATACTGCGCTGTCAACACAAACAATCGCACCGCCATTGGATCTGTAGGGCGATCTAACAATTCCCGAATCGTGATAAAATTACCTAGAGACTTGGACATTTTTTCGCCATCTACCGTCACCATGCCATTGTGCATCCAGTAATTAGCCAACGGTTTACCTGTAACGGCTTCACTTTGAGCAATTTCATTTTCATGATGGGGAAAAATTAAATCTGCACCACCAGCGTGAATATCAATCGTCTCGCCCAAATTGTCACGCACCATCGCCGAACATTCGATATGCCAACCAGGACGTCCTGCACCCCAAGGCGACTCCCATGCTGGTTCTCCGGCTTTTGCACCTTTCCACAATGCAAAATCAAACGGATCTTTTTTCTTTTGGTACTCAGGATCTTCAATATTGACGCGATCGCTTTTTCCCGCTTGCAAATCTTCTAACTTACGCCCCGAAAGCTTACCATATGTATTAAACTGACGCACTGCATAATAAACATCACCATCGGCTGGGTAGGCATAGCCTTTTTGTTCTAATTCGTACACCAAGCGCTTAATACCATCTAGCGTGTGTGTTGCGCGAGGATAGGCGTCTGCGCGTTGAATATTTAGCCGATCCATGTCCTCAAAATAGGCTTGGATATAGCGTTCAGCAACCACTTGCATTGTTGAGCCTTCATCCCGTGCGCGGTTGAGAATTTTGTCATCAATATCCGTAAAATTTTGAATATATTTCACTTGGTAGCCACGCCATTGTAAGTATCGACGTACAACATCCCAAACAATACACGCCCGTGCATGACCCAAATGGCAGTAATCATATACAGTGACGCCACAGTAATACATTTGCACCTTGCCAGCTTGAAGCGGAGTAAAGGTTTCTTTCCGACGGGTAAGTGTGTTGTATAGCGTTAGGGTCATGACAAAATGGTGAAATGAGCTTTTCGGCAATAATAGGAGAAGAGTGGAATGTGTCAGCTAGCAATCTTAAGAAAGTAGCTTTGATCGCTCTGTAACTCTATATTCCTATTTTTTGACATTTTCGACAGCACAGCTATGCAATCTACAGCAACTTCAGATCATCAAGCAATGGATGCCTCAAAACGTGGCTTGCCGGTTACTATTATTACGGGTTTTCTAGGCAGTGGTAAGACAACTCTACTCAATCATATCCTGGCGAACCAGGAAGGCTTGAAAACTGCGGTCTTAGTCAATGAGTTTGGTGAAATTGGTATCGATAATGAGCTTATTATCCAAACGGGCGATGATATGGTGGAACTCAGCAACGGTTGCATTTGCTGCACCATCAATAATGACTTAGTAGAGGCAGTTTATAAAGTTCTCGAACGTCAAGACAAGCTCGATTATCTGGTAGTAGAAACAACCGGACTTGCCGATCCCTTACCTGTGGCGTTGACCTTTTTAGGCACTGAGTTACGTGACTTAACCCGCTTGGATTCCATTATTACAATGGTAGACGCGGCAAACTACAGCTTAGATTTATTCACTTCGCAAGCCGCCCACAGCCAAATTGCCTATGGTGATGTGATTATCCTGAATAAAGCTGATTTGGTGGAAGAAGCTGAGTTAGAGCGCTTAGAAGGTAAAATTCGGGAAGTGAAAGAAGGTGCGAGAATTCTGCGTACTACGCGATCGCAAGTTCCGCTACCATTGATTTTGAGTGTTGGTTTATTCGAGTCTGATAAGTATTTTGATGCTGAAGACGAGTATCATCACGATCATGACCACGATCATCACCATCACGATCATGATTGCGAACACGACCACCATGACCATCACTCGCACCACTTAGAAAACGACGGGTTTACTTCAATATCATTTCAAAGTGATAAGCCACTATCAATTCGCAAGTTTCAGTATTTCTTAGATAATCAATTACCTGAAACTGTATTCCGCGCCAAAGGTATTTTGTGGTTTGACGAAAGTCCCAAACGCCACATTTTCCACTTGTGTGGCAAGCGATTTAGCATTGATGATGAAGAATGGAATAGTGGCGATCGCAAAAACCAGTTAGTGTTAATTGGGCAAAATCTCGACCATGAAACTTTACGTACTCAGTTAGAGAACTGTGTTTGTCTTCCTTCTACATCGCGTGGTAGAGGCTTCGGTAAGTAGATGATTCAAGAGAGTTAAGATAGCTTGAAAAGTTCTTAACTCTCCCTTGCCCTTTAAATGTTGGCTACAGTTAGAGATTTCACAATTTATTAGGTGGAATTGCTATGCAAAGATGAAACAACGCGATCGCTCTTTACTCACCTCCATCATTAATGCTGTTTGCCAACTGCTGCACTACATATACCGATAATCCAGTCACTCGTGCCACCATTTCTATCGTAAGTCCCTCGCGCAACAAATTAGCAGCTACTGATCGAATACCCTCTTGAATGCCTTCTTGTATACCCTCTTGAATTCCTTCCGCACGACCTTCCGCACGACCTTCCGCACGACCCTTAGCGAGACCCTTAGCGAGACCCTCGGCGCGTCCCTCTTCTACCGAAGCTTGATATGTTACTGATTCCTGCATGAGTTCCCTCCGCAGTACCTGTTGTATAATGTCTTTCTCTAATACTAACCCAGCTAGAATAAATGCTGATGCTGCGACATTATTTTGCACGCGTTGATCGGAAATTTTAACGATCTCCTGTGCTACTTGCTGTAGTGTTCCTACACGGTTACTCGTTTGGCTCAAAACTGCGAGGGGTAATAAGCCTGGATATTGCAGAAATAGACTTGTTGGTTGTTCCCACAGGCGAATCACGTCAAATTCATGACGAGTTTTTTCAAGGACAAAGGTTGTTTGTTGTGCTAATTCGGAATTTGATTGTCGTAGATAAATGACAACTTGATGCATCTCCTTCAAAGGAAAGCGCCGATACACTCGCAGCCGATAATCAATCATCCGAAATGGAATATCGCTTTTAGGTTGAGTTTGAAACTCTAGATGCAGTACAACTTCTTCTGCTTCCAGTAAGATCAACGCATCAGCATGAATCGGTTCTAGTGAGAGTTCTGAAGGACTCAATTTAGTAAAAGTAAGAGATTTTCCGAGTAGCCAATTGGCAAAATCGCTAGAAAAATTCTCGACTAAAAATTTACAGATATTATCAAACATGAGGAAATTTTATCAGGTGATTCTCGCGATCGCTGATGTCTCAAGGAAGCTACTATTTGGCAAAGTCGTGAAAACTTAACTCAATAAATATGCGTGTTGTGATTCAACGAGTTAAATCTTCTCAAGTTACCGTTGATGGTGAACTTGTTGGCAAAATTGGGCGAGGGCTGAATTTACTTGTGGGTATTGCTGATACTGATACAGAAGCTGAACTTGATTGGATGGTACGCAAGTGCTTAGAATTGCGCATTTTTCCTGACGAAGATGCTAGTGGCGATCGCTTTTCTAAATCTGTGCAGGAAATTGGTGGCGAATTATTGGTTATTAGCCAATTTACGCTTTATGGTGACTGTCGCAAAGGTCGTCGTCCTTCTTTTGATCGTTCTGCATCGCCCAGCATCGCAGTTGATTTGTATCACTTATTTGTGAGCAAACTTCGGCAAAGTGGTTTAAGAGTGGAAACTGGCATATTTGGTGCAATGATGCAAGTTTCGATTGACAATGATGGTCCAGTTACTCTTTTACTTGATAGAGAGAATATTTAGTACAGCAAATGCGCCCTGCAAAGTTATTTTGATCCCTGCCTATTGACAATTACCAATTATCCAAAAAATGAGAAAATATGAAGTTACAGATAAGATGCAAAAAGTGTAATCGCAAAGTATTATGGCTCAAATTCAGTTTTTTAGAGGCGTTGATGAAGAAGTTATTCCAGATGTACGTCTGACGCGATCGCGCGATGGTAGTAACGGTACAGCCACTTTTTACTTTCAAAATCCTCAGGCTTTGAGTAGCGAAGCGACAGAAGAAATTACTGGAATGTACATGATTGATGAAGAGGGGACGCTGACAACTCGTGAAGTGAAGGGTAAATTCGTTAATGGTAAGCCAGAAGCATTAGAAGTGTTTTACCTCATGAAATCTGCTGATGAATGGGATCGCTTCCTGCGCTTTATGCAGCGCTATGCAGAAACTCATGGCTTAGAATTCAGCAAGTCATAAATTTATTACTTTTACTTTGATGACGCATCAGCCGCACCCTGATCTGACTAGTATGACAATCACCTGTGCTGTCATCACAGTAAGTGATACGCGCACTGTTGAAACTGACAAAAGTGGTCAACTAATTAAAAAGCTACTTTTGGATGCCGGTCGTAATGTGGGGGCATATACAATTATTCCAGATGAGCCAAGACAAATTCAAAATCAGTTATACAACCTAGCTAACCAAGTAAATTTGGACGTAGTAATTTGCAATGGTGGTACTGGAATTGCCCCCAGAGATACAACATATGACGCGATCGCAAATCTCCTTGAGAAAACTTTACCTGGCTTTGGAGAGTTATTTCGCTACTTAAGTTACAAAGAAATCGGTTCGCGAGCAATCGCCTCTCGGGCGATCGCTGGAGTATATCAAAGCAAACTGATTTTTGCTCTTCCTGGTTCTTCTAATGCAGTCAAACTAGGAATGCAGCAATTAATTTTGCCCGAACTTGTTCATTTAGTTAGTCAAATAAGAGGAGATGGAAAGAAATAAAGCATGAATTACAAACGCCCTTCGACTTCCTTCAGAGCTATCCAAACAAAGTTTTAAGTTTTGAATGTTCTTAACTTATAACTCAACACTTCACGACTAACTGTTCATTCTTGACGAGTAATTCACAACTCTAAATTGGTGGATATAGTTTGTATATCAGCGAATTTATTTGCACTCGCATTCATGCAGGGGGTCTATTATCTACAAGCTACTATCACTCCTCACCTTTTCTAAATACTTACTTTGTTCAACCACAAACAAACTCCAGCTAAAATTGCATTAATCAAGTAAAACACCCCTACTACTTGTAATTCTGACCAGCCTGATAGTTCAAGATGATGATGTAAAGGAGCCATCTTGAATAGACGTTTCCCTACACCGTTAGGATCTTTGGTGGCTTTGTAATAACCAACTTGTGCCATGACTGAAAGTGTCTCGACAAAAAAGATTCCACTAAGAATAAATAGTGCCCAAAGTGTGTTGCTAAGTAATCCTACAGCAGCTAATGCACCACCTAAAGCCAGCGATCCTGTATCTCCCATGAATACACGCGCTGGATTACGATTGTGAACTAAAAATCCTAAACAGCTACCACTCATACAAGCACAAAAAATCATCAATTCAGGATTGGTAGAAGCAACTAAAGCACCCAAACCTAAAAATGCGATCGCCACTGTTCCGCCAGCTAAGCCATCGACACCATCAGTCAGGTTAGTAGCGTTACTTTCGGCAACCATAACAAAAACTGCTAATAGCCAAAATAACAAACCTAACGGCAACGCATAACCAAAGGGTAAGCTCACTGTAGTAATATTGCTCGATTGGCTCCACCACAACCACAGACAAAACAGCACTGCAAAACCAATCTGTAACGCAAGTTTCATCCGAGGCGAGATGCCTTTATTTGATTTATGTCGTAAGATTTGCCAATCATCCAGCCAACCAATCGCTGCATAACCTAATGTCAACAAACATACTGCAACGACATTGGTTGTAAAGCTCGACAAAATTGCAGCGCATGCGATCGCAACAGGAATAAAAAAAACGCCTCCCATTGTTGGCGTACCTGCTTTTTTTAAATGAGCTTGAGGACCATCTTCGCGAATGACTTGCCCTGTTTTTAATTTAACAAGTAATGGAACAACACCATACCCTATTCCCGCAGCTGCTATTCCACAAACAATTAAAGGTAAACTTAGAGAAGTAGTTTGCCAAGGCAATCGGTTTGCAATCCAATCTAGAACAAGTGCCGTAATACTTATTGATACGCCTAATAGCACAAGTAGATTGATGCCAGACAAATGAAATGAATCCGAAGATGATTTAGCTTCCACGACATTTCCTCACAACAGCACTTTTTAGATGACGACTCCTAAACCTATCTGCAGCAATGTACCTGCCACAAGATTTAGAGTAACCAGCATAGAGTTTACGGGCTGTTTGATTTGCCGTCAAACTCAAAGTGAGTTGTGAAGGTTTTCTAGTGACTTACTTATTTGACTAAGAATGCATGTAGTGTTTCTGCAAACAGCAGAGTGCTAATCTTCTACTTCTATAGCATCATCATCATCAAGGTCGTAAGACATATCATCTGGGTCCATTAAGCCAGCAATTTCTTCTTCATCGTCTGAATAGTCTGGTTCTTGTTGGTCACGCGCTATCAAGCGACCTGACGACTCTAACCAATCGAGTAATGAAGATTCATTCTTTACAGGAATCACAGCAGCACGTTGATCGCGAGGTTCTTCACGTAGAGCAGAATTACGCATAGAAAGTATTTTAATCTATATAGTTCAAGTTTATCACTAAAAAAGCTGTTTCCTTTTAGCTGAAAACCTTGATAGTGAAAAGGTAACAAAAATATCAAAAAAACTTATTAACTATAGGTGACTTATTCAACCGAGAATAATTTGTAAGGATAACTAAGCTAGTGTTGGTGAAATAAGGTGTAAATTTCCACAGAAAAAATAGGGAAGGGTGTGATGGTAGGAAAAACAACACTGTTAGAAGCGATCGCAGGCAAAAATCGCGGACTACTGGCAACTGAGCAAGACAAGCAAGCTATTTTAATGGCGATCGCTCAGCTAGAAGAGCGCAACCCGACTCCTCGCCCTGTTGAAGCGGGAGAATTCCTCGATGGTGACTGGCGACTGCTTTACACCACGAGTAAAGGTTTATTAAATATTGACCAATTGCCATTATTCAAGCTCGGTCAAATTTATCAATCTATCCGTGTTGCGACAACCAGTGTCTACAACATCGCAGAAGTTTATGGCATACCTTTTTTAGAAGGAATGGTGGCAGTTGCTGCGCGGTTTGAGCCACTTTCTGAACGTCGAGTCCAAGTAAAATTTGAGCGTTCAATCTTGGGTTTACAGCGTTTGGTAGGATACAACAAGTCTCCCAAGGACTTTATTGGGCAGATTGAAGCGGGTAAAAAGTTTGCAGCAGTTGATTTTCGTTTAGATAACCGCGAACAACAAGGATGGCTAGATATTACTTATCTCGATCGTGATTTACGCATCGGGCGTGGTAACGAAGGCAGCGTTTATGTTTTAAGTAAAGTTTAGCGATCGCTGTCATTACCACTCATGACTAGTTGAGCTAGGTAATTTAATTGATTTTAAGATAGCTATTGAGCTATTGCGCAGTCTATTGTTTATTTTGAGCAATTATTGCTGCCGCTGTCTGTGCGTCTACTGGCTGATAAAATAAGTACCCTTGTCCATACCTACACCGTAATATTTTAAGCTGTTCCCTTTGTTCTACTGTTTCTATTCCTTCTGCTATTGCGTCCATGCCCAAATTCTGAGCTAGTGTCATGATGACTTGAACAATTTTTGTCTTCTCATGATTAGCTTGAATTGTGCTGATAAAAGAGCGATCAATTTTGAGCACATCAACTGGAAAGCGGTGTAAAGAACTCAAGGATGAGTAGCCTGTACCAAAGTCATCTAAATATATTTCAATGCCCAAGTCTCTCAGTCGCAAAAGCATGGCAGTTGCAGATTCTGCATTCTCCATAATTGTGCTTTCAGTGATTTCCAGCTTCAAGCTACGTGCATCAAGGTTAGTTAATTGCAGAATGTGAATGATTTGCTCAACGAGATCTAGTTGTGAAAACTGTTTGCTGGAGAGATTGACACTGATTGTTAAGGGTTGAGCGGAAAATTCCGACTGCCATGTCCTTAGCTGGCGGCATGCCTCATAAAGTACCCAATAGCCAATCGGGACGATCGCTCCAGTTTCTTCTGCTACCGAGATAAAATCAGCTGGATTCAGCAAGCCCCGCGTTGGATGTTGCCAGCGAATTAGCGCTTCAAACCCAGTGATCTCGCCTGTGTCTACTAGTACTATTGGCTGGTAATAAATCTGGAACTCCTGACGTTCAATTGCCCGTCGGAGATCGTTCTCTAGTTGCATGAGCTTCACAACCGAGTCATGCATTTCTATATCAAAGACTTCGTAACGAGCCTTACCTAGCACCTTTGCACGGTACATTGCCGTATCAGCATCGCGGAGCAAGACTTCCGGTTGGTGATAATTTGTTGTGCCCAGAGCAATGCCTATACTGATGCTAGTAAATACTTCGTGCCCACTCAAGTTGCAAGGCAATGATAGTCTTTTCTGAATCCGCTCTGCCACATCAGTAGCGTCACTGATACCCCTAATATTGTCAAGCAAAATCACAAACTCGTCACCTCCGAGCCGAGCAACCATGTCCTCAGGTCGCAAACACGCTTTCAATCTGCGTGCAGTTGCAATCAGTAGCTGATCTCCAACCATATGCCCAAGGCTATCGTTAACAACCTTAAAACGATCTAAATCGATAAAAAGCACAGCAAATAAGTAGTCTGTTTCCCACTTCTTCTTCAAAATTGCAGATTTCAACCGCTTCATAAAAAGTGCTCGGTTCGGCAAACCTGTCAACTCATCATGAAAGACATGGTGGCGGAGTTTTGCTTCTGATTTTTGACGCTCGATGATGCTTTGTTTCAAATCTTTTAAATTACGTCGCAACTCTAGTTGTGCCACGACTTGGTCAGCTAAAACCCGTAGAAATTGTATTTGTTCGCAACTTAATTTTCGTGGAACATGATCGAGTACGCATAAAGTTCCCAAAGTAAAGCCAGTGGGAGTAATCAAAGGAGCACCTGCATAAAATCGAATCCGAGCGTCACCAACCACAAAAGGGTTAGTTGCAAAGCGCTCATCAGCTAAAGTGTCTGGGATAACTAGTAATTCAGCTTGCCGGATAGTATAAGCGCAGAAAGTAATATCGCGGGGTTCTTCAGTTGCCATGAACCCTACTTTTGATTTAAACCACTGTCGCTGAGCATCTACTAAACTAATTGCAGCAATTGGAGTTTGGCAAATGTAAGCAGCCAAGCGAGTTATGTTGTCAAAGTGTGCTTCAGGAACAGTATCTAGAATCTGATACTGACACAGCGCCTGCAAACGTTTAATTTCTGTCTCAGGTAATTTACACTGCCAATGTGAGTTTGAACTACTCGGAAGCATAGCAAGCTTAGCGCATAAACCATGATTAATGTGTGGTCAAATTTTCTGGCGATAAGGTGATTATACTCATTTGCTTTATTCAATTTACTAGTCTTTGGAGACAGAAATTCAAGGCAACATTAAGTGAGTGAATGGGCAATACCCTCTTTAGGATATTACCCATATCCTTGGACAATAGGTAGACTGCCTTAGCTGTAGAGGCAATTCTTGCCTCAGCTCACAATTTAGTCAATTCCTATCACTTAAAAAACACAGCATTCTGCCACTACTTACAGATAGTAACCTACGACAAGGCAAAGTAGAATAGGCATTAACTCCAATAAGTTAAAGGCATATTCTGACCGCGATATCCTACAAAACATGACATAGATACTCGTGGTCCCTGCTTGGATGGACGTACTGCATGAACTCGTCCTGAGTCAAAGAGAACTAGATCGCCAGCACGGGGTTTATACAGCACTTGTGATGGTGGGAGTTTATTTTGATCAAAGTGCAGATCGTCGCAAGCAAGTTTGAGAAACTCTTGATAAGACGGTTTGATTCCCCAAATCTCTAGCTCTCCACCAAATTTTGCTTCTCGTAAATATATGTTTGCAGAAAGCTGCGACAGAAGCAGTCCATCGCTTGAATTATCTACAATATCACGAGCTAACACATCCTGGTGTGGTGGAAGCTCAAAGCTATCCTCGAACATACGTGCAATTCCAACCATCATTGGTTGTCCATGAATGTTCTCAAGCCGAGCGCCTGCAAACCATACTTCTTCAAGCTCGACTCGGAGTTTATCTATTGGGGAAAGGTAAGGAAAGCAAGTATTTCTGATAGTAGTGCGCATACGCTGGGCTTCTGCATAGTACTGTTCAAGTAGCCTTGGATCTCCTTTTGTTTCAAAAAAAGTCATTCCAGTTCTTTGAACACCAACATTTTGTGCTCGTAAGTAGCGGGCAAACTCCGGAAGTTTTAGCAACCTTTTGCATAGTTGCTCGCAAAGCCACTTTGGATAGTAGTCAGTAATGCACAAGGCAATGAATTTACCTTGTACCAAGTCAACTAAGTCTTGTCGTGTGAGAACTGTTGTGGCTTTAATAGGTAATGTTGTAACATCTGTGCGTGTCACTTCTTTACGAGCTACACCGACTCCCATATGAATCCTCCAAAAAAGTAAGTTCGAGATGAGACTAATGTAGTTACAGAAAGCCCACAAACTCATCAAAAAACATACCTATTAGTTATGGGAACCTAAGAAAGAACTGAATAGATTTACTCACCTTCGCTGCGCTGAAGCTAAACGCAACAACCCATGCTGGTGTTTTGATTTAAGGCTAGTTGGACGTGGTGACAAAAGCAGCGTTTATGTTTTGAGTAGATAGCGATCGCAATTAGTATCCGTTACCAATTACCGCAACCCCTAAGTTAACCTAAAGCTAATCAATTACTAGTTGGTGCCATGTTTCAAAAAGACGCGCTGCAGTCATCCTCAGAACTTCTGCCCACAATGTACGATTTACCAAGCTGCGTTAGTATGATGCTCAAGGCAATTGGGTGGCAACGGAACTTGAACAACAACGCCAGCGCGCCGATCGCTTAGAAGCCGGACTTCGAGCTTTGCGAGGTCAGAGAGACCCCGCTGTACAACGCTAGCGCTTCCTCTAACTTCGTGAATTGCACTAGAGTAACAACAGCTCACCTAGCTGAGTAAAATTAAATAAAGCTAGTTATCAATAGCTCTATGCGTCTATCTCAGGGACAGCTCAACTTACTTGAACGTTGTCCGCGTCAATTTCAACACACTTACTTAGAGCAACTCGGCTCACCAACCAGTTTAGAGCAACAAGAGCGCCTTACATGGGGCAGTCGCTTTCATTTGCTCATGCAGCAGCGCGAACTTGGATTGCCAATTGAATCTTTAGTGCAAGAAGATGCTCAACTACAATGCTGGATGAGTGCTTTTACCAGCGTTGCACCAGAAATAACACCAGATCTCACCACTCAATCATTCCGCGAAAGCGAACATTGCCGTACATTACAAGTGCAAGATTATCTGTTGACAGTCATTTATGACTTACTTATTGCAGACGATCGCCAAGCTCAAATTCTCGATTGGAAAACTTATCCCAAACCCCAAAATCGCCGCGCTTTAGCACATAACTGGCAAACACGACTTTACTTGTATGTCCTCGCAGAAACAAGCGAATACGTACCCGAACAGTTGTCTATGACTTACTGGTTTATTCAGTCAGAAAATCAGCCACAAAGTCTCAAATTTACTTACAACAACGCTCAGCACACCAAAACAGCACAACAACTAAACTATCTCTTAAACCAACTTACACAATGGTTGCAAGGTTACGAATATGGCGAACTATTTCCCCAAATAACATTAGGAAGCAAGCTGTGCGATCTGTGTCAATATGCAACGCGCTGTCATCGCGATCGCGATGACAGCGCATCTCCTCAAAGCTTACTGCCAAATCTTGTAAATATTCAAGAAGTCCCACTATAAAGGACTAAATAGTAAATTAGTTATGGCGCACGACACTACAGATTCAACATATACATCCTCAGTTTATGTCCGCGAATTAGAAATTGACGACCTTGCTCCTGTGTATCACTTAGGAGAAAAGTTATTTACGAGTGATTTATATCCCTACTTGTACCGTACATGGGATCAGTGGGAGGTAATTGGACTCTATAACACCGATCCTGAATATTGTCTTGTTGCAGAAATTGACGGCAAACTAGCAGGCTTTATTCTAGGCACAGTCATTACAAAAGGTTCTTGGACATACGGTTACATTATTTGGTTAGGAGTTAACCCCCACTTTCAACGCCGTGGAGTTGGCGACACTTTAGTAGACAAACTCATTGAACGGATGATTGAAGATGGTGCGCGGTTTATGCTTGTTGATACTGATCCCGCCAATATACCCGCCGTTAAATTTTTTCAGCGTAAAGGCTTTGGCAACAGCCGGCAGCATATTTTCTTATCCATGAATTTAAGTAGAAACGAATACTACGGCAGATTAATTTCTTACGAAAGACAAAAAGCTGAAAGAGCAGGTTATAAGCGATCGCGTCCCACTGTATCGCGCAAACCTGAAGGAATCGCCGGTGAAGTTGCCCTCAATTCTCTAGTAGATGAAAATAGTGATTAGTAACTAACCCCTCGCCCCTCGCCCCTCACTCCTCACCCCTTCTTCATGCCAGAACAACTACAGTGGCTGCTACCACCTGTTGAATCACCACCCGAATGGTTTATCCAAGCTGTTAGTCAGTATTGTCCAAACTCCTCTGGTAGATATGCTGCACAGCTATTGTGGCAACGAGGAATTTGCGATCAGTACAGTCTAGATTCATTTGTCAATCCCCAAGCTTGTCAAGAATTAGCAAGTCCCTTTGAATTTGGTGCAGAAATGTATCAAGCAGTAGAACGACTTCAACAAGCACGCGATCGCTGCGAAAAAGTTGCAATTTGGGGAGACTTTGACGCTGATGGGATTACATCAACCGCTGTGCTTTGGGATGGCTTAGGACAGTTTTTTAGCCAAAACACGCACTTAGTTTATTATATTCCTAATCGCATTACTGAGTCTCATGGTTTAAACTGTCAGGGGATTGAGCTGCTTGCTAAACAAGGTTCGCAGTTAATTGTTACTTGCGACACAGGTAGTACTAATATTGCTGAAATCGAGTATGCAAAGCAACTAGGTATTGATACTATTGTCACCGACCATCATACATTGCCGCTAGAACGACCGCCAGTTGTCGCAATTATCAATCCTCGATATTTACCACAAGACCATCCCTTATTTCATCTTTCAGGAGTTGCTGTTGCATATAAACTCGTAGAAGCTTTGTATCAAAAAACAGATAACCCTCAACAACCGCTAGAAGATTTACTTGATTTAGTTGCAATTGGTTTAATTGCAGATTTGGTACAGCTTTCTGGTGATTGTCGCTATTTAGCGCAGTTGGGTATTGCCAAAATGCAGCAAGACTTCAAACAACCAGCTTCACAACGACGACGTCCAGGGGTAGGAAGATTATTAGAGTGGTGTCAGAAAAGTGGCGATCGCCCTACTGATATTTCCTTTGGTTTGGGTCCGCGCATCAATGCCGTCAGCCGAATTCAAGGTGATGCTAGTTTTTGTGTAGAGTTACTAACAAGTCGCGACTTACAACGCGTTGAACAGCTAGCACAAGATACAGAACTGGCAAACTCTCGACGTAAATCTTTACAAAAAGACGTTGCCCAGCAAGTGACGGCGAAACTACAGCAATTGGACTTATCGACCACTAGTGTTATTGTTTTAGCAGATCCTCAATGGTCTGCGGGTGTACTTGGCTTAGTCGCTGGACAAGTTGCACAAGAAACCGGACGTCCGACAATATTACTGAGTACTGAAGGTGCAAGTACAGAACACACTACCTTAGCCCGTGGTTCGGCACGTTCGGTCAATCAAATCGATTTATATCAGTTGGTAAAAGATCAGGCACATTTACTACATCGCTTTGGCGGACATCCTTATGCTGCAGGATTGAGTTTACCAACAGAAAATATTTCTTTATTTGCTGAGGCAATTAATCAAAAATTACGACAGTCCTTAGGTGGTGCGATGACAACACCAACAATTCAAGCAGACTTAATGTGTACTGTCCAAGCCCTAGGCAAAGAGCTTTTTTGGGAATTGAAATTACTCGAACCTTGTGGTATGGGAAATCCTGTACCAAAATTATTGATTCAAAATTGCTGGTTTGAAAATGCTTGGCATCGTAATCAACAAGATGGACAAGGGAAAAAAGTTCAATATATTAAAACCGAATTTGATCTTCGAGATGATTCAACACAAGCTAAATTTCCTGGTGTGTGGTGGGGACACTACAAAGACGAATTACCACCTACACGGTGCGATTGCATCGTAGAGATTGATTATAACTCATTTAAAAAACGTTACGAAATTCGAGTTGTGGCACTGCGGACAGCAGAAAACGCTTCGGCTCAAACAACTGACACGACTAATCTAGATTTATTAGACTGGCGTAATCTACCTAGTGAAATTGATACCAATTTAGAAGAGGCACTGATTGTTCAAGATTGTCCTCGGAGTTGGGATAATTTACGTACTTGGTTTAAGCGATCGCTTGCCGAAAAAAAACAGCTAGTGTTAGCCTGGAAAAAACCACAATTTATCCTACCTAATCAAATTTGGCTTTCGTTACTCGGAATTGCAAAGTACATTAGTCGTACAGGTCAAACTGTCTCGCGGTTTCAACTATGTCAAAAACTAGAAATTAGCGATCAAACACTTAAACAAGGATTTCAAGCACTTACTAGTATAGGTTTTACAATTAGTTCTGTTGATCGAAGTTTTATCGTCCATTGGCAACCACAAGCCAAAATATCTGAAGATGAATGCTTGCAAGTGATTGAAAAATTCTTAATTACTGTGCAAGAGGAACAATTTCAACAGCAGTACTTCTCGACAGTTCCCTTATCCACTATTCAAGCGATGATACGCGGATCAAGTTTGTAAAAAGAGAAACTAGGGAAACACAGAGAATTGCCAGATGAATTATATGTTCTAACCACTAAAATCACTCATAGTTTCTTTCGGTTAAATGACACTGCGAAAACTGGCACAAAATAATTGATATATCAATGAGGAACCCAAGTATCGTGGAGATAATATTTTTGAAAACCATAACGATTTAACTGTTATTACTGCCATCACAGACTAACCAAGTGTATAGTCAATAGCAACAAAATACTCAGTGCAAAGATGTAGGCTCTGAGTAATACTAAATTCTAAGCACAAAAATTACTTCGCAATATTCCAATGCAGCAATACTTTAAACGCTTATCATTGTGCCATTTTGCTTTATTTAGTGGAGCGATCGCCACGACTGTAACAATGTCCCTGTTGCCAGTTCGCTCAGTTCGTGCTTCATTTCAAGACAGTCCTAAAGCTTTGGTAGATGAAGTTTGGCAGCTTGTTAATCGCGAATATGTTGACGCTACATTCAATAAAGTTAATTGGCAAACAAGCAGGCAAAACCTTTTAAGCAGAAACTATACTTCCAAAGAACAAGCTTATAATGCTGTTCGAGAAGAACTAGAAAAACTAGGAGATCCCTATACTCGCTTTCTCGATCCTAAACAGTTTGCCGCACTGACAGATCAGACATCTGGAGAACTCTCTGGCGTTGGCATTCGCATGGAAGTCAATGAGCAAACCAAGCGTTTGACTGTGGTAGAAGCAATCGAAAATTCTCCTGCACTACAAGCTGGTATCAAATCGGGAGATCAGATATTAGCTATTGATGGTAAACCAACACAAGGCTTAGATGTTCAGCAAGCTTCTAGTATGATTCGCGGTCAGGCTGGAACACCTGTGAGTTTAAGTATCGGACGTTCTGGACAGCAAAATCTAAATATTAAACTCACGCGGGCAAGAATAGAAGTACCAACAGTCCGTTACTCTGTCAAACAAGAAGGCAAAAATCGCGTTGGTTATATCAGCTTACGAGAATTTAATGCTCATGCTGCAGAACAAATGCAACGAGCAATCTACGATCTCAACCGCCAACAGGTCAATGGCTACGTATTAGATTTACGCGGTAATCCTGGAGGCTTATTGCAATCGAGTATTGAAATTGCGCGGATGTGGCTAGAAACCGGCGATATTGTTCGTACTGTAGACCGCCGAGGGAGAAGTGAAAAAATAGCAGCAAATCGTACTGCGTTAGTCAAGCAGCCTGTAGCTGTGCTTGTCGATGGTAATTCTGCTAGTGCCAGCGAAATTCTAGCAGGGGCAATCAAAGACAACAATAGAGGAGTGGTTGTCGGTAGCCAAACATTTGGTAAAGCGCTAGTGCAATCAGTTCATTCACTTTCTGACGGTTCTGGTTTAGCAATTACAATTGCTCATTACTACACACCTAAGGGAACAGATATTAGTCAAAAGGGCATTACACCTGATGTCAAAATAGACTTAACAGAAGCACAGATACGTCAGCTAGCAAGTAATCCAAACTTAGTTGGTACTCAAAACGATCCACAGTATATTCGCGCGATCGCTGTGCTAGGCACAAACTCCTTGGCTCAAACTACACCAAATCAAACGCTGAAACCATCGGATATGCGGTAGTTAAGAGTGGCTAGTAGCTAGTGATATAGTGGCTAGTTTTGAGATTTGAATGGAAGAATTTTCATAACTCAACACTCAACACTCAACACTTCACGACTCCTCTGCCCCTCATTTTCGCTACAGTGAGAAGATAGCGTCAAGGAATATGTAGATGTCCGCACAACTTTTGCTGGTAGACGACGAACCAGGCTTGCGAGAAGCTGTTAAAGATTATCTGCAAGAAAGTGGTTTTACTGTTCAGGTAGCTAGTAATGCTCATGAGGGATGGGAATTACTACAGCAAAATATACCTGATTTGGTCATTTCTGACATTATGATGCCACAGATAGATGGCTACCAATTCCTTAAGCAAATGCGCGACGATCCTCGCTTTCAAACTTTGCCAGTCGTATTTCTGACAGCAAAAGGTATGACTACAGATCGTATCCAAGGCTATCAAGCTGGTGTTGATGCTTATTTACCCAAGCCATTTGACCCAGATGAGCTAATCGCCATTATAGAAAATTTACTGGCACGTCGGGCAACAACTTCAAGTGGTGAGTTGGGAGAAACGCCTGATATTGCTGATTTGGCAAATCAAATTGCTCAAATTAAAGCACTGTTAACTCAGCGCCAGGGTATTGCAACAACTCCAGCTCCCATTAAAATTGATTTAACTCCCAGAGAACAAAGTGTTTTAAACCTCGTTACAGAGGGCTTGATGAATAAAGAAATTGCTCGTCGTCTGCAAACGAGTGTCCGCAATGTAGAAAAGTATGTTAGTCGCTTATTTAGCAAAACAGGTACAAATAGTCGAACTGAGTTAGTCCGTTTTGCTTTGGAGCATGGCTTGACGAAATAAACTAATAAACTTACCAAGCAGGGGCAGGCAAGATGTCTACTCTACTGCTTCTTTAACTGAGAAATACATTAAGAAAAATTACGATAATTTAATTTTTTGGTGTTGTTTGTTGCTAATTGAAAGCTTAATGATAAATTCATAACAATACTCACTTAATAAACCAAAAGTTATGAAAGTCTCAAAACACTTAGGCGAGTCAATTGCTCTAGGTTTCGTTTTTGTATTGACAAGCGCTGGTATCATTACAATCATGTCTGTTTTCTAAGCTCTTTATTTTAATAATCCTAATATTTCTTAAAGTTACCCTGTTCAGCGACAGGGTACTTTTATTTCAAGTCAACACAATCTGGCTGCTATAGCAATAAGTCAATAGGTCGGGACACTATACGCAGCTCAAAACCACTCATCTAGCTAGCTTCTAATTCTGAACCATAAGTTTGCGCGATTCGCGTTCTCTAACCCCTGAGTGCTATAAGACTGACACAAAGCTTAAAGACGTTGCAGCAAGCTTAGACCGTGAGTATCAGTGCCACAAGTGTTGAATAAACCGTAGTGATTAGCTAAGACTTGTACTTCTGCGGATTGTTTTGGGCTAGGATGCCAAGGATTAGGATTGTTATAAGCGTAAAAAGCTTCGACTCCATCGATACCTAAAGCAGCAGCCGCTGGAATTAGTTCTTGGTGCGATCGCTTGTACCGTGCTGGGTGTGCTAGTACCGCTAGTCCTCCAGCTTGATGAATTGCTGTAATGACGTTCTCTGCTTGGTAGGTTTTGCCTACAGTTGTTCTTCTTCGCAAATAAGGAGCTATACTGAGGTGCTCTAGTTGAAAAGCATAGCCTAAGATGTGAACTTCTACATTCAATAAGTTGGCATTAATTTCTACACCAGTCCAAACTTCTGGCACGATATGTTTAAGGTGAGGTTTTGACTTCAAGTCATCTAAGTAACTTAGAGCAACGCGATAACCATCAACAGTGTGGTGATCGGTAATTGCAAGTCCTTTTAACCCAATTGCGATCGCCTGTTGTATTAACTCTTCAGGTTGCAGTTTACCATCCGAGTAAACAGTATGCATATGAAAGTTAAAATACCGCGGGCAGCTTTGTCCATTAATTTTGTGGAAGACTTGCTTTAAGTGTGATGATGCAGAAGTTTGGGCAACGACAGCCATAATCGCCTCTCGTACCTATGTACGCTCTTGACTATCTTTATAAAGACTTTACCCAAACAGCAATAAAAGTACACATTAAGCGTTAGTTATTTAAAACCATTACTCGTGACAATTACGACTCAAGGGCAAAGTTTTATTTCATTATGTTAAGACTGTAGCAAAAGAAAAGCTTAATAGCCATGCAGATTACTTATAAGAAATTTAAATGAAACGAATGATTGATGCGATCGCAACAAATCAATTTTTCCCTCACCCCTCATCCCTAACTTCTAACCCCTTTGGTAGTTGCAGTTGTTGCCTGCCATTACGAATAATGCGGAGCATATCATTAAGCTGCTGCTCAATACTCCTTAAGACACTATCAGCATATTCATCTGCACCATTTTGGATATCTTCAGCTTCAGCGATCGCAGCTTGGCGCATTTGTCGTAATTCCTCTTGAGCCTGACGGCGCATTTGCTCGATTTCTGCTTGGACTTGTTGCTGCATTGCAATGCAATCTTGTTCAACTTGCTGACGAATTTCTTGTGCAGCAGCTTCGGCTTGCCGAACAATTGTAGTTTCATGAAGTAATTGTGCTGCTTTAGCTTCAGCAGCTTGAATAATTTCTTGTGCGTGTTGCTCTCCCTGCAACAAAATTTCTTCTTTTTGCTCGACAACCGCCTGTGCTTCTTGAAATACAGATGGTAGACTAAAGCGAATTTGATCGAGCTGATCGAGTATCACTTCCTCATCAATCAGAGTTTTTCGTGTCAGAGGAATGCGAGGACTGGCGAGGATTTTTTCTTCCAGTCGGTTCAATGCCGTCTGGATATCTGTATTTCTTGCTTCCTGAGGAATTTTATTTGGCTCAGGATCTATTCTTAAGGGGTCTTGGTGTGACATCGGTAGATATCTAAGGCAACGTGCTGAGGAACAAGGTGATCGACGGAACCACCAAATTTGGCAATCTCTTTCACCACACTACTACTTAAAAAACTATGCTCATTAGAAGTTGCTAAAAAAACTGTTTCGATATGGGTAGAAAGCGTTTTATTTGTATGTGCCATTTGCAACTCGGCTTCAAAATCAGAGATTGCTCGCAAACCCCGCAAGAGAACTTGTGCTTGTCGCATTTGAGCGTACTTCACTGTTAAACCGTCAAAGCTGTCAATTTCTACATTTGTCAGATGAGATGTTGATATCCGTATTTGCTCTAGCCGTTGTTGCACCGAAAACAAAGGTGTTTTGTTAGGATTACGCAACACAGCGACAACAACTTGCTCAAAGAGGCGACAGCCGCGCTCGATGATATCAAGGTGTCCTAAAGTAATCGGATCAAAGCTCCCAGGATAAATAGCAATCACGCTGTTAGCATTTCGGAGTTACTGAGAAATTATACCTGCTAGAGAAACTTTGATGGAAACTCAGTTTCAACTTAAGAAGAATGACGACTGGCGAGGTTGATGCGATCGCTCAATTGTCTCAGAGTTTGTGCTAAATTTTGATCATTTTCGCGTAACTGAGCAATCTTGTCGCAGCTATACAATACAGTTGTGTGATCTTTTCCACCAAATTCTTCACCGATTCTTGGTAAACTCAAGTCAGTGTGTTGTCGCATTAAATACATACCAATCTGACGTGCCCAGCTAATTTCGCGACGTCGCGAATTACCTTTAAGATCTTCTACAGAAACATCAAATTCATCTGCCACTACCATCAGCACAGCATCGGGAAAAGCTTCTACTTTCTCTACGGGTGGGTTTAATACTGGAGTAAGATTTTCTACACTCATTGACAAGCCAGAAATAGAAATATAAGCAACTGCCCGTATTAAAGCGCCTTCTAGTTCTCGAATGTTTGACTTGTAGTTATAGGCTATATACTCAATTACCTCCCTGGGTAGACGCATATTTTCATATTCGGCTTTCTTTTGCAGAATAGCCATTCTTGTTTCTAAATCTGGTGGTTGAATATCTGCGATTAACCCCATTGAGAAGCGAGAACACAATCTTTCTTGTAGGCGCGGGATTTGGTTGGGTGGACGATCAGATGCTAAAACAACTTGCTTACCTGCTTCATGCAAGGTATTAAATGTATGAAAAAATTCTTCTTGAGTATATTCTTTTCCTTCAATAAACTGAATATCATCTACCAACAACACATCAGCTGCCCGATAGTGCTCTCGAAAGCTTTGCATACTATCTTTACGAATTGAAGCAATAAGATCGTTAGTAAATTGTTCGGTAGAAACATAAAAAATTCTTGAATTAGGACACATTTCTAAACGGTAATGCCCGATTGCCTGCATCAAGTGTGTTTTCCCTAACCCGACGCCACCGCACAAAAATAAAGGGTTAAATTCGCGTCCTGGTGATTCAGCGACTGCCAAAGCTGCTGCGTGTGCCATGCGACTATTCGCACCCACAACAAAACGGGAAAATACATATTTAGGATTCAATTCAATAGGCTTAGGGCGATTGTTTGGCGGTTCTGGTATACTCGGCTCAATTGGTGCAGACCATCCTACTTCTGGCTCGTTGAAGGAAGTCACGCCATTTTCCTTGGCTACAGTGATTTGAACTTCTACAGCGTGACCGAGAATTTCTTCCACAACGCCTACAATTGTTTTGATGTAGTACTTTTGTAACCAATTGCGGGCAAATGGATTAGGGGTACAAATCACCAAGCAATTATTTTCTAGTCGTTGCGCACTAGCTGTTTTGATCCAAGTCTCAAAGGTGGGTCGAGTCAACTTTTCCTGTAGCCGCTCTAGTACCTGACTCCATAGACTTTCAAGAGAAAGTTCCACTACTTACCACCTCTACCTCTAGCAAAAAACGAATATAGGCAACCAATTTAGCAAACTCTGCTGCGCTTCGCTTGGCAACTATGATGAGAAACTTATATGATTAGTCATATAGTTATTTAAGAATGTTAAAGCCTTTGACACTAGCTAAAAATAACCGCAAAATTACAATGCGTAGGTAAAATGTTTTGCTTCAACTACGTTAGCGTGTCATTAGCTTTTCTAGACTAAAGAATATATTGAGAATTACGCCGCAAGGTACCACCAAAAGTTTGATTTTTAGAAAACAAAAACAAATGAGCACTATTCGCCGCAATATTGAACTACACTCTACAAATATTCATAAAAAACATTATCATAAAGATACGATTCATAGGAAAGTTAATATACAGACATTGTTGCAGCGGCAAACCGTAGGTTATCTTTTAACATTATTAGCTGGAATAGGACTAGCAAGTCTGAGTGGATGTGCGCAACGTGGTAACATAACGCAGACAGAACAACCAACTGCTCAACCAACTCCTCAACAACCTGTGAATACAACAGCGGCGATCGCACCGACAGACCCCAATTTTGTGGTTGCAGCCGTTCAAAAGGTAGGACCTGCAGTTGTCAGAATTAACGCAGCTAGAACGGTTTCGCGACAGTTACCCGAAGAACTTGACGACCCGATTTTACGTAGATTCTTTGGCATTCAACCGAACCCAGCACAGCCAAGACAGCGAGTTGTCCGCGGTACAGGTTCAGGATTTATTATTAGTGACTCAGGTCAAATTCTAACCAATGCTCACGTCGTCGATGGTGCTGATCGCGTCAGTGTCACGCTCAAAGATGGTCGTACGTTTGAAGGTGAAGTGGTAGGGCAAGATATTGTAACTGATGTCGCCGTTATTCAAGTTCAAGCAAGCGATTTACCTGTGGTTCCAATTGGTAACTCAGAAGTACTACAACCAGGTGAATGGGTGATTGCGATCGGCAATCCTTTGGGGCTAGATAATACTGTCACAGCAGGAATCATTAGTTCTACCGAACGCTCTACAAGTGACATTGGTGTTTCTGATAAGCGTGTTGATTTAATTCAAACTGATACAGCGATTAATCCAGGTAACTCTGGCGGTCCTTTACTCAATGCGCGTGGTGAAGTCATTGGGATGAATACAGCCATTATCAGCGGCGCTCAAGGGCTAGGATTTGCTATTCCTATCAACACAGTTCAAAATATTTCCCAACAACTGATTGCTACCGGAGAAGTACAGCACGCTTATCTAGGCGTACAAATGGCAACACTAACCCCAGAAGTGAGGCAACAACTGGAAATTGAATCTGATGGTGAAATTGATGTCACAGCAGAGGAGGGGATTTTGATTATTCGTGTTGTTCCTGGTTCTCCTGCTGCGCGCGCTGGATTGCGTGCTGGTGATGTCGTGCAAACAATTAACAATCAGCCTGTAAAAACAACCGAAGACGTACAACGCTTAGTTGCAGGTAGTCAGGTAGGTAGCCAAATGGAAATTGGTGTTCAACGCAATGGGCAATCTAGACAAATAGCCGTCAGACTTGAGAATCTTCCTGTGCAAAGTGAAAGTTAATAACTTATGGCAGAAATTCTAGAAATTGTACAGCTTGGTCATCCCATACTCCGCACCCAAGCTCAATATGTTGAGAATATTCAAGATCAACATATCCAAAATCTCGTTGATGACTTAATGGCAACTGTTGGGCAAGCCAACGGTGTAGGAATAGCTGCACCGCAAGTTGCTGAGTCTTATCGCTTATTCATTGTTGCTTCTCGCCCTAATCCTCGGTATCCTCATGCTCCAACTATGGAACCGACCGCGATGATCAATCCCAAAATCTTAGCGCACTCGACGGAGACCGCGAAAGGGTGGGAAGGTTGTTTGAGTATTCCAGGAATTCGGGGGTTAGTACCGCGATATCAAGTCATTGAGGTGGAATATAGCGATCGCAACGGTAAGCAACAAAAGCAAGAGTTAACAGATTTTGTCGCCCGCATCTTTCAACACGAACTCGATCATCTCGATGGCATTGTCTTTTTAGATCGCGTGGATACTACTTTGGATCTTGTCACTGAGCAAGAGTATCAAAAGCGGATTATTGCTACTCAAACTCACAAGTAGCACTTCATAGTTCATCTACAAACCTGCCAAGGGGTTTGAGGTCACTGCCAAGACTCAACCCTCACCGACTTATCAATCTTTAGAAGTGGAATGTTGCACCGAGTAACAGCCCATTCTGACGTAAATTTAAGTTGGCTCGCGTCAGACCCGATCCATCCTCGAAATCAAAACCATTAAAGCGATAGCTAAGTTGCAATGATGTATTTGGAGATAGCTGATATTGCGCACCGACTAGCAGATTCCAGGTCAAATTTGTATCGGCATTGAGATTAAACCCAGACAGATCACCTCGAAGATCAACTGTCCAGCGTTCAGATAGATCTAATCCAATCTGTACGCCAATCAGTGGTTCAACCGTCGTTCTATTTAGGCGAAAGTCTTGGTTCACCGGAAGCGAAATTGGCAGCGGAATATTGCTGACAGGAATATCGTTGATGCGAACGTCATCTACCTCAAGCTTTTGACTCAAAATATTAATTCGGAGTCCCAGACTCGGAGCAACAACTAGGCGAGGAAAGGATTTTGGTGTTGCTACTGAATCGCCTAGCGTTGTATCGACAACGCGGTAGGACGCTGCCAAATCGATTAACCCTTGGCGGATTGATAAGCTGGCATCGGCACTTGTTTGAACTGGGATGGGGATATTTGCTCCGATACCTGGCAAACTGTTCGGAGGAAACGTCACTCCTAAATTTCCGCTGTTCTGTGCAGAAACATAGAACCCGTCAAGAATAAGCCCCAATCGATTTTTTTGAGCTTCCAACCGAATTCCAGCATTAAACGCACGATCAAAATTTAGAATGTTTCCTAAGCCCAAATCAATCGAGGCAGTTCGTCCAGCAACTGTAGCATCAGCTTGAACTCGCAAGGGAACAAAGATATAAGGTTCGACTGAAAATTGCCAGCGATCGCTCACTGTGAGTTGAGAAGGCCGTGATGTGGAAGTATCCGCCTGGCTCATTACATGAAGTGGGAAGGCTATCTCTGTAGCAATGTGAGACTCAATTGCCGGTTCACCAGCAGGTTTAGGCAATAAGCTGGCAGCTTCTAATTCTAGAGCTTCTGCGGAATGATGATGTTGTTCCAGATCGGACACGGTGTTGAGCGTAGCAGTCGAGTCAGAAATAGGTAATTGGCTTTCTGCATAAACAGGTGACACTGAAAGCGCGATCGACAAAGCGCTGCTAGTACATAACAAAAATTGCTTCATTAATTGATTATTAAAATTTTGAAAATAGCCTTTGAAAACCAGATCTATTCGACTAAATTGATGACTTCTACTATTTCCTAATTTCATTTTAAACACAACCTTAATTTTACTCTCATTAAATTTTTATTTCACTGTACTAAGTTTCTATATGTCAAAAAAACATTAAAATTATACTCAACTAGGTTATAGTTTCTAGATTTATTTAAAGAGCTTAACTTTTAAAGCAAAAATTTAACAGATAATCTACTAAACTCCCGATTTCTCAGGTTTGACATCAACGCTGGTAACACTATTAAACTACTATATTGCAAAGCAATGTCATTGCAATGCGATTTTATAACAACACATTCAAATCGGAAACTAGCGAATATTTTATTAAGAAACAATTACATATAAATTGTTGATGCTCTCAATTGAACTATACTATTTCTGTGAAATTTTGCAATATTCGAGGCGCATTATGCTGCCTTCTCTAGAGTCATTTGTTTGTCCGTGTTGCGCGACCACCACGCTACATAGCTTGTCTCAATATGGTGTCTATTTCTTAGCTCAATCTCTGTTGTTAATAAAGCCAAATTCTTTGTCTACTGCTGTTAAGCTCAGCAACCCATCACCAACCATCGCCCTTGGTAATACTCCCCATTTGCCCGATCGTACCGAAATTGTGTAAGGAATTCGTAGCCACTATGATCTGCTTCCGTAACTTCTTCCCTAACCAATGGTTGAAATCGATGAAATCGGCGATCGGGATAATTGTCAGTAGCTTGGTTCTAGGGTTGACCCTGCTGCTTTTGAGTTTGCATCCCGCTCAGGCACAAAAGCCTTTTACAGGTACACCAGCCGTAAAACCAGCTTATTTTGATCGCTTGCTGGCAACGATCAACAAAGATCGCAACCGCCTAATTGGCTTGTTCAAAGACATCCACCAGAACCCAGAATTAGCGTTCATGGAAACTCGCACAGCAGCGATCGTGGCGAGGGAACTGAAAGCATTAGGCTACGAGGTCAAAACAGGAATTGCCAAAACTGGAGTCGTGGGGATTCTGCGCAATGGTGATGGTCCTAAAGTGATGTATCGAGCAGATCTAGATGCACTGCCTGTACAAGAAACGACAGGACTTCCTTACGCCAGTACCAAGCGGGCGGAGATGCCAGATGGTAGCGAAAGACCTGTCATGCATGCTTGTGGTCATGATGCCCATACAGTTTGGATGTTGGGGCTGGCAAAGGCAATGGTAGACCTGAGATCTAACTGGAAAGGGACACTAATTTTAGTCGGGCAGCCTGCGGAAGAAGGAGTCGCAGGAGCAAGGGCAATGGTCGGAGATGGTCTTTACACTCGTCATGGTGTTCCTGTCCCTGACTTCTTGCTAGGAATGCACAGTGCCCCTGGTCCTACAGGAATAATTGCCAGCGTACCAGGAATCCGAACAGCAGGAAGCGATCCGATCGATATTGTATTCAAAGGTGTGGGAGGGCACGGTTCCTCACCTCATCTCGCCAAAGATCCAATTCTCATGGCTGCTCACGCAATTACACAGTATCAGTCAATCGTGGCACGGGCGATCAATCCTCAAGAAGCAGCTGTGATTACAGTGGGAGCAGTTCAGGCAGGAGAGGCGAATAACGTGATTCCAGGAGAAGCATTGCTTAAACTTAGTTTGCGCTGGTTCAACCCAGAAGTACGGAAAATAATGGTGCAGGGAATTAAGTCTGTCAATGAGTCGATTGCGCGTGCCTATGGAATGCCAGAAGATCAATTGCCAACCATAACTGCAAAGGGTGGTACAACTCCACTAGTGAATGACAAAGCAGTGATTGATCGCATTAATCCTCAATTGGTAAATTTAGTTGGAGCCAACAAACTGATCGCTGATTTTCCAGGTACAACAGGCTCAGAAGATGTTCATTTACTTAAAGGTGACAATCAAGATACTCAGGTAGGCTTTGTCTTCGTTGGTGTCGCTGAACCTGCGCTTTTTGCTAAAGCTAGGGCAGAAGGCAAAACAGTTCCTTTCTCAAACCATAACAGCAACTTTCAAGTCGATCTCAATGCTATTCCATTTGGAACAAAGGTCGCATCAGTTATGACAATGGAATTACTGAATCAGTAAACTCTAGGTTTGTTATACAGCGATTAGGCAACAACTAATTTGAGTACTCACCAAAGCTATATAGTTTAGTGCCATAATTGTCTACTGGTTACGGTGTTGCCAGCAAAGTTTTAATATGCCGCTGTACGAGATACTTCTGTTGATCTGAAGGAAATTGTTCAGGATTAATAACGACTCCTGTTCCGATACCATCGACGATCGCTATTAAGGCATTAGCCTCAAGTGTCAAATCAAGATCGCCGCGAATTAGCTTGGCTGCTTGTAACTCAGCTAACTCTTGACAAAGAATTTGGCGTAACAAATCGTAGCGTTTTTGATGTTCCTCTATTAATTTTTCACGCCCGATCGCATACCCTAAAAAAGCAATCCAAACTTGCCAACCTGGTATCCCTTTGGTTTCAAAAGGAAGTGCGGCGAAGATCATTTGCTCTAGCCGATCTATTCCCTGTCGCCCTTCTGCACAAGTTTTCATATCCTCAAACAAGTTTTCAAAAACTCGTTCTAAAGCAAATAGTGTAAGCTCGTCTTTATCTCGGAAATAGTGAGTAACAACTCCAGTTGACGAGCCAAGTTCTTGGGCGATCGCACGCATACTTGCGCGGTCTAGTCCTTCACGAATAATTACCCGCCACGCAGCTTCAGTTACTTCTAGTCGGCGATCGCTGTAACTCATTGTTTTTGTAATTTCAAAATACACTCTCTTGACAATTTATCATAACAGTTGTTATCTTAGTTTACATAACAACTGTTGTAATTTAGTTACGTTACATAGACTTCTGGAGTCAATCACAGATGGGTACGACGCATCCTATTTGGTATGCTTGGACGCTCTTAGGGTTATCTGCGGTTGGAACTTGTGCGGGTAATCTGTTACTCAAACAAGCAAATTTAGCCTTATCTAATTCTGGTGGACTTGCTGTTGTCAGTTCTCCCTGGTTTATGGGAGCGATCGCTTGCTACATTTTTGACCTGATTTTCTTTGCTCAAGCCCTACAGCAATTGCCAGTATCATCAGCTGTTCCGGTTGTTTCAGGAATTCGGATTGCAGCTACTGCAATATTGGCTCACGTTTTGTTTAGAGAAAATCTCAGCATCAATCAATTATTTGCATCAAGCTTAATTACCGCAGGAATTGTCATAATTTCACGCACTTAACAGGAGAAACCTGATGATTGAACTTTACTACGCTCCAGGTTCGCTATGTTCTCAAAAAGTTAAGCTCGTTTTAGCGGAAAAAAATCTGGAATGGAAAAGTCACCCGATCAATTTACTGACATTTGAAAACTTGCAACCAAGTTATATGCAGCTGAATCCTAAAGGTGTTGTACCAACCTTAATTGATGATGGCAAAGTCATCACTGATTCAGTCGTAATTGTCCGATATCTCGATGAACGATTTCCACATCCTAGACTGACTCCTACTAAACCTACATTGCAAGAAAAGATGAATGAGTGGATTGGTCTGCAAAACCAATTTCCCATGCGCGAGGTGATGTACGGTAACTATCGTGGAATTGAAGGTTTTGTATTGCGGCGATCTGTTCAAATCAAAGCAAAACTACTTTCCCAACTTATGCAAACTAATCCTGAACTCAAAGAGCAGTATGCAGCAAAGCTAGAAGATGTCAAACAATGGCATTCTACAATTCAAAATGCCAAGAAAGTTACAGCCATGAATGCGAAAATCAAACCGATGTTAGATCGCTTGGAAACGCAGTTGAGTCAAGCAAACTGGTTGTGTGGTGATAGTTATTCTTTAGCTGACACAGTATGGACAGCAGTTTTGAATCGCTTGGATGAGTTGCAATTTAGTCATCTGTGGGTAGATAATAAGCGTCCGGCGATCGCATCTTATCTCAACCGCCTGAAAGTCCGTCCTAGCTTTAAGTCAGCAATCCAGCAAGATGACATGCCTCTACCAATGCTAATAGTGGGGTTAGGCAGAACATTGCTAGGCGTCTAAACAAACGACCATAAATCAAGATGCCTGCTCTACTCACTGTAAGCTAGATCATAGCAGCACGAAATACGAGATCATGGCAGAAATTCCGAAAACACTAGAACAAGCGATCGCCCAAGCCCAAGGAGCAACACAAGCAGCGATCGCGGACGGTTATTCGCTACTCCAAATTGAGATTGTCATTCCAGAACTCAAACCGATGCCTGTTGCTGAGCAATTTCTACCAGCGCTAGACTCTTATGGCAATCAACTTAAGGTTTTTTTCCCTGATGCTGGTGCGGCTGCACTGGCGCGTCGTGATTGGGGTTCTGTGCCATTTGAAATTTTAGATATTGGTAGTGGTAGAGTTCCTGTAGAGGAACAAGTATTACCTGAAGATGAAGCTTTTTTATTTGTTGCACCTTCCGCAGTTGAAGTAGGGCAAGTAGAAAAAATGTATCAAGTAGTCGGAGAACGACCATTTATTCTACTAAATCCTCGGTTAGAAGATGTGGCAATCGTTGGTATTGGTTACGCGGGACGTCAGTTGCGATCGCGTTTTCTTAATACTATTGAATCTTGCTACTATTTAAGACCAATGGATGATGCGGCAGTATTTCGTTGTTATCCCTCTCCTTGGCAAGTATGGCGAGAGAATAAAAATGGCGAATATCAGTTAATTGCCGAACAGCCAAAAAAACCTGTAGGTGATGAAATAGATTTAATTCTGTCAGGTAATAGTTCACAACAAACTGGTGATTCTACACAAGCTAAAAAAACAGGAATATTTGCAAGTATGCAACGATTTTTACGCACCTTGAGTCGATGAAGCTTAAAGAGTTTTGAGTAGTGAAGTGCTGAGTTTTGAGTTAGGTAGGCTATAGAATTCATACTTCAAAATTCTGTTCAGAGGCTGTGAAAATTTGTTTTGATATCATTGATACTGCGTTCAAAGTACTTACCAGTGATAATGACATAAGTTTTCTTGTTAAAAATACTGTTATTACCATTAGTGCGGTGACAGAGGTGCTGAGATAATTGATTGATGGATGTGTAATGAGTGACGGTCAAGGAGCTATTGCGCTTACTCGTGCTTACTTAGAATCGCGACAATTGCAGGAACTAGTAGCACAATCAGGATTAGATCTGCGTATCTTAAATGAAACTGAACTAGAGCAGTCCATACAAGATATTCTCCAACAGCGATCGCACTCAGATGTTTGGGTTTTTGCTTATGGTTCGTTGATTTGGAATCCTACAGTGAAATTTAGCGATCGCCGTGTCGGTAGAATTTATGGATGGCATCGTCGCTTTTGTTTGTGGACACCACTTGGTAGAGGAACACCAGAAAATCCAGGGTTAATGTTAGGACTCGATCGCGGTGGTAGCTGTCGGGGTATTGCCTATCGCATTTCTGCAGAAGATGTACTCACAGAATTACTTATTCTCTGGCGGCGAGAAATGGTAGTTGGTTCCTACACTCCGCGTTGGGTAAAAGTTGTTGATGGCAGAGAACGTTGGGATGCGATCGCCTTTACTATCAATCACAGTCATGTCATGTATGCAGGCGATATCTCTAATGAAGTTATTGTCAACAGTTTAGCAACAGCTAACGGAAAACTTGGCACTTGTGCAGATTATTTGGTTCACACAGTTGATGGTTTGATGCAGTACGGAATTTGCGATAAACCACTATTAAAGCTAAAAGAGCAAGTTATGGCACAGCAAGTATCTACTAGGTAGTGGGTAAAAATGAACACAAGTTAAGGGCAGGTAACTGGTAACTGGTAATTGGAAAGAATATCTATTACCCATTACCCATTACCAATCTTTAAGTAGAAACCGTATCTAAAGGTTGACAAAACTGATCTATACCCTGTTGTAATACATACATTAGAACAGGAACTGCTAACAATGGTGGACAAAGCCTTGTTGTTGCTAAGTATCTAATAACTGAAGCATAGTCTGCGTTAAGTAGTGCACTTCTATTGTCTTCACGGCAGATAATCGCGCGACATTTTTTTGCCAAGCTATCTAACCATTCTGCATTGGCAATGTCTGGTTGCTGTCCTACTCGAATTGCTAATACCACTGCCGCATCTTCAAGATTACCCTCACAATCTTCTATTTCTGCAAGGGCGGCTGAGGCATCGGGATAGTCTTGTAAATGTTCCCGAAATTTGGCAATGTCTTCTGATGTAACTTGAGTCATGAAATAATTGCAACGATAAGAGGGGTCAGAGGACGCGCAAGCGCAGACCTACGGTTCAGGGGTCAGGGATCAGAGTTAAAAGCTAGTTGGAGTTATGATTTTGAACATTTATCATTTCCTAACCCTATTGACCATTGCTATAACTTATATCATTTTGAATCAAGAAAAGCTCAGTCAGCATTTTTTACATGATAAACGCCAAAGAAAAAAGCAGTGAAATCATCTTCGCTGCTCTAAAAGTCTTGACCATCAGGTTGTTGGTTAGAAAAATTAATTTGTGTTTAGAATTACAAACCTACTAATTCTCTCGATTCAAAGTCAGTGAGTTGTTGTGCGATCGCTCGCCGACACTCTAGTTTTGCAACACTAAACTGGTTACGGAGATATTCTAGATGCGCTAGAGCATTGGCTTTTTCTGCCGTTAACTGCATTAATGTATTCAGTGCGGTTTGATATTCTTGATTAACTAGCAGCAACTCAAAGCGGCGCGATCGCCGTTGAGTATCATTTTTCAAATCTGGATCAAAAGCTGAGCGAGTGTCTGCATTACCTTCTTCACGGTAAACAAGTTGTTGCACCGCCATAATTTGAGAGTCGAGTTCATTTACCCGTTGAGCAGCTTGGGCGATCGCCGCTGGGTAATGACTCAATTGCATTGTCATCATATGAGAGGTCGGGGGTCAGATGTCGGGGGACGGGGATGTAGATTAGGCAGCTAGTTCTTTGAATTGAGTGTGGGTACGCTCTGCGGGGCTAATTGGTAGCTGCTCTGCTTGATGCATGGGAGCTTGTTCTAGCACTTTAACTTCGATATTGACAGACACTAAATATGTGCCTGGTTCTGCGTCAATCGCTTCGGCAATCAATTTTGCTAGCTCTGGGCGCTTAGCGGTAATCGGATCGCGTAGAGCGCAACGATCCCAGTCATGTTTTGCTGTTGGATTAAGGCTCAGAAGATAGTGTTTAGTCATAGGACAAAAGCTTGAATTTATCCGTAATGAGTACGCCGTAGAGCCATTGACTGCTTATGCTGAGGCTCGATGAATCTACTTCATCTATTATAGTACATCTGTACTGAAATAGGGAAAATTCAGGCAATTTAATTTTGAATTTTAGGTGAAGAAAAGCTGATAAATAGGCAGTTACAGCCACTTACACCACTGCGCCTTTCAACTTCCTAGCACTGCGTGAAAATATCACAGACTTGAGAGGGTTTTTGATGGCTCAATCTGTTAGCTGTTTAGTCCCTCTCGTTGACAAACTAGTGGTACACTAACTCCCCAGTAGTTTTAGCTTTTTGGTGACTCCAGATAGATTGCCCTGTAAGCAATTCAGCGACATCCATGCCATTACCAATAACTCCAGGTACACTTGGATAGCCTGCGCTTGCTCCTACTAAGAAAAGATTCGGCAACTCGGTGTGATAGCCCAAACGATTTAAGCCAACCTGTCTTGGTGTGAGTTTTGCTCCATAAATATTTCCTTGAGGTTGTCCTAAGTAGTATTCGCTCGTTGTTGGAGTTCCAGGAACTTTCATGCGGGCATAAGCATCAACATCAGGAATCAAATCTCGCACACTATGCATGATTTCCTGGTAGACTTCCCGCTTTTTAGCTTTATAGGCTTTGGGATCGGTTTCGTGTAGGTGCTTAAATGGCTCATAAGGACAAACAGTTGCAATTTCTAAAACATGATGACCGTGAGGAGCCATACCTGACTCATGAGATTTCATGGTAGGACAAGAGAGGAAAATCCAGGGATGGTGTAGATTGCCTAATAGTTGTTGTTGATAAGCTTGGTTGAGATCGCTATTAGGGTAATACCAGATATTCCAATTGCCGATTCCATATTTTTGAGGATTGAATCTACTATCTAACCCTAGATAGATGTTAAAAGCACTAGCTGAGTACTCATAACCAGTAAGACGCTTAAGTTCTGGTTGACTTAAAGCATGATTCTCATGCATTAACTGTACAGTCAATTTAGGGTCAAGATCGCTGATGTATGCAATGCTTGCTTGATACGTTTTACCTCCAGCCGTGACGCTTTGGACTTGATGCTGCTTGACTTCTATATGTTCTACCGGAGTCGATAATTGAACAACACCGCCACCGGTGCGAATGGCTTCCACAATTGTGTCTACAAAGTGCTTAAAGTGATGCTTCGGGTAATAAGCGCCTTCGGAATAGTCCCAGACAAGCGCAGTATGAGTCAGCAAGGCAATTTCATTGGGTGGTAAGGCATAATCGCCACTTTGACCTGCTAACACGGCTTGTAGCTTCGGAGATAGCCCAACGCGATCGTAAAGGTCTTGCAGTGTCCAATTTCGTTTAGTAAATAAGTTCCAATATTTCGGTAATTTTAACCAATCTGACCATTTTTGATCGTACCAACTGACTTCGCGCACCAAACTATGAATTTCCTGGTGTAACTGCTTGATGGCATCACAATAACGATTAATAGCATCGGCTTCTTCTGGAAAAGTAGCAAGAAGACGCGATCGCAAATTTTCCCATCCTAAAGGAATTCTAAAATCAACTTCGGGTGTGACTACTCGGTCGATACACTCAGGATCGAGAGAGTTAAATTCGACATCGCGTTCAATATAGTTGAGAAACTGGGCGATCGCTTGTCCGGAATCGCATTGTGAAATGTAATGCACATCAGCACAAAAGCGATACTCACCATAGTCGAAAGTCTGGCAACATCCACCAGGTAAGTAGTGTTTTTCTAAGACAGCAACTCGATGTCCTTGTCGTGTCAAACACGCCGCTGCTGAAAGTCCACCTAGTCCCGCTCCCAGAATCACATAATCGAAGCTTTCCATCTCAGCCTCCTGTATCTGGCAATAGTATTGGCAGTGTGGCTTTTACTTAATGCTGCAACCAGTTTTGTCTTATCGTCAGCACCTCAAAGTGCTACATCCTACAAGTTACCTTGCATACGCTTACCTCAACCAAGTCATTCTTGACAAGGTTGCAATGATTCACTTTATTTTATCTCTGGCTGACTCTACCTAAGTTCATGCCACTCAAATCTATATAACTTGATCTCATTATCTCATTCAACGCTGAACTAGAGTTAGCTACTTCTTGAAAATTTATCTGCAAAAATGTGCCGGATCAAAAACTACTACTCTAGTCTGTAAACTGGTAAATGCTTAATAATGGTCTTTTCTACTACCGTCTTAAAAGCTATCAGAAACACTCACTGCCCTCACATTATAGAGTATTGAGGTATGAGTTAAGAAAATTCTATTCACTCAAAACTCAAAACTCAAACCTCTGCAACTTCTTTCAACTCAAAACTCAAAATTCAAAACTCAAAACTATCTAACTAAGCCGCCTATTATCCTCGTCTTTGATCTTTTTGTCGTTATCAAGTATCGATTGAAATTGCGAGTCCTGCAGCCAGATAGTTTGTTGGGGAAAGGGAATTGGAATTCCTTCTTTATCAAAAGCAATTTTGAGACGACGGCGATATTCTCGTGCTACATCCCATTGTTTCAAAGGTTGGGTTTTAATCCAGACACGAATAACCAAACCGCGATCGCCAAAATTTTCTACTCCCAATACCTGCGGTGTTTCTATAATGTGTTCCATCCACCGAATATCCTGTGTCATCTCGACACCTACTTGATTAATAAGCTTCAACGCTTGGTCAACATCAGCGTGATATGCTACAGGAATATTTAAATCAGCGCGCGACCACCGACTAGAAAGATTTGCCACAATTTTGATTTCACTATTAGGAATTGTAATCAAACGCCCTTCAGCATCTCGTAGTTGAGTAATTCGCAGATTGAGGTTTTCAACTAAACCACCAACTTCTCCTACAGCGATGACGTCCCCTAGTGCATATTGGTCTTCTACAATGATTAAAAATCCGTTGATGGCGTCTTTGATTAAGTTTTGAGAAGCTAGAGAAACTGCTACACCAATTAAGCCAGCACCAGCAAGGATAGGCGCAATGTTAACTCCTAACGCTGTCAAAGCAATCAATGCACCGATAATAACTCCACTAAGCGTTGCAATACTTTTGGTAACGCCTGAAATTGTGGAAACACGCAGTTGCAATCTCAAAGCGTCTTCTGAAGTTAGTAATGCATTACTTGCAAAAGCAGTTGTGAACTGATCGATCAAAATATAGCTCAAGCGGATAACAACATAAGTTCCTAATCCGACAATGACCACTGTAAAGGGAACTGTGAGTGCTGTAAAAATCCAGGCTTGGACAATTCGCGTAAAGGGAAATAAACCCAAAATAACCAGCGTACCACCACCCCAAACAAGACTTTGTGTAAGTTGAAATAGTCGCTGTCGAACTTCTTCGATATTGCGGTGTCGCTGTCGTGTAAGTTGAGTTGTCACAGGATTTGTTTGTGGAGTTGCAAACGTGACAGGTTGCTGTTTTAGTTTCCAATACCAGCGGCGAATTCCCCAGCTAGTTACAACTACACCCAGCAAAACACCAGCAGCGATCGCACCTTGACGCTGTAAAGTTTCTGGTTGTCGCTCTTGTTTTGCTCTTGTGAGGTTTTGTTCTAAAGATTGAGCTAATCTTTCTGCCAAACTAAACGGATCTTCTTCTTGTTGAACTTGGGCATCAAGGTCTGTTACAGTTGATAGCAGCTGACCATTAACGTAGATGACGGGTAAATTATTTTCCGTTCTGATGTCTACTTGCAGTTCGTCAGAGTCACTTTGAAAGTAGTTTTGGCTAATAACTTGTAATCGCTGCTGAATATCGTCAACCCGTTGTTGTAAGCTTGCCCTAGGTGCAGCAATCTGAAACAAACGACGACCATCCAACCGAATTGAAGTCGAAACGACTTGAGTTTCTGAGGTGTCTGTCTGTTGAGTAAGATTCGGTAAAGGTATTGGAAGTGCTGGTATTTGAGCAGCAAGAGGGGAAATTATGACAGTATTAAGAAAAATTGACCCCGTAATTGCCCAAAATCGAGAGTACATCTCTATCCTCCAGCTCAAAGTATTCTCTGTTACATAGAGTAACGGTTAATAATATGTAAAGAATACAGTTAAGCTAGGTCACACGTCCCAGTTCTAAATTAAAGGATAATTAATGACTGCAACTTCGACTAAGCCAAAGTACGAAATTAAAGACATTTCCCTGGCTGCAACCGGAAAACAGCGGATTGAATGGGCTGGGCGCGAAATGCCCGTTTTGCGTCAAATTCGCGATCGCTTTGCTCAAGAAAAACCCCTCGCCGGAATTCGTTTAATCGCGTGTTGTCACGTAACTACCGAAACCGCACATTTGGCGATCGCGCTGAAAGCTGCTGGTGCAGACGCAATTCTTATTGCCAGTAACCCACTTTCTACCCAAGATGATGTAGCTGCTAGCCTCGTTGCGGATCATGATATTCCAGTTTTCGCAATTAAAGGCGAAGACAATGAAACCTATCATCGTCACGTTCAAATTGCCCTCGATCACCGTCCTAACGTAATTATCGACGACGGTAGCGATGTTGTTGCTACTTTAATTCAACAACGGCAACATCAAATCGCTGATATTATTGGCACTACCGAAGAAACAACAACAGGTATTGTCCGCCTCAAAGCTATGTTTCGTGATGGGGTCTTGACATTTCCTGCAATGAATGTTAACGATGCTGACACTAAACACTTCTTCGATAATCGCTACGGTACAGGTCAATCTACTCTTGACGGCATTATCCGTGCGACAAACCTCCTATTAGCAGGCAAAACCGCAGTCGTTGCTGGTTATGGTTGGTGCGGTAAAGGTACTGCGTTGCGGGCGCGGGGAATGGGTGCAAATGTCATTGTCACCGAAATTGATCCCATAAGAGCGATCGAAGCTGTCATGGATGGTTTTCGCGTGATGCCAATGTCTGAAGCTGCGCCAGAGGGCGATTTATTTATTACTGTCACTGGTAATAAGCACGTGATTCGTGCCGAACACTTTGAAGCAATGAAAGACGGTGCGATCGTTTGTAACTCTGGTCACTTTGATATTGAAATTGATCTAAAATCACTCGGTGCAACTGCAACAGAAGTTAAGCAAGTCCGCAACTTTACCCAAGAATACCGGATGCCAAACGGTAAGTCGGTTGTTGTTTTAGGTGAAGGACGTTTAATTAACCTAGCTGCTGCTGAGGGACATCCTAGCGCAGTCATGGATATGAGTTTTGCTAACCAAGCTTTGGCGTGTGAATATCTAGTGAAGAACAAAGGCAATTTAGAACCTGGTATTCACTCGATTCCTACTGAAGTTGACCAAGAAATTGCGCGTTTGAAGTTGCAAGCAATGGGAATTAACATTGATAGCCTAACGGCAGAGCAAGAAGAGTATATTAACTCTTGGACTGCTGGTACATAATTTAGGCTGATTGCGAATAGAATGTTGCGGGGCGTTGTTGGTAGCGCCCCGTTTATTTACACAGGAATTCAATTGTGGCTCGACTTTCTGTAGAATTACACCGCTACTTTTTTGAAGAAGAACGCCCCTCACAGGTAAATTTGTCACAAATATTGGCACTGGCGGGAGAACGCATATTTGGCTTTTTATTTGTCGTGCTGTCTTTACCGTCAGCTTTACCTTTACCTGCTCCAGGATACTCCGTTCCGTTTGGAATTTTGCTTTTTGTATTAGCTGTGCAGTTAGTTGTTGGGGCTAAATCTCCCTGGCTTCCACCACGACTAGCAAATTACCCGATCGCCTTAAAACAAATACAAGGCATTTTAAAAACAGGAATTCCCTGGTTAAAACGTATCGAAGCGATCGCCCGTCCGCGTTTAAGTTATGTCTGCACTAGTCTGACTGGGCGAGTGGTAATTGGTTGTGCGATCGCACTGATGGCAATTTCCATGATGATCCCGATTCCTGGGACAAACACGCTTCCAGCTATGGGAATTTTTGTGACTGGCTTTGGCTTACTCGAAGACGATGGCGCAATTAGTTTACTTGGTTTAGTTTTGTGTTTACTGGGCGCAGTTCTTTCCACATCAATTCTAGTTGCCTTGTATTTCGGAGGTACAAGTCTTATTGATTGGCTTAGAGCACAGTTTTAGCAATAAGTCAATTACCAGTTACCAATTACCAATCCTCCACGATAGTCTGATTATTCAACCAGAGACTATATAAGCTGTCCATCCAAAACTACTTCAGAAATAGACTTTATGCTCAATTGGATTACAAACACCATAAGTTCTTTGGGGTATTTAGGAATTGGATTGTTAATGTTTTTTGAAAATTTATTTCCGCCAATTCCTTCCGAATTAATTATGCCTTTGGCAGGCTTTACTATTGCTAGAGGACAAATGCAGTTTATTCCAGCGATCGCCGCTGGAGTTTTGGGGACTGTGATAGGTGCATTACCTTGGTACTATGCAGGTAAAATTCTTGGTACCGAACGCTTGCAACAGCTAGCAGACAAATATGGTAAGTGGATATCAATTTCTAGTAAAGATATTACTAAAGCAGATCGCTGGTTTGAGCGTCACGGTAGTAAAGCTGTTTTCTTTTGCCGTTTAGTTCCTGGAGTGCGTACTTTAATTTCACTTCCTGCAGGTATCAGTAAAATGCATTTAGTCCCCTTTCTCCTCTATTCCACGCTTGGCACATTATTGTGGGTAGGTTTGCTGACTTATTTAGGTTACGTTCTAGGAGATAACTACGAACTGGTAGATGAGTATCTTGGTCCTGTTTCTAAAATTGTGGTTGTTACTCTACTTATCGCCTTCATTCTTTGGGTAGTCAGAAAAAATATGCGGCGGTATAGTTAAGTTTAATCAGCATCACTATTTACGAATTTGATATTTGCTCTATGACTTCTTGCAGTTGTTGTATTAGTGGAGGCAAATCAGTTTGGATAGTTTTCCAGATAATCTCCAAATTGACTCGAAAGTATTCATGTACAACAATGTTGCGAATTCCTCGAATATCAATCTAAGGAATCTCTGGATAAAGAAGTTCAATCTCAGGTAGGAGGCTACCTGCTGCTTCACCAATAATCGCTAAATTGTATAAGACTGCTTTTATAGTTTTTCTGTCATTTTGGAAATCTATAAAAGTGATGTTTTTGGTGAAGTCTTCAATTTCAAGACTCATTTCTAAAATATCTTGAATTCTCTGACGCAATTTTCTAGAAGGCACGTACTGCTTCCCCTAACACAGGTTCTTGCAGATAAGACTTGAGTGAGTCTGTCGTTCCTAAATCTACAGGACATTCTAGAATCTTCTCGAGATAACGCTGTAGTCTCACAAATGTTAATAGTCCAACAGGTTGCTCAAATTCAACTAACAAATCGACATCACTCTCTGCTGTCGCTTCATTCCTAGCAACGGAACCGAACAGCAATAATGATTTTACATTAAAATCCTTCAGCTTTGTCTGATGGGCTAGTAAAATTGCTAGTACCTCATCTCTTTTCATCTTGCTCAAAGCATACTCAAATCATCACCACCGTCATTGTAACTCTAGACGCAAGCTCGGTTTTAGCCTAAACTCACCACAGTCAATCTCTAATCTGAGAAAAATAGAATCGCTGCGAAACTGTCACTGATACTGGTAACGTCAGATCAATAACAAAACTTCGTTTGGAAACTATAGCTTGAAACGCTTTCATTACTGGCAACTTTTACCTTACATTCAGCCGCAGTGGAAAACTATTGCGCAAGCTTTTGTTTGCACGTTAGTATTTACTGTCTTTTGGCCTATACTCGCGTGGTTAGCAGGTCGCATTGCAGCCTCTATTGGACAGGGAAATGTGTTGGCGATCGCTCAAATTGCAGTTATCAGTGCTGTCGTATTTCTCAGTCAAAAGATCGCGCAGTTCGGTCAAGATTCCTTAATGGCAAAAGCTGCCTTATTTATTGCGTTTGATTTGCGTCAACAAGTATATGCGCATCTACAGCGGTTAAACTTAAGCTATTTTGAAACTGCTAAAACAGGTGACTTGTCGTATCGTCTCACCGAAGACGTTGATCGCATTGGGGAAGTCATCAACAAAATCTTTCACGACTTTATTCCTTGTGTGTTGCAGTTAATTGTCGTTTTGGGGTACATGATTTATCTCAACTGGCAACTTACACTATCTACATTGATTATTGCGCCATTAATGGCAATTTTGATTGCTTGGTTTGGCGAACGGTTGCAGCAAGTTTCGCGCCGCAGTCAAAATCAGATATCAGATTTATCAGCATTACTCATTGAGGTTTTCAGTGGTATTCGTTTAGTGCAAGCTTTTGCTGCCGAAGATTATGCCTTAAATCGCTTTCGCCAAGATGCTGAACGCAATCGTAAAGCTAAATATGCTGCAGAGAGATTAAAAGCGATTCAGTTTCCAGTCATTGGTTTTCTCGAAGCTATCAGTGCTTTAATATTATTGTTTTTGGGTGGTTGGCAAATTTCTGCGGAAAACTTGACGGCTAGCGAATTTGTGAGTTACGTCGCAGGTTTAGCATTATTAATTGATCCAATTGGCATTATCACAACTAATTACAATGAGTTTAAGCAAGGACAAGCATCGGTAGATCGAATTTTTGAATTATTAGCAATCAAACCTACTGTTTTAGAAAAGCCAAATGCGATCGCGCTTCCTCCAGTTTCAGGCAAAGTAGAATATCGCCACGTTTCTTTTGCATATAAACCTGAACAACCTGTGATCAAAGACTTAAGCTTGCTAGCGCATCCAGGTGAAAGAATTGCGTTTGTCGGTGCTTCGGGTGCAGGTAAAACAACGATTGTGAATTTGTTACCGCGCTTTTACGATCCGCTATCTGGTGAAATTTTCATTGATGGTATTGATATTCAAGATGTCACCTTGCGTAGCTTAAGACGGCAGATTGGAATTGTACCGCAAGAAACAATTCTTTTTTCAGGAACGATCGCCCAAAATATTGCCTTTGGTAAAACCGAGTTTGATCTTAATGAAATCGAGACAGCCGCTAAAATCGCGAATGCACATCAATTTATTACGCAATTGCCTTATGGTTATGACACTCTAGTCGGAGAACGCGGTGTCAATTTATCAGGCGGACAACGCCAAAGACTTGCGATCGCCCGTGCAGTACTCCTCAATCCGCGCATTCTCATTCTTGATGAAGCTACTAGTGCTTTAGATTCTGAATCGGAAACTTTGGTACAAGAAGCCTTAGAACGACTGATGCACAGTCGTACTGTATTTATCATTGCCCACCGTCTAGCTACTGTGCGGCGCTGCGATCGCATTTTAGTGATCGAACAGGGGCAAATTGTCGAATCAGGTACGCATGAAGAATTATTAGCTCTATCACGCCGCTACGCCCGATATTATGCGCAGCAATTTAATTAGTCGTTAATTGCTTGATTCATCACGATTCACATTTACGGGCAATCGCTCCAAATGACACGACTTTATAAAGAAGACACATTCCACCCAAGTGCTAGTTGACCCGATAACTTGCGCTGAGCCTCCTCCCGTAAAGGATGATAGCGCGCTCCTTGCAAATCGCGGAACAATTTTTCCAAACCCAGTTTACGATAGAATGCACTTCCTCCCGCAATTTCCATCGCCAAATCAGCAACGTTTAGTACCGCTTTGGCAACTAGTGCCCGTCCTGTCATAATTTGATTTGTGGTTTCAAAGCCAGGTTGACTGACTACAGCAGTAGAAATCATATGCTGGAGTGATAGTTTTGCAGCCATCAATTCATTGTCTAAACCTCCTACCATGTAGCAAAGATGTTCATCAGTGTGACGTTTCTTTGCTAGTTGAACTGCGCGATCGCGCGCTGCTTCTGCAACCCCAACATAAACCGAATAAACTAATGGAATTGCCACCATCGAGATGAGGTGAAAAATAAAATGCCACTTGCCTTGTTCTCTACGCAAAGCAATTGCCGCATCCGGTACAAACACATCAGACAGCACAACATCATGCGAACCTGTTCCCCGCATCCCCATTGCTTGCCAAGTGGATTCAATCGTCACGCCCTGGGCAGTCATAGGAACCGCAAAATGTAATACCGTAGACCCTATTTCGGGATCTTGATAAACAGTGCTTGTCATTAATAAATTTGCGATCGGCGCACCGCTAGCAAATACTTTACGAGCTGTAATTAGAAATCCACCTTCTACTTTGATCGCTGTGCCAGAACTTTGTAACCAATCAGAACCGCCACTACTGAGCATAATCAGTTGCTCTGTTGCCACTCGTCTGAGTAACCCATCCACTGGAGCCTTCTGATTGTTCCAGCGCCAAGTTGGTATCATGACCTGATGTGTATGCATAGAAAACGCCAGTGCTGTTGAACTGGAATAGCGCCCCAAAATCCGTAGCACAGTACAAAGCTCAGTATAGCTGGCTCCGCCACCACCTAGTTCAGTCGGGACACCTGCTGCCATCAGCCCAGATACTTTCAATCTGGTCATATTATCCGCGACAAACAGGTCGCTCTCATCGGCTTCGACTTCTCTTGCTGCAAATTGGTTTCCTAAAGATTCCGCCAGGGACAACCAATCTATCCTTTCTTGTTGGAAGGTTGTTGCAGTCTGTTGTTCTAACATGAGACAGACTCCTTTAATTCTTGTGATGCTCCCATTTTGATTTGCCGGATCAGGTGTTACAAGTTCAAGATCTGAACCTAATTTGCAATCTTCTTAGATACGCTATGAGAAAGGAATTCAGAAATATTGGCAGTGATCTGCTTTTACAGCCTTTTCACTCAAGAACCAAGCAGGATTGACGATTTCTGCTTCTGGAATCAAGTTCTTTTCGCTCACTTCAAAGGTGGCTGCTGCCAACTTGCAACCAAAGAAATGCACCTTGCCAGTCTCTTTCAAAACCTTGATGAAATCGTAAATTTCTACAAAGTCGCCGTTTTGCGCCAACCGTCCTCGTAGCCATTCCTCATCTGGTGCATGACGTCCTTCAATTTTGGAGGAGTTCACACCTTCTGGGGTAAGTATACGAACTGCCCATAGTGAGAAGAGGATATCTACCTCAACACCCTTGCTTGCCATGACATAAGCAAACGTGAGTGGAGTTAATAACTTGTCGTAGCCATCATCGCGGATGACAATTGCTAGATTTTTCATGAGCTTCACTCGATACAGTGTTAAATTGTCTGTGTAGTTTGTTACATTAACCTCGAATAGCCTTCATTAAATCTTGTGATACTTTTATTCTGGATTGCCGGATTAGGTGTTACAAGTTTAATATCTGAACCTGATTTAGGTTCTCCCTGGATATGCTATGAGAAAGGGATATGGGCAATTCTGTCCGGTGGCAAAAGCTGCTGAAGTGATTGGCGATCGCTGGAATCCTTTGGTGCTGCGAGAAATGCTGTACGGCAGTCGCTACTTCAATGACATTAGTCGAGGAGTACCGTTAATGTCTCGTGCTCTTTTGGCTCAACGACTCAAAGAACTTGAGAAAGCAGGAGTGGTTGTCAGCTATGAAAAGGAAACTGGGCAGGGGCATGAGTACGTTCTTACCCCAGCGGGAGAAGCCATGCGACCCATTATTGAGGCGATGAGTGCTTGGGCACAACAATGGGGAGGTGGACATATTATCTCAGAGGATTTGGATGATGCCTTGTTGATGTGGGCGATGAAGCGAGAAATCAATCTTGAGGCAGTACCCAAGCAAAAAATTGTGCTTCAGTTTGACTTTCGTGGGTTAACGAAGGGGCGTAAAACCCAACGTAGCTGGTGGGTAGTGATTGAGGATAGAGAAGTGGATGTGTGTCAAAAAGATCCAGGCTTTCGAGTGGATGTTTTGATCTCAGCTGATCTGAGTGCATTCACTCATGTTTGGATAGGCTACACTCATCTGAAATCTGCCCTGAAGCAAGAGACAATTTGTTTTGAAGGCGATCGCGATCTTGTCCGCCAGGTGCCTACGTGGCTGTATCTTAACAAAGAAAAGCCCTATGGTACGGCGATTAATTCTACATCACAGTTAATGCAGACTAACAAGCACATTGCAACAGAATGTAATGAAGTTTCTCTTGGTGTTTCAGTTTGAGTCGTAATTGCTGCGATCGCTCAGGTTTTTTGTTGGTCAAGCGCGATTAATCATATTGCCAACATATTAAGAGTTTCTGTGTCGAAGGCTATTGATAATGTAGCGACATATAGAATAAACGTTTATACCCTAGGTTGCGTTGTCCATTGATATATGTGCACTGAAGGAAGAAAATTTTGAAAACAGCAGACAACTATAGTGGCGATCGCCGCTATGACATTTTCATTAGTTTTCTTAAATAACGGTAGTCATGCTCAGATAAACGACAAGACGATGAAGATTGACACAGGCAAAATTGAGAGGAGTGCACAATTTGACCATCCACAAGAGTTTAATCAATCAGTTACGGAGTTTTTGCTACCAGAGGAATACTTGGTTGAGTTCGAGAGGCAGTTTGGATCTAGTAAATTTAGTCGTTTCTTAAAGAGTCTCTAAATAACTTAACAAGTCTGCCATTTCTTTGGGACTTGGCTTGAACTGTGGCATCGGTGGCGTATCGCCGCTAATGACTTGATGGATTAGACCAAAGCGAGACTTGCGCTTAGAAACACCTTGCAAACTAGGACCAACGTTACCATCAGCTTGCCATCCATGACAACCAGCACAGTTCATTTGAAAAATTGCATTTCCGCGTACGGGATCTCCTGCTAATGACAAAACATTCTTAACATAAGGTTCAGAAACTCTTACCCTATGCACACCTACAACAACTAAAATTGCAACTAACAAAATCGCCAAAGCGATGAATGCAAGCCGCTGGAGCAGAATTTCTGGTTTAGCGAACTGATTAGCCAAAAGCTGATTACTTGAATTGAGAATTCACAAAAATATTTATCTCCTAACACATAGCTTAAAAGTTCTTGATAGTGTTCGCAAGCAAAGTCAGCTAAATCAGCATTTATAGTTAAGTTTTGTGTAGAAGATTTACCAATAACCAGGTTTTCTCACATCAGTAATTCAGTGTATGCTGGTAAAAGTCTATTACTGTTGGCTACTGTTGAGTTATCTAACCTCATACAGCCTAAGCCACGAAGCGCAATTGCGCGTAGCGCAGCGCTTATTATGCGATCGCAACAGGAGATATTGCATGGTTGAACCACTACTCGATGGTATTGTTCTGGGCTTGATAGTAATTACTTTGGCTGGTTTATTTTTTGCTGCGTATCAGCAATACAAGCGTGGCAAGCAGTTGGGTTTATAAACTGCACCAACCATTACCTAATCGAGGTTGCTAGCCCTTCTAAAATCATTAGAAGGGCTTTTAATTTTTCGAGTTACACTGCACGATAGAACGTAACAGCAGTATTCCCGTAAACTTTTTCGCGACAGATTTCTAGTGTAGATAGTTGTACTTTAGGCAGATTGGGATGATGTTCTACTGCAAGTTCGCCCTTCGGATGCAGCAATTGATACTGTGCGATCGCCTGCAACACTGGTAGATATAAATCACTTGCATAAGGTGGATCGAAGTAGATGCGATCAAACTGTTGTCCTGAAAGTGTTTTTAACCGCTGCACGACATCTCCGCGCAAAACTTGAAAGGTTTGATCTGGTTTTGATACTCGTTGCCAATTTTCTTTAATAATTGTACAGGCACGACTTGAGTGTTCAATTCCTACAACTAGGGTTGCACCACGACATAAAGCTTCTGCACCCATTGAACCGTTACCTGCACACAGATCTAGCCACCGGCTACCTGCGATTGCACCTTGCCAAATATTAAACACTGCTTCGCGCACCCTTCCTGTAGTTGGTCGCGTGTCTTTTCCTGGTAATGTTTTGATGAGACGATTGCCGTGAATTCGCATTAAAGAGGGGCTAGGAGCTAGGGAAACTGTAACTAGCATCTACCTCTACAGCAATGTATATCTACACTGGTACGACAGTGCGAACTTGCTGCACGAAGTTGGAGAGGATTTGTAATCCAGCTGTGGAGGATTTTTCAGGGTGAAATTGCATTGCCATGAGATTGTCACGGGCGATCGCTGCTGTCACAGTTTGACTACCATGCGTGACTGTTGCTGCTTGAACTGCAGGATCTTCAGGATCGACATAGTAAGAATGGACAAAATAAACCCAAGGCTGCAATGATAGATTTTGCCATAGAGGACAATGAGGTTGAGTAAGTTCTAGTTGATTCCAACCCATGTGCGGAATAGTAATTCCTGGTTCGCTTTTAAAGCGTCGTACTTTACCAGAGATGATTCCTAATCCTGGTTCTACACCTTCTTCGCTGCTATCAAATAATACTTGCAGCCCCATACAGATGCCTAAAAACGGTTTACCGCCTGCGATCGCATCTTTAATGGGTTTAACCAAGTTGCGGGATCTAATATGTTGCACTGTTGGATCGAACGCACCTACGCCAGGTAGCACTAGCGCATCAGCTTTTGCTAATTCCATTGCTGAGTCAGTAATTTTCGGAGTTGCTCCAGCTTTTTCTAAACCCTTGCAGACAGAGTGCAAATTACCCATATCGTAGTCTATAACTGCGATCGCTGCCATCGGGCAGACCCCCTTTAATTATTACCCACTAAACTTATTGTAAGGGAAACCAATTCATTAAATCTTCTGTATGAATGCTAAGCGAATGAATTGGCACACTATAAACAAAGTTCACGGAGGTGAACTTACCCATAAAAATCTTGTTTTACTGTACGAAGGTACACTTTGCCTGGATAGCCCCGAAGGGAGTCGAAAGGCATCTGTGATTCTCCTAGGATTGGTTATATGCCTCCTCGAATTCTCCTAACCTCATTTACAACATGGCTACCACATCACAAATCCAATTCATCCGACGATCTCATTGCGAAAATCCACGAGCTATATCTTACAAATAGCGATTTAAAACTACCGCTACTAACCGTTTTACGAAAACTACCTGTCGATACTGAACAAGCCAGCAATTATGTCAACAGCAAAATTACTGAAATCCAACCTACTGCGATTATTTGTTGTGGGATGGCAGAAAGCCGATCGCAACTTACTGTAGAATCTCATGCTACTTGTGGAGATGTTGTTATGCGATCGCCAATTGATTTAGAACAACTGATTGCTGAGCTTTCCATGACACAAATTAGTCATGATGCCGGAAAATTTGTATGCGAAGGACTTTATTTTGCAGTTTTAAACCACATTACAACACAAAAGTTAAACACCAATTGTCTTTTCGTTCACGTACCAATTTTGACAGACGAGAATATCCAACAAGTCACAAAAGACTTCATATTAATTATTCAAAAAATGGCACTTTTATAAGTTATGTTGTGTCTTATTTTAAATCAATCACAACTTAACACAAGGGCAGAAAACCAATTTCTGACCCTCATTCGCTGACCCTTGACTGTTGCTATGTTCTCATTGTTACCCCTATTCACATTTGCTCAAGCCACACCTACCCCAACACCGACACCACCGCAACAAGAAATCGTACAACCGCAACAAGTACGTCCCTTGCCAGGTTCTTTAGATACTGTTCCCGTATTCAATAGCAATAGCCCAGAAGTTGTCCAAACTGAGGGAATTTTATTATCTACATTTCCGCCGACGGGGAAACAAGCTGCAAGTGCGCACCTCAACTTCCCGTTTCAAGGACGATTTGATATTTTTGCTCATCACATTGCTAAAGCAACTTCTCCAGAAGACTTACGCACGCTTTATTTAGGAGTGTTACTGCATAACCCCAGTACGCAACCCGTGACAGTCGATGTCTTACAAGCCGCGAGTTATTTAAGTCAACCTGACGCACCATTTATTGACTTACCGCCGCAAGCTGAAAATCCTTTAGGAACTATTTTTGCAGGTCCAGGCGATCGCGTGATGAATGATATTCTACGCGGACAAAGACAATCGATATTTCCGGCAAAAGTGACTATTCCGCCGCAGCAAAGCCAGATGTTGCTCAATTTACCAATTCCTGTGCAAACTTTAGAACCACCCATTAATGGACGTTCTACTTTAATGCGGCTGCGTAGCAGTGGGAGAGTTTATGCGGCAAGTTTAGCAATGTATGCTAAGTCTAATGCTGATGGTAGCGAACGCGCACCCACTTCAACAGAATGGCAACAGTTATTAGAAACAGGAAATTTAGCTGGACCGCGCGATCGCGCTCCGACTCCCCCCGAAGCAGGTGGTAAAGTCATATATGGTCGCGTTGCTGGAGTTGCGCAAGGTTCTCAATGGCAAGCTCAACTTTTTGATAGTCCTAGTGTGCAACATCTGAGTATTCCTCAGCGGGGTCAAGCATTTTCTTATGGTTTAAGTACCTTAACTGCGGGTAGACAAGGGACAAATCAAGTCCAAAGTGCGCCATTGTTGGTACGTTATCCTGATACTGCCTATCAAGCCCACGGTAATTATGGCGTTGAATACAACCTGAGTTTGCCGTTGTACAACAATACTAATCAACCCCAGACAATTAGTGTATCGCTACAAACACCACTGAAGGAAGACGAATTAACGCAAGGTGGATTGCGGTTCTTGATTCCGCCTGCGACTCAAAACTTCTTTCGCGGTACAGTAAGACTGCGGTATAGTGACGATCGCGGTTTACCCCAGACTCGCTATGTCCACTTAGTACAAAAAAGAGGACAAGCAGGAGAACCACTTGTATTATTAAATATGCCCCCAGGCGATCGCCGTCTCGTACAAGTCAATTTTCTCTATCCGCCAGATGCAACGCCACCACAGGTGTTGACTATTCAGAATATGGAACAGTAGCGGAGAATTAAGATTTTTGGAAGCCTAGTGCTGCTTTCTTTTTCGTCTTTTTCGATTTTGACTTGTTGACTTCTGCGACGGCTTCTTCAAATAAATTGTGTAAATGAACTGGAACGCTGGCGATTTCTGGTAATTCTGGTTCGAGTGGTTTATCAAATTCTTCTAGCAGTGGTTCTAAATCGCGGTCAATTTGAAATGGACGCTGGAGTACTGTTTGCAAAACTTGTTCTAGTTGTGTAGGATACTGCTGAGCTAAACGCTGCCAAATAAATGCATTAATTTTGGGATCTTCTAGATAGTTGCGAATTAGTTTTTCTGCACCTTCAATAGTTTGCCAATCTTTGGCTTCTAGTAACGCCACAACACGATAATAGGTAGGTAAAAACATTTGTCCCCAACGGGGATGCGATATTGCTGTTACCTGTTCGGCTTTTTTGAGTTCAGCAGGGAGATCGACTTTTGGCATCACCATTTTAGCCGTCGTTTTGTTCTCAAATAATTGAGCTACTTTGCCATCTACACCTGCTTCTGCGGCGGCGGCTTCGAGTTCCTCTTTGTCAATTCCTGCTTCTTGTGCTACTTCTGCTAGTGTTTTAGATTCGTCAATACCGGCTGCTGCTAAACGCTGTTGCATTAAGACTTCTTGAAATTCAGCAATCTTTTTATTGAGTTGATACCCTGGCATTATCACTTCGTCACTACCAAAGAAATCGATAAACTGTTGGTGGTAACGTGCGACAGATTCCCAAGCTTCGGCGAGTAAGTCAGGCGCGTCGCTGTAAAGATGATTTTTGTAGTTGTCTTTGAAATTGCCAATGGCTACTGCTAGTTTCGGCTTACCCAATCTACCCAATGGCGTACAAGGTCCCGAAAATGTCCAATAAGTCTCTGTCACTGGTGAAATCCGTGTGAGTAAGATTTCTCCTTCTTTGTAGCGGCGAATTTCTTCGGCAAATTGAGCATTATCAGGTTTGACTACGTATTGTTTAGCTGTCAGCCAGTTCATTAACTCAAATCCGTCAGGCAAAATTTGAGTAATTGCAAATAAGCCCATAAAGCTACGATGCCAACTCTTCACTAACTGGCGATCGCTTTGAGATAAATCCGGATGATCTTTAATAAATAAGTCTAATGGTGTTTTGTCCCCGACTTGCCCTTCACTCAAAAAGCTATCAACAATAATATCCTGTTGCGCTTTTCCTTTGTCTCGCCGCGCCTGCTTTGCTACATAAGCTTCAAGCGCTGCTGCTAAATCGCCTTCGGCTGTCAAAACAAAATCTAGTAAGGCTTGTTTTAACTGGTGCGATCGCTCTAATACTACATCCACAACTTATTCTCTTTGTTCAACACTTTATAGAGTATAGGTTGTTATTCAAACCGGCTGCGAGTCTCATCTTTGAGAGAAAGCTTGGCGAATGAATTTACTACTAAATAATCATCCACCTTTGTGGACTCACTGGTAAAAGTTTTAGTGTACGAAGGTACACTTTGCTTGGGTAGCCCCGACTTCAGTCGGTGAGCATCTTTATCATTGATTTAATCAATGTCAATTACGATAATTTCTAGGTGATCTTCAACAACATCCATCCATGCGGAGAGTAACACGCGCATTGTTGCTTCGTTGTGTTTGTGAATCTCGGTTTTTAAGTTGTGGATCTGTCCTTGACTTTGGATATTCTCCCAGATTTGTTGTTGAGTATTTGAATTAAAAAATTCAGCGATCGCTTTTTGGTGAATAACTTCTGATGCACTGTATCCTAACATCTCAAGAAAACATTTATTAGCTTCTAGAATTAGACCATTTTGAATGTGAGCGCAAATAATTCCTACTGGAGCATTCTCAAAAAGATGACGAAATTTAGTTTCGCTGCGTTTAAGTGCTGCTTCTGTCTCCTTGCGTGCGGTAATATCGCGTACAATCGCACAGTTGTACTCTTGATTATTAAACTCCAAATAATTAGTAGTAATCTCTACGTTTAACTCTCTTCCATCCTGGGTGTGCGAAGTTGATTCAAAGGTAAAAGAGCCTTTTTGTTTAATTTCTTGCCAATGTGACTGCCAAATCTCTGTTGGAAAATTAGGATTAACATCACGCACTGACATACTGAGTAGTTGATTTTGAGAATAGCCTAAAATTCGACAAGCAGCTTCATTGACATAAACAAACTGTGCATCAGCATTGATAAAACAAACAGCATCCCGCGATCTATCGAGATAAAACTGAGTTAACCGCAGTGCTGCTTCTGCCTTTTCACGCGTGCGGATTTCTTGTTGCAAAAGTGTGTTTTGCTCTGTCAGTTGCTTTTGCAACCTCTGGATCGTCAAATTATTTTCTACTCGTGCAAAAACTTCTTCCTCACTAAACGGTTTTGTGATGTAATCAATGCCACCAACTGCAAAAGCTTTAACTTTATCAAATACTTCATCAAGCGCACTGATAAAAATTACTGGAACATCACGCGTTTGCTCTTCAGCTTTGAGATGCTGGCAAACTTCATAGCCATTCATATCTGGCATCATAATATCGAGCAATATTAAATCAGGTGGTGCAACCTGAGCAGTTTTTAGTGCTGTTTGCCCATTGATGACACGACGGACTTCATACCCCATCTGCGTCAGCATGGCTGATAAAAGCCGTAGATTCTCTGGGCGATCGTCAACAACGAGAATATTAGCTTTAGGTGTTTGCGTATGATTATTCATTCTGAATTCGGTTGCGTTAGCTCAATGATTTGATCAATGCGAAAGTTATTGACTAAATCTGTTAGAGCACTTGTTAATGCGGCAAGTTCATCTGGAATTTGTTCAAGTAAACTAAAAATTAATTTTTCATCAGTCTGCAACGCGGCTTGATATAACTGTGCTACCCACTCAGAAGGCATTCGCGCAAGTTCGTTTCTCAACAATGCAGGTTCGCGAACTAAATGTACTCTAACTTCTTCCTCGGTAGGAGTTGGGTCGTAAATGTAGCGTACTCCTAAATGTTTTGCTATTTTTTCAAAAATTTCTTCTTCACGGAAAGGTTTACAAACAAAGTCATCACAACCAGTAGATAAAATAATTGATCTTTCCTCATCAAAGGCGCTGGCAGTTAGTGCAATAATCACTGTTGCTTGACCTTTCAAATGAGTTTTAATACGTTTAGTTGCTTCATAACCATCCATCACAGGCATCCGCATATCCATCCAAATGAGATGCGGTTCCCACGCTTGCCAAAGTGCTACTCCCACTTGACCATTTTCAGCTTCACGTACCTCAAAACCAAGCGATGTTAACATTTTGACTAAAAGCTGACGATTTTCCCATTTGTCTTCGACGACTAAAATGCGATATTGAGGTTGATTTGGTGCGAGTGCGATCGCTCTTTGGTATTGTTGTCGCATCTCAACTTCAGATTGTGCGGGGCTAACTTGAATCTCAAAACTAAAAACTGTTCCTTGCCCGACGATGCTCTGAACAGCAATCTCTCCGCCCATCAAGCGCACAAACTGTTGACTAATTGCTAAACCTAAACCTGTTCCTTCACGAGTTCCACCGGCTTTTGTTTGAACGAAAGGTTTAAACAAGCGTGTGAGTTCGGCTGGCGCAATGCCACAACCAGTGTCTTCAACTTCAAAATAGAGGTGGTAATGGGTAATCGGTAATGGGTAATGGGAATTGACTCCTCTCACGCGTAGGATGACTTTTCCTGTTTGTGTAAATTTAACCGCATTACTAAGCAGATTAATTAAGACTTGACGCAATTTGCTCTCATCAGCTTGGATATATTGAGGAACTTCAGGACTGCGTTCAAAAACAAGCTGCAAGCCTTGCGATTCTGCTTTTAACTTGAGCATCTCTTCTAGGGAATCAAGCAATTCATACAAATCAAAACTATTTTCATTTAATATCGTGCGCCCTGCTTCGATTTTTGCCATCGACAAAACATCGTTGATGAGTGTTAGTAAATGTTCGCCACTACGACTAATAATTTCTAGATTCTCGCGCTGTGCAAGATTAACTGGCGAAGTACGACTTAGCAATTGCGTAAAACCAAGAATGGCATTAAGCGGAGTACGAAGTTCGTGACTCATATTAGCCAAGAACTCACTTTTGGCACGGTTTGCAGTCTCAGCTTCTTGAGCTTTTTGTTCCAATTGATGACTATAGTTTTCTAATTGTTCGCGAGAGATTTTGAGTTGATGCGTTAACCAATACACACCAATTGATAGCGCTGCGACTGCAACGAGTCCTACCAACACGAGTGTTGTCGCTAATTGACGGGCTGGGGCAAATGCTTCTTCCTGCTCCATTTCTACTAGTAACGCCAGATCTTGTTCATTGAGCCAGCGATACACGCCGATTACAGGTATTTTGGCGTAATTTAGATACAATCCTGCACCACTAACACCACTCATTGCTGCATCAATACCTTGGCTACTGACTCCTTCAGGAAACTCGCGCGTATTGGTGTCTTCTTTCGAGATAAATGTGTTTTGAGTTACCAAGGAACCAACTAAATAAGTTTCTCCGGTTGTTCCTAAGCCTGTGCGTTCGCGGACAATTTGATCGATGCGGTCTAAGTTTAAGTGTGCTAAGATGACGCCTTGACGGACTTGTGTGCGATCGCGAATCGGTGTTGCTAAAGTTACAGATGGCTCGTGAGTAATCGGTGAAACATAAAAAATTGGTGCAAAAGATTCTCCTGGATCAACTTGTTCAAGATAAGTTACGTTGGCAAGAATTTCGTAATTTCCTTCACGCTGTCGATCAGTAGAGAGAATGATTTGATTGCTGCGATCGAGGATAAAAATTTCGCTTAAAGCTGGCTTTGTTTGAGTTACACCAATTAAGTAATCTAAAAGCGTTTTATAAACAATCAGGTTCTGTGGCTCATTTTGTTCGCGCAAGAGTGTTTCTAGATTTCTTTGGACTGCTGGGTACTGAGTAACAAGCAAAAAATCCTGTCGCTGATCTTCAAACCAACGTGTAATTTCTTCTTCTTTAAGTGTGGCTGCAACACTCAGACGATTAAATGCAGCCTGTTTTAATGCCTCTCTGGCTTGAAAAAAGGCAACGCTGCCCACAACACCAACAGCCATGAGGGACAATAGTAAAAAGGAACCGGCAACTTTTGTTGTGAGATGCTGCTCCCAGAACTTCATAGATACGCTGCGCAAGAATTACGCACTGAACAGAATGACTAAAACGAACTACACCGCAGAGTACACTGAGGAAAGATTAATGCGTTTAGATATACATTTAAGTTGACTATAAGTTTTATTGTAGTTAGTTGGCACTTTTAAAAGAAGGAATATGATTACTTCCACTCAGCAAAGATTTGCTTGATTCGTGCAATAGCTTCATCTGCTGCTTGTTCTGGAGAAACACCATCAGCTACGACTTTATGAATAGCGTCACCCCAAATGTTTTCTTCTAAAACTACGCTGTAAGCAGGGTTTTGAGCAGTATAAAACAAGCGTGTTTGTTCTTTGATTAATGGCTGAGCAGCAGTTGAGATGTGCGGATCAGCAGGATCAGTCCAGAAGGGATCTTGCCAGACGAGTTTATGAACTGGTAAGGTGCGCCCTCCAGCAGCTTTAAGGTAATCTCCCGATATTTTTGGTTGAATTAAATAAGTGATAAAGTCTTTGGCTAGTTCCAAGTTCTGCGATTCTGCAAAAATCACAACTTGCCGTACTAAGGTTAAGTATCGCATCGGTTTACCACTTGGCTTATTCGGATACCGCAAAGTACCCAACTTGTTGCGGTAAAGATCTGGTGCTTGGCGCACAGCAGCAGGAATTGAGAGCGAGTTATTCGGCGTCATGGCAATATGACGATTGAGCAAGCTGCGGTTGTTGTCTGGGTTGAGCCAATTGATTGCTTCTGGTGGTACGTAGCCTTGTCGGTAAAACTTAGTGTACCAACTGATGCATTGAATAATGCCTTGACGAATTTGAGGATCGTCAACACGCAACTGACCTTGAGAATCTAGAAGTTGAACATCATAAGCTTCTAAAATTTGTTCAAACACTTCATAAGTGTCTCCAGCCCGATCTGACATTGGCAAACCAATGCCGTAAACTTTTTTTTGCTGTAGTGGAACAGTCTTGTGTATTTCTTGCCAGAATTCCCAAAAGCCATGCCAATCTTGGGGAATATCTTGTTCGCTATAACCTGATGTTTTGAGCAAATCCCGCCAGTAAAAAATTAGCGGTATTGCTTGATGAATAGGAATTGCATAATAACTGTACTCTTTTTTGAGATTGTTGTAGAAATAAACGTCTGTGAGTATGGTATCAGAATAATGATGCTTAATTGGCTCGATAATATCGGAAACATCTGCTAATTTACCTTCCCAAGCAAGACGCGGGTTGAGCACTCTTTCAGCACTATCATTCATTAAAATATCAGGTGGATTACCTGCCTGAATTGCCCTCTGTGCCTTTCGCGATAGTTCATCGTTATTGTAGTGAGATAGCTGAACTTGGTTGCCAGTTTGCTGTTCCCAACGGCTAACAACTTGCTGGAGTGCTTCATCTTCTTCTAGGGTATAACCTTTATCCCACCAAATTTTCAGTTCTGTACTTTGGGTAAGTCCTTGATTTTTTGAAGATAGGGCAATTTGATTGAGGTCAGAATTACGATTGCAACCAATAACGATCGCACTCAAGAGTAAGACAATTAAAACATGGCGATCGCTCAATCCCCAACGTTGGTATTGATCCTGAAACTTGATATTGGTTGTTTGGCTATGTTTCGTGGTATGCAACATAACTACAAAAGCTCAGCGCTGAGTCACGACTGCTATTTCATCTGCTGCATTTGTCTCGTGAAGTAGTAAGGTGTCACAATCCGATAACTGAGATGATTGCCTGCTTAATTACAACTGTACGTCAACAGATCATCTTGCTAAAAAACACAATCAAAGTTTACATAATCGCGGTCTTCTGCTTTTCACAAGGAAAACATTACACTACTCGAACCAAACGGCTGACTCGGTATTGCTTAACTGCACCGATTGATTGTTCGTCCCCTGAGTGTCCCATTGTCATCACCTCACCACTCACCTCAACGCGTGCTTCATACGCTCCAGAGACACTCCCATCAAAAGCAACAAAATCAATTCGGACTTCCGCCCAATCAGCATTCCACTGACCATGAGTTTCATCTCGTACTAACGTTTGACCAACTTTATGGTAGTTGAGCCAGTCCCAACCCTGTTGCATCCAAATCGCTCGCTCGGCAATTTGTTCGTACATACCGAGTCCCGCCCAACCGCGATAAAAGCGCTCTAAGTTTGTTACGGAACCGATACGATGCACCAGTAGAGCGAGTATTTCTGGCTCTAGATGCCCCCAGTATCGTCCTTCAGGAAAATCAATCAGCGTTGGGGCAAATTTGTGACCGCCAAAATGCGAACATCGCCACGCGCGTAGCTGCCCTGTGGAGTTTGCACCATACTCAGAGCGTAATGTCTTGTAGATAGCATAGCCAAACCGAGCGCAGGCAATATCAACATCGCCGTGAGTGCAGACGAAAAATTCGCGGATATGATGCGTTTGTTGCTGATATGAGTTGAAGTGCAATAACTCATCAGGGTTGCTCAGTAACGCTGTTATTAAGGAGGAAATCTCCGCGTTGGGTACGAGAAACTCTTGCTTGTGAAACTTCGCAAATAGTCCCACAGGGCGGCTATAGTGAAGTATGCGAGCCATACTGGGTTGAGAGTAGTCGCGGTCAGGAGCAATTGTTAAGAATTCTAACTTAACTCCTTGTTGCATTAATGCCCTGCTTGCGTTCTTAATTTGCACGACGATTGGATTGTTATCCATAACTTCGCCAGTCCAGGGTTGAGCGATTTCGACGAAAAGTCACTGGTCAAAATTTTCAGCGGTGCCAATGGGGTCTTCGCCGTTAGTTCTGGAGACAACTGAACAGAAACGGCAGTTCGCTAAGGTACGATTAGTCATTGCTGAACCTGTATGTGATAGACAGTTGAGCAGAAACGCAAATTCTTTAGTTGAAATAGATAACTGACCTAAGATACATTCCTACTCTCGATCTCAATTCGGATTTACCTGAGAAACAGGATCTGAATTTTCTGGTGTGAGTTGATTTGAGGAGCCTAATGGCAACAGTAGCTTGCGAATTTCTGCGAGCATTAACTCAGACGCAATCGGACCGCGAATTCGACTTAATTGACCGTCGATGACGTAGACTCGTCTGGCTCGCGCAGCAGGATGCGATCGCAAAATTGGGTGTTGCCTCCACAAGTTTTGAATATCCTCTACCGTGCTATCCCAGCCAGCTGAAACGAAAAGCATATCAGCATCAAGTTGCGGAACGATTTCGAGTGAAATATCAATCCGTCCCTCTCGTCCTTGTAACTGTTTGGGTGTTGTTAGTTGAAAGCCAAGCTCTTTGAGCAGCGTTTTGACGAATGTCTCCTCAGTATCTATCGCTATTTTGTCTACTCCTCCCATAGCGAGTAATAAAACGTTTGAGTTATTCGCGACCAAATCGAGTTCGGCTTTTGCTTGAGCAATTGATTGCTCGTATTCGTCGATAACTTGTTTAGCTTGTTGTTCGCGGTTGAAGACTTGAGCTAATGTCAAAAGACCTTGTTGCCATTGATAATCAGCGGAACTATTTCTAACAATTAATGTGGGGGCAATCTTGGTGAGGTTGGTATAAAGTGGCGTATCAGGCCATTCCTTGAGAATTAGCTCAGGATTGAGTCGAACAATTGCTTCCAGTGAAGGGCTTTCCCGCGTACCAATGTGCGTTGGATTGCTCGTGACGCGATTGCCGAGGTACTTAATTTGCACCATCGGTTCGCCCAATTTAGGCGAACCGAGCAAGTGTTCGCTGACCTCAGCATAACCGACAGGTTGGATACCAAGCGACAGCATAAGATCGAGGACATGGGGATCGAGGGCGATCGCGCTGTGAGGCGTTCCACAAATACGAGTTTCGCCGAGTTCGTGTCGGATGACTTGACAGTCGGAGGTTGGCGAGTTAGGCACAGCCGTCTCAGGTTCGCGTTGAGAGGTAGTGTGACCGCAAGCTGAGATGACAGTAACTAAGATAATTATCAACAATCGTTGGATGGGACGCATATTGACCTTTGACGTTTTGACACAACAACCCTTGAATGCGAGTCAAGTTACCAGTCAAAACCGTATCGAACGCTAATTCTTCTCCCTGGTGCCGCTATCCTAAACGAGTTACCGAAACCGCCATTCAATTGCGCATCGGCGGGAATGTATTGATTGTCAAACAAATTTTCAATACCCAGTGATAGCGTTCCAGTACCTAGACGAAGGCTTGTGATGTAGTCCACGACAAAGTAACTCTCAATTGCAACAGGATCGGTGCCTTGCTCAAACGCGCGATCGCGCGAACCAATAAATATTGTTTGCAGGCGATTGCGCCAAATTGGGGTGGTTTGATGTTCGAGGTAAAGCGTTGCTTTGATCGGCGAAATCGAAAAGCTATCGAGCGGGAAAAAGTCATTCGTTCCTTGAGGAGAAAAGTTTCCTTCTTGCCAAGCAAAAGTTCCTCCAAGTTGCCAACCGGCTCCTGGCTGCCAATCTAATGTTGCCTCAACACCAAAAATTCGCGTGGGTTCGCGCTGGATACGAAACGTGCCAGCCGTCTCGTCAAATGTGAGACCGACACCTTCTTCAGAAGTGTTGTAAAATCCGGCGACAGAAGCTTGAACGTTTCCCCAGATGCCGCGGATGCCAAGTTCGTAGTTATCGACTTTCTGCGGTGCGATCGCCCCTAAACCGTCTTTGATTGTAAAGTCGGGTGGGGGAACCGAAAGGGCACGGCTAACACTAGGAATTGAGAAGCCTTGGGCAAAGTTAGCATACAGACTGATGGCATTGGTAATGTCATAGACAATACCTGCATTAAATACGGTGTCGCTAAAGTCCCGTTCTCCTCCTGCAATTGCTACCGTTTGGTCGAAGGTGGTGTAATCGTCGATAATTACATTGCCCGTTTCGTAACGCAGTCCGCCACTCAACGCTAGGCGATCGCTAATGTCCCACCTTGCCTGAGCAAATAACCCAACGCTTTCTAGAGTATAGGGAGCAGAATCATTAATTTCGTCAATTCTACGCAAGACTCTACTATTACTAGTGTCAAACTCTAGCGGATCGAAAACCTCAAAACTCGTGACAATATCTTCATTTTTGTAGTCAACTCCCCACAGAAGATTAGCAGTTTGAAATAAGGGAGTATCAACTTGCAAGCGCCCGCCCCAGGTTTCGCCGCGGATCACGTAGCGAGTAATCGCACTCAGCGCTGGGATATCTCGAGTATCTACAGGACGACCGAAATTATTCAAGTCCCGATAATACAGTTGTGCTTGCAGCTGACTGCCCCAGAGGTTTCTATGCGTGTAGTCGAAATTGAGAACCGTATTGAGATTAACCGGATTTTGAGCATCGATAAAGTCTAATTCGCCAACATCCAGCGCACGGGCCTTTGGTTGACCTGGAAATTCGTCAACAGCGGGGTCGGAGAAAATAGCAGTATTCCTAGAATCACGAAAGTGATTTAAGGTAAATTGCAAACGTTGCTGCTCGTTATCAAGGTTTACACCGAGCTTACCTAGTACGTTAAACGTTTCTGTATCGGCGATCGATTCCGCACCGAAAGCAGGGATCAAATCGCCTTCAGCGTCATAAAACAAACCCGTGTTTACGTGCGATAGGCTAATCACGTAGTCAACATTCCTTTCTGTACCCGAGAGGGAAAACCTCTGGCTATTGCCAAAACTCTCACCTTCGAGTTCGCCCAAGGATGCAGACACACCGATTTCGCTGTTAACCGTTGCCTCCTCTAAGCTGGGCTGACGAGTAATGATATTGATAACACCACCCGTTCCGCCGTCACCATAAATTGCCGAAGGTCCTCGCACGACCTCAATGCGTTCAACTGCTGAGGTGTCCAGTCGTCGAATCGCCTCGTAGGGTCGGTTGGTATTTTGAGGAACGCCGTCAATTAAAACAACAGGTTCGCGACCTCTTAAAGTTTGACGATTTGTGAGATTTTGGTTGGGGGGGCTTAATCCAGGAACTGTATTTGCCAGAATCGAAGGTAGGTCATTGGTCAGCACGGACTGCTGCTCGATTTGCTCGCGGGGAATTATGGTAATTGAGCGCGGTACGTCTTGTATTTCTTCTTCAGTTCGGGTGGCGGTGACGACTATTTCAATTTCCTCTACCTCTTCGCTTGCGGGTGCTATATTTAAGGCTAAACCCGCGTCGTTCGGAACCACTTCTACAAAGGGTACTCCAGTTTCTCCGACGACTGTGACGCGGATACGGGTAGCATCTGCTTGAGTTACAGCAACTGAAGTAATTCCTGCTATTGGGTTGTCCGTGCGAAATTCATTCTCGCTCTTGAGCGCCAGCACTGCATTAGAAATCTCAGCAATTAACGCATTACCCACCACAGTAGTTGTTGGGGTTTCGAGTTGCCCCTGCTCCGTTTCTAAAATTGCTTCTAATCCCGCAGCCGTGGAATTGAGACGGACAGCAGTTACTCTGACGCGATTGTTAGCGTCTTGCTTTAGCAAATTGGTAGCTTGAGTAGAAACCTGTGGCAGGTTATCTGGACTTAGAATTGGCAGTAAAGTGGGATTAGGAAAATGAAGAAAAACCGAGTTTTGATCTGGGAACGTTTCGGTAATCTGCCTGCGGTCTTCTGCCCGAACAGGTGAAATAAAGAGGATATATATTCCTGTAAAATAGCCCGACAGTTGAATTGCGATCCACAAAAAACTTGGTAACTGCTGAATCATAACTCCTCACACAGACTGCAAGCAAAACCTCTATGCACCACCAATGGCTCTGCAAAGGTTTTATTGAAAGAAACTTGCAAAAGAACTGTATGAGGAATTTAAGGGATTTCCAGCATTAAATCTACTCCAAGCAGACCATTTTTGACTCCAAGCAGACAAATCAGGTTTTCTGCTTTAGTCGAGTAATGCTAGAAACTCTTCTCTAGTCAAATTGGCATCTCGCAGGATCTTGCGGAGTAAACCCCTACCAATTGTCTTGTCAGTGTGAACAGGAACTGTTACAACTCGTCCGTCTTCATGCTTTATTCGCGCTTGACTACCTCTTTACCTAACAATGTTAAAGCCCACTTTTTTCAAAGCAGTAATAACTTGCGCAGCAGTAAGAGTAGGCAGTTTAGGCATTAAATTGCGACCTTCTGAATCCCAACAAACTCGGGTAATTTTTCATCTGTTGCTAAATCTTCTAGGCACAGTTCAATTGCTTCTTTGATATTGGTCATGAGTTCATCAATTGTCTCTCCTTGGCTATAACAAGCTGGAAGTTGCGGTACTTCTCCTACGTAGATCCCGTCTTCATCTCGCTCAATAACAACATAAAATTCTCGCCTAGAAGCACTCATCATCGTCAATCCTCACCTCACTTAGTTGAAGAATTTAGCCAATTCATAACTCATATCCTAGCGTTAGCAAACGACTTCATGTTTTGAATCGAATTTATCCAGCAGTTGTACCGGAAATAGCGCAACAGAATCTTGAATTAATCCATATGTCAGTACGGATCGCTTTCCATAACAACTTCCTAGAAACGAGTACTCTGTATAACTACTTGCAAATAGAACCTGAAGCATGGGTAAACTAGTCAGTCTTTTCACCCCGCCGACACGCACTCGGTGTAATGCCAAATTTGCGTTTAAACGCGCTGGCAAACTTAGCCGCATTGGCATAGCCAACCTCATTAGCTACAGATGCCACCGTTAGCCTACCTTGGTAAAGTAGACAACGCGCTTTTTCCATCCGACAGTCATGCAAATAGCCAAATAAAGTTGTCCCGAAAACTTGCCGAAAACCCTGCTTCAGCTTGTTATGATTGATGCCAACTTCTCTTGCTAGCTCTAGTAGAGACGGTGGATTATCTAAGCGATCGCACAATATCTCTTTAGCATGGTAAAGGCGATCCAGTTGAGCGTTATTCAAGCGAATCAGAGAATGTGCTTCAGAAGTACTCGCTATCTGCTCTAAGCGCAACGCCATTAACTCAAATGCCTTCGCTTCTAAATACAACCTGCGAGACACTCCCTGATAAGGACAGTGCAAAATTTGATACAACACTGTCTGCATCGCCGAGGTTGTTTTACCACCATGTTGGAAGTAGTATTGCTCGCTTTTGCCCTCAAGCACTCGTCTCATCTCTAAGGGGAGTTGGTTTTGTTGATGCCCGACTAGCGTCTGGAAGAGCCGAGAGTCCATATGTATATCAAACTTCATACAGTGCTGCCCGCCTTGCCAGTGAATGCGGCTTCCCTCTCCTGCATAAGGATAGGCTGCCAAGAAATTTTCTCCAGCCCCAACTTCATTGTTGCCCGCCAAATAAAAGCAGCACTCTACATAAATACCAGGATGATGAAGATAAGGCTCCCAAAGCAATCCCTGAAAAAATAAATCCTCTTCCAACGTAAAGTTATCAATTAGCAGATTCAGTTCAGGACAGAAATCAATGGAGCGCCGATAGCCTTTACTATATCCCTTGGGGTCGATAAGCGGTGTCTCTAATGTGTCGGATTGAGCGGCTTCAGGGTTGCAGATCGTCTGTCCGTGAAATTCTGATTCTATGAGGAAGAGGGTCATAGTTTGAGGCGATCGCGAGCGTAGAGGATTTATTGAAATAAATTATCACAAACGCTCTAAATTATCTCGCCTTCTTTAGGTAACTACTGCTGGTTTAGAGACTTTGAAAGAGAGAGAATCGCGATCATTGTAATCTCCAAATGACAATCCAGACCTGCCAGCAACGAATCAATCTGAGTATCTGTATGAAAATATTTACATTAATTTTACTTAGCAATGCTTGACAGTGGTGACAAATGTTACTCCTAAACTTAAGGCGATCGCCAAGATCAAAGACAAAGTAGCTAAAAACAACTTTTGGAGGCGAGTGACTTTTTGCTCTTGAAGTAATCGTGCTTCTACTTCTTGAATTCGTTCTGCTTTGAGTTGTGCTTCGACTTCGCGGCGATCGCATTCTTGACTAGCAGTAAGAAATTGATAATCTAATTCACTTAAGCTTTTATCTTGCAACCATGCTTGAGCTTCGAGTAAAGCTTGCCCGCGTAATAATCTTGATGTGTCGCGGCGTTCTGAGGCGAGCCAAGCTTGCAATGCTTGCGAATAAGGACGCAATTGAGTTAATTGTTTTTCTACCCAAGCGCGATCAAACACCTCTTGATAGATGCGGTTTTTGACTTGTAATTGTCCCTGCTGCTTGACAACTAAGCCTGATAGTAGTAATTCAATGTGTTCGCGCGAGTCATCGGCGGCTACCCCAACACCTGCAAGAATTTGCTGATAGATTCTGAGTAAACTGGCACGGAGATCGTTGCGCAGTAGGCGATCGCGAATTGTTCTTAAATGCTCTGGCTCATCATTCGCTTCCCAATTTTCAATGATGTGCGATCGCACGAGTGTTTCCAAGATTAACGGTGGAAATTGATAATAAAAATTGATTAGGTGGTAATTAACAATGGGTAAATGGTAATCCAATTGATAGCGATCAGCAGCCTGATTGTTAAATTCTTGTAAGTCTGTACTCCCACTGTGCCTTTCCTGTACCACAAGCTGACACAACTTTTGCGTCAGAAATGGTTGTCCGCCAGTCCAAGCTAAAATCTCTTTGAGAACAGCCATTGGATTTGCGACTTTTCCTTCCAAGCCTGCGGCTAATGGTTGAACTTCTGCAAGCTGAAAGCCATGTAATTCGACTGCTTTTCCAATATTGAAAGGAGTACGGTTGCGCTCAGTAATTAAATCGGCAGGTGTTGCTACTCCAAATAATGCCCAAGTAAGACGATAATATTCTGGATTTTCTGCTCGTTGGTTATAGCAATACCGAATCAGCGCAAAAAAATCTTCAGTCAGAAAACTTAATCCCAAGACACTATCAATTTCATCAATAAAAATAAAAATTTTGCTCTGCACTCGAACCAAGAGAATATCTTCAATAAATTGACTCAACCTCTGCAGCGGTGATAAATCCTCGCGTTCTTGCCACCAGACTTTTAAATTAACTTCACCAAGAAGATTAAAACCTCGTAGTAATTCAACGACTATGCCTTTGTACCACTGCGCTGGCGTAATATTTTCGCTGCCAATTCGAGTCATATCAATCGAAGCACAACTAAAGCCTGCTGCTTGCAACCGATATCGAGTTCGCAACCGCAAACTTGACTTGCCCATTTGCCGCGAGTTAAATACGTAACAAAACTCACCTCTTAACAAGGCGTGATAAAGTTCAACATCAGCTTGTCGCTCTACATAAGTTGAAGCATCTGTTTTGAGACTACCACCGACTTGATATTCATCAGTGCTCATTAGCTTGACTTAATTGCTCGCGGAAATACAGTTGATATAATTTGCAACTTGGTATAGCCCGATTTCCCTCCAATTTAACCAAACCCATACTTTCTAATTTATAAGCAGCGATCGCTTCCAAAGTTACAGCTTCAGGGGCGACTACCACTCGTTTTAATGCTGCTGCGAGTTCAAGGTGTTCTTGCAAATTTGCTAAATGTCGCCGTAAATGATCGCTATAGATTCCTGACACTGTATAAGACGCTTGCAAAAGTTCTTCTAGAGATTCTAGACGTGCTAAATGATAGAGTGCCAGCCGAATCAAATAAGGATGTCCGCCTACCATCGCAAGTAAAGGAGCTAAATTTTGTTTCCCTACTTCACCTTTAGCCCAATCTAATTTGTGCCGTATTGCTAAATCTTGTACTTGCTCTACATTCAATTCAGGTAACTTAATTGGTAGACCAACGTTAAAAGGTGATTGATTAATATCTAGTGGAATATAAGCCTCAGTTGCATGAACAACAACAAGTCGCAGCTTTTGCCAAATCTCTAGTTCTGCAGCATCTTCATACCAAGAACGCAATAGTGGCAGAAAGTCAGTAGAAATTTCTGGATACTCAAACACCCGATTAACATCATCCAAAGCTAAGACAATAGGAGAATCAATTTTTGCCAGTACATAGCTTTGAAAATATAGCGTACAGCTAACTTTACTACCGATATCCTCATCCCAATACTCATCGAGTTTCGGCTCTAGATCGAGTTGTCGGCTAACATTAGCACACAACCACCTTAAAAATTTATCCAAAGAAGTAAAAATAGTGCTGTCTGCCCGCTGCAAGTTCAACTGTACAGTCCGCAAACCTGCTGGTTTAGCATGGGCTAGAATTCTATGCATTAATGAGGTTTTCCCCATTTGTTTAGGAGCCTTAATTCGGATTAGACTCCCAGGCTTGCTGATTTGAGCATAGGCACGTTGTTCAATTGGAAAACGCTCGATATAGAAAGGAGAATGAAGTGGCACTGGTCCACTAGGAAATTCTAAAACATCGTCATTAGAATCGAAATCTTTAGACGGAATTTCGGCTCGTGTTGATAAGCTGCGTTGCCGTTCTAGTGCTGCCTGAAAATTGGTTTTACTAACGGGTTCTCCTAGTGCTTGGCTGAGAAACTTCCAAAATTTTGGTCCAGCATCACGGGTGAAGTAGCTGACCGAATAGCCTGCAGCATCAGCGATTTGCTCATAAGTCTGGTTCTGCCAAGCCCCCATCACGATAATAGTTTCCACATCAGTCAAGTATCTGCCAAATTTGGCAAACACGGCTGCGTTAGCTACATCCAGCGCTTGTTCAAAATTCATCTTCACACCATATCAAACGCTGTACCTTGATACTATCTGAGATTTACAGAGGTTATCAGAAATACACTAATTTCCTTTAGAAGTCTTGAAGCATCAGTGTTTGTTGCGTTCTCCTACAACCTCCTTCAACAAAAAAACTGAGGTTTAATCAAGTGTGTCGAGAATTTTCTGAGAAATTGAACAGCTAGGGTTCCGAGATTTTCTGTAACGACAAATACCAAATACTCGATTAATTTAATAGATACAAACGATGCTTCTCAAGCAGTCACTTACTAAAACATGAAAGTTATCTTGAGCTGACTTGTGAAACCCTAAATCTTCACTCTTTCTTACTTTTAATTCTAGGGAACTTATGTGGTTCTCAGGAAATTGTTGTGGGTAAGTCGTGAATGAACATTAAACAAAAAATCTCATCCAAGAGGAGAAACGATAATGGCACTTATTGAAGGAACCGCTGGCAATGATTCACGGTTTGGTACGAACGGAAATGACACCATCAGAGGTTTTGGCGGTGATGATTTTCTCAATGGTCTTGGTGGCAGCGATCAGATATTTGGTGGATCTGGCAACGATGTATTATTTGGCTTTGGAGCTAGCGACATTCTTAACGGTGGCAGCGGAAACGATCATGTAGAGGGTGGATTAGGCTTTGATGTCCTTACCGGGGGCACTGGTGCCGATCGCTTTGTTTTCCGAAACGGATTTGATGGCAGTACTGATATCATCACAGATTTTGTAGTTGCCGATGATACTCTCGTTTTTGAGGATTTTGGTGTTGGTAACGGTACGCTTAATGTTGATGCATTCAGAATCGGTTCAGCAGCAGGAGATAGTACTGATAGATTTATTTACAACAGTTCCACTGGAGATTTGTTCTTCGACGCAGATGGTATCGGTGGAATCGGTCAAGTACACATAGCGACACTTTCAGCCAATTTAGCGATGACGAATAATGATATTTCCCTCATTGCTTAAAACCCTATGAGTCAAACAAGGGCTTTGAGGTCACGCTGTGACCTCTTTTTAACTCAGTTTGCTTTGAGTAGAAAAGCGGGTGTCATTTTATGTTGGTTTACGTGCAATAAACGCCGCATGAGCTTTCGGTAGATTGTACGTTCCATAACTACGCATAATTTGAACCTGGAAGCCTATTTGACGTAGTTCGCTGGCAATCTCTGTTGCTTTGTACAGACACAGATGGTGTACTTCGTCATCACGTCTGTAGTACTCCCCTACCTTCCGAAACGTGATAATTCGACGAATTAATGTTTCGCGGCGTTCCTCTTTGTCAATGAGTACGATCCAACCCTCTCCTTCAGTGAACCCTTTAACTGTAGTTCCCTGTTCAATCTGTCCTGGTGCAATATCAAAAATAAAGATACCACCTGGCGTTAATGCGTTGTAGATACGATGGAAAAGCTGAGTTAGCAGTTGGCGATCGCTGTCTGGATCAAACAAATAGTTGAGGCATTCACCGATGGACGTAACGGCATTGCATGGCGGAATCTCTACTTTGAACAGTGACCCTACCTGAAAGTTTGCATTTGGCACTCTCCTGCGGGCAATATCGATCATTGATTCTGAAATATCAATTCCGAGAACGCAATAATGAGCCTTTTTGGCTTCTCCTTCGGCTGAAGCACGAAGGATTCTCAAACGTTGTTACGCAGTAGTCACGGACACTTTGCTCAAGTCGGCAGAGCCGCCCACGCAAGTGTCCTCCTGAAGACATACTGCTACACATTGTTTACGATAGGATTTGCTCAACCTTTGAAGCACATCATATCGTTGTGGCAGAGTCAAGACTGCCTTACCGATCTTGGTTAAGTCTAGACCTAAGTGTATCGATACTTTGCGAAGAATGTTAGCTGCACCTTGAGCATCAGAGTTGATCCTAATTCCTGATTTGGCTTGATATCCACCACGACCCAAATTGTGCAGTTTTCCCTTCTTTCGTTGCCCTCTTTTTCCCGAAAACTTGTACTCTTGCTCCTTGAGTTTTTCATCGTAGGTAGGCAGAATATCATTGTCGAGAAAAGATGATTTACTGGTATACGATTCCTCGGTTTCTACAACTTCAATCCCGTATTGTTGGCATAATTGTTGAATTCTGTCTTTGAGTTTCGCCATCGGGATTTGCACGAACTCCTGATTGTTCTTTTTCCCCATTTCTACGCTGTCTTTGTTGCGCTGATTCCAGCCAAAAACAATTCGACCAACTGAATGGTTCAAACACCAATTAATAACAAATCGAGTAGCTTTGTTAATGCCATCTCGCATCTGCCTGTTACGCTTCTCAGTGATATTAGCTAACTCGTCATTCCAAAAACCTTGGGACTGATTCTTTTTAAGTTTAGCTACTCGTTTGTTGTACCACTGATTTTGACTTTTTAGCTTGCGTCCATTGATAATAAATGATTTACCAATATTACTGACGCAAGTTAAAAGATTATTCAAGCCTGGATCAATACCTAGAACCTTGCCCTTATCCAGCAGGGTTTTAACTGGCTCTTGTTGATAGACAAACTCAACGTAGAAACAGCTATTTCTGGGCAAAATTCGTAGTTCTTTAATGTCTGCAAACTTTAGATTTGACGGCATTGGCACAAAGAAACAGTCGAGTCCAAACCAGCACTTGACTTGTTTTCCCAGCGGAATTCGTATCAAATTGAGGACACTCTCGTGCGGGGGTGTCCCCCGTTGAGAGAAGTGTCCGGTATCGACTAACTTTAACGCCTGCTTGGGGTACGAGACAAGAGCAAAACCTCCCGATTTGCGATATTTCGGTGGTCTAGGTTTATCCGCTATTTCCCCTCGATTAAATGCAGATTTTAACTTCTTAAATGACTCGAATGATTCAGATACAGACCTTAATACTTGTTGGGCTGCTTGTGAATGCAGCGCCTTGAAATGCTTGTTAGTTTTGTACTCTGCTTCTAAGTCATACTTTCCCAAAAACTTTTTGGCTTTGAAGTACATTTGTCGAGCATAATATATGCCACAATTAATCAGGGAATTTGCGGTTTTGCAGATGAACTCAAGAATCGCTTCTAGCTCATTATCTGGGTGCAATAAAATCTGTTGACATCCGTACAATTAGCATCACCTCCTAGTTAATTAATATACAATAAACAAGCCTGTTTAAATATTAAGATATCAACAAGACTGGATGGTTAAAACCATCCTTGCTCGTTTTCATCCCACGCTTAAAAGACATGGGCTTTCAACTTCGTTTTCTGTAAATTCTTGCGCCGATAATCCACTGCCACAACCTAAGTCTACTAATAAACCCTTGTGTATCTTATTTTGCTCTAGGATTGCCAGTATACCAGGAGCAGACTGGAGTGCATAGTCGCTGAAACCAACATCATGAATAAACGCGAGATCCTCTTTATACCACTGATTCATATTGCAACTTGAGTTTTAGTAGACTAATAACTTCCGATGACTAGGCGCAAAATTTGAAATAAGTAAACTGAGTTTTCCTGAGACGTTTATTCAGTAAAGTTCAGAGATTTGCTGTAACGACAGATACAAGATTTTCGCTTACTTTAGAAATTGAAAGGTAGTTCCACCTAAATCGCTACCTTCAGAAAAAGTTCAACTACAGTTTGTCTCGCTTTGCGTCAGTGACACGAACAAGCAGCATACACTATCAAGGTTAAACGTATAAAAAATCAAATGCCGAATAGAACAATAGTGACACAAATAAGCAGGGGGTGTAACAAATGTCTAGTCTAAGTTTATTGGTTCCTAGGTTAAATCTAGTGCAATCAGCACGCCAATCTCTTGAATCGATAGAAATTCATAATCCCAAAGTAGCACGATTATTGTGCCGTATTATTCCTAACCGTTGTCCTTTTGAGAGGGAAATCAAATTCTTTAACCACACAATCCTGCGCATTCCACCGTTGTGCAAGTTGAATCCTTTTTACGAGCAAGTGATATTTTTGCGCTTCAAGTGTTTGTCTTATTTAGCTGATGAATGCGGTGAAGTAGTACTTGGATAGTTTTAGCAGCATTTACTCTTGTCTCTAAATCATCTACTAAGAATGCCGTTGCACTAAACACGAACTTACGCATAAATTGTGACGCTGTTCAGCACAAATTAATTAGGTCATGGTGATGAAATAAATACGAAAAACTTGATACCGCATAGGTAAAGGAGTCATTTATGCATCTTTGTATTTCCCTGGGAACAGCACTTCAGCTTTTTGCTATAGCTGATCTCGCTTCAGTCATGCTGTTACTAGCATTTTCTCAATTTGGTTCAATTGCGATCGCAACCATAGAAGATACCTATCGCTGATCGCCAAAGAAGTCAGCACAATAAACATCAAAATTTACCAATTACATACTAAATCACAAGCTGAGCTGATGAAGTATTTCATAACAGCTAGTTCAGTTTGACATGTCTAGCACAAAAGAGGTGACACAGATGAACCGAACGACATTTTTCTTAAGTCTACTCATCACATTCGGATTATCAGAATGGACTGCTACACCATTGCAAAAAGCGATCGCCTGTGAATCGGGCGGTCATTATCAAACTGAAGCGGGCGATCGCAAATTACCATTCTTAAATCTTGGCAGTCACAACCATCAGATTTCAACCAACAATCCTATTACCCAACGCTACTTTAATCAAGGATTAATCCTCGCTTATGGATTCAACCACGCGGAGGCAGAGCGATCTTTTCGTGAAGCAGCAAGACTCGATCCTGACTGCGCAATGTGTTACTGGGGAATTGCCTTAGTTTTAGGTCCAAATATTAATGCACCGATGGATGATGCAGCAGTTCCCAAAGCATATACGGCACTGCAAAAAGCACAGAATTTGGCACCCAAGGCAAGTCCAACTGAGCAAGCATATATCCAAGCACTTGCAAAGCGTTATACTCCACAGCCAGTTAAAGATCGCACCTCACTCGATCGAGACTATGCCAAAGCTATGCGCGAGTTGTATCAGCGCTATCCAAATGACTTAGATGCAGCAACACTATATGCAGAAGCACTAATGGATCTGACACCTTGGAATTTCTGGACAAAGGACGGACAACCAACAACCTACACAAACGAAATTGTATCAACACTCGAATCAGTTTTGCAGCGCCATCCCAATCATCCAGGAGCCAACCACTATTACATTCATGCTGTCGAAGCATCGCAGACTCCAGAACGAGCAATACCGAGCGCACAACGACTAGAAACACTGGTACCTGATGCTGGACACTTGGTACATATGCCATCACACGTTTACTGGCGAGTAGGACGCTACTACGATGCTGCACGCATCAACGAACGTGCTATTCGAGTAGACGAAACACATGGTGTCGGTGGAACTCGCGATCAGAATGTGCACAGCTACTATGCATTAGCGTACTATCCACACAACATTCACTTTCTCTTTGCAGCAGCACAGATGTCAGGGCGTAGCACTCTAGCACTCGAAGCTGCGCGGAAGTTAGTTGCGAAAATTCCCGATCGCGCCTATCAGGATGTTCCTGCTTTGGAAGACTTCAAACCAATGCCATTATTTGCCTTAGTGCGCTTTGGTAAATGGCAAGAAATCCTCCAAGAACCACAGCCTCGCTCAGAACTACAATACACCACGGGAATGTGGCACTGGGCGCGAGGTTTAGCATATGTGCGGCGCGGGAATCTCGATCAAGCAAAGTCTGAGTACGCACAGTTACGCAAAATTGCCCAGACAGATGCAATGAAAGAGCTAACTTTGGCATCATTTCCTCAAGCATCAACGCTGTTAGATATTGCCTCGCATGTACTAGCATCGGAACTTGCTCAGGCTCAAGGGCAAACAAATGAAGCGATCGCCCAACTTAAAAAAGCAGTAAGTATTCAAGATAGTTTGAGCTATATCGAACCACCATCTTGGTACTACCCTGTACGTCATAACTTGGGCTACACCTTACTCAACGTTGGTCAGATACAAGAAGCTGAGGCTGTTTACCGCGAAGATTTAAAACAATATCCACACAATGGTTGGTCGCTATTTGGACTTGTACAAAGTCTACAAGCTCAAGGCAAAACCAAGGAAGCTCAAATGATACAACAACAATTTGCCGCAGCTTGGAAATATGCCGATGTCAAGCTAACTGCCTCACAATTTTGATGGCAACACGATAAGGAAGAATTAACAGATGACTATACAAATGTCTGTTGCATTGCAACAGAAAGAAGCTTTGATTGAGCGATTGCTAAAGTCGGTTGCAGGTACTTTTGATATTTTCACAATTTACATTGGCGACCAACTGGGTTTTTATCGAGTACTTGCTGAAGGCTGGTTAACTTCAACGGAACTGGCAACTCAAACTAACACAATTGAGCGCTATGTGCGCGAATGGCTCGAACAGCAAACAGTTACAGGTATCCTAGAAGTTGATGATGAAAATGCACCTGCAAAAACACGACGCTATCACTTAAGCGCAGGACATGTCGAAGCACTCCTCGATCGCGACAGTCTGGATTATCTAACTCCTTTAACTTATATGCTGGTTGGCGTAACACGCCCCTTAAGCTCACTATTGAATGCCTATCGCAACGGTGGTGGCGTACCTTATCGCGAGTATGGAACTATGTTTCGCGAAGGACAAGCTGCAATTAACCGCTCGATGTTTCTCCAACAGTTGGGAACTGAATGGCTTCCGGCAATGCCCGATGTTCATGCTCGGTTGCAAGCCGAGCCTCCGGCGCGGATTGCAGATATTGGTTGTGGTGGAGGTTGGTCAAGTATTGGTATTGCGCAAGCATACCCCAAGGTGCAAGTTGATGGCTATGACATAGATGCACCATCAGTCGAGTTAGCTCAGCAAAACGTCCAAACAGCAGGATTAAGCGATCGCGTGACAATTCATCATCATGATGTCAGTAACCCAATCTTGACGCAGCAATATGATTTAGTCACTGCTTTTGAGTGCATTCATGACTTGGGTAATCCTGTGGGCGCACTTCAAACCATGCGGCGTTTAGTAAAAAACAACGGTGCAGTTCTTATTGCAGATGAACGAGTTGGCGATCGCTTTACAGCTTCTGGCAATGATATAGAGTGGATGATGTACGGTTGGAGCGTTTTACACTGCTTGCCAGTAGGTATGGCAGACGACGGCGAATATCACTGTGGTGGAACAGGTACCGTGATGCGAACCGATACCTTACGACGTTATGCCCAAGCCGCAGGCTTTCGTGACATCGAAATTTTGCCCGTTGATAACTTCTTTTTCCGATTCTATCGTCTGTATCCTAAATAACTTACGTCATGACATAACTAGAATCTACAAGCCAGCAGATCGGAGTGATGTCTGCTAAGTTCACTCATTGGGGTAGGCAACCTACCCTTTTTTGCTATTTCAAATTAACTTTCCCTGTGCTCTTCGTTATCAAACTTGTATTTGGTAACATTGCACATGTGTAATGTAAAGTATTCAATTTTTGCATTGATGGCTCAGGTTTGCGTTGAGTATTGCAACATTAAGTGACTAAAATTAACATTAGGTAAGGCTTTAGCTATCTAGAATATTAAATAGTAGTCTTTACAAAGATCCGACACATATTCTTCATATGACTGTCATATGCAGTTGGTAATCTAATATTGTTCGGTGGTAGCGCACTTAGTTACCTATCATCTGATTTTTTAAACAAAACTTTAAATTTTATTTGCAATTATTTATTTAGTAGAAAAGTCATGACTTTTATTCAGTAGCTCAAAGTTTTAATTTTTTAAACATTAGATTGTTGTTTGAATTAACTTCATTGTATTGTCAGGAGAATAGTATGTTTTTTACTCAAAGTTTTAAATATCGCTTTCCTTTGATAATAGAGTCTATGACAATATCTTCCTTGCATCGTAGCTTAAAAAAATGGATTCGCCGAGAGATTGTCGATGACGATCCCTACGATGTAGAAAGTTTGTTTCCCGAAGTCAATCAACTTGAGAATTGGACAGCAAAAGAGTTGCAAGATTAAATTTGCTTTTTCATATAAGGTTTACTGGTTGTATTTCATGGGTGCATCAAATTTTTGTACAACCATGTAGTGAGTATTTGTTCTGCTGAGCAAACAATAGTTTGCAGCTATAGCAATGAGCAGGTAATATTCCTACCTCAAGTTTCATGTTTGACTTAGTGAGCCTACCTTATAGAGCACAACAAACGGTGTTTAGACTCACCTAATGCTTGTGCAAGTCAAACTATGAATAGATTATTCATGAGGAGGTCACGATTTTTGAGCTGTGAAATTCAATCATAAATTCTAAAGCTCAAAATAAGTAATTTTTTGGTTATGTATCATTTCTTTTTTGCATTCTTTTTAGTCAGTTTAGTCACTATGTTCGCTTTTACAGCGATCGCCTACTTATTTCCTCAAGATTAGCTCCACTCTATTACGCATACAAGAAAAAACAGGGACAAGTGTTTTCGCCCCTGTCAATTTTATCTATAGAAACGTTTTCGCCTGTTGGTAGCTTTAATTTTGAGACTGTAGCTGACTAGGAAAAGCACCAGTATTTAGAGCAAGGTTGACATTTCTACCACCACGACTTACTTCTAGTTGTAATTGTCCGCCGACTCTAGTATTTTCTACTGCTCTTTGGACGACTTCAGCTGTTGCTGCTTCTTGACCATTAACTCGACGAATCACATCACCAGCACGGAGTCCGGCGCGGGCTGCGGGGGAACCTGGAAGAACCCTCACAATCAAAACGCCACGATCGTCAGTAATTCTTAGACCATTATTAGGATTACTGTTGATTTCTTGCCGCAACTCAGGTGATAGTGCTACCATTTGAACCCCAACATAGGGATGTTCAACTCGACCATTCGCAATCAATTGGTTAGAAATATTTTGTGCAGTGTTAATTGGAATCGCAAAACCCAAGCCTTGAGCGCCGCGTAGAATTGCGGTATTCATCCCAATAACTTCACCACGAGCATTGAGCAAAGGTCCACCTGAGTTCCCAGGATTAATGGCTGCGTCAGTTTGAATAAATTGTACGCGCTTATCAGCGACACCGACTTGATTACTAGTACGACCTGTTGCACTAATGATTCCAGTTGTTACTGTGTTATCTAATCCTAAAGGATTACCGATCGCGATCGCAAATTCTCCTGGACGCAGTTGATCTGAGTTACCCATTGTCAATGTTGGTAGTCGAGCTGCGTCAATTTTAATTACAGCAACATCTGTCACTGGATCTGTGCCCAACACTTGACCAGTAAAGCGGCGTCCATCGTTGAGAACTACACTGACACTGCGCGCACCATCAACAACGTGAGCATTCGTTAAAATGCGTCCATCTGCACTAATAATAAATCCTGAGCCTGTTCCTTGTTGCACTCTTTGTTGCGTTCGGGGAATTTGCGAACCAAAGAACCGCCGGAAAAACGGATCGTCAAAGACATCAGGAACTCGCGTAGTAACAGTTCGTGATGATTCAATGCGCACGACAGCAGGTCCAACTCTTTCGACAACATTAGCGACAAAGTTAGGGTCTGTTGTTGGGATAGGTGCAGCGATCGCGGGACTAATCGGTGTTGAGATCGATGATGACTGCATTCGCGTTGCGAGATTACTTCCTGAAAAAGCAACACCCGCTCCCAGTAGCATCATTGATACGTAACTCGCTGTTTTCCGCCAGGGAGAAATCGAGGAGTTGTGATGTAATTGTCTTGTTTCTTGTGGGTTGTTGTCCATATGTCTCACTTACAGCAAATCAATGATGACTAGATACAAAAATACAAATACTGTTTTAGCAAAGCTCTTTATAGATTGTTGACTGTCTTGATATCTTGATAGTTTCCCATTTAACTTAGTTTTAGTTTAAACAGCTACTATGTCATTTTTGTGACAACTTTATTGCACTTCAATGAAATTATTCTGAGTAACAGTTTTTGTATTCACATTGAAAGATTATTGCTAATTCAATCAACACGTATCCACTTCTTAAAGCACGGAAAAAGATAGTATTTCCTAACTTCTTTACCTATTTACTTTAGTTGCAAGGCACTTACTGTTGTCTTTTGCGGGTATCACTACTTGCCGTCATACAAATTTTATCGTAAACAAAACACTGAGTTTGTAGTTACAAAAAACTAAAATACGAGGAGTAGCTTGAGTACAGATGATACTTATGTAATGTACCCAAATGACTGAACTAATACCTGTTTTCATCGTTTTCATGTTAGTGCGATGATAACCCCATTGAATATATAAAATGTTGTTAAGGTAAACTGTTGTGAACCTATCATTAAACTCAAGCTCACTCTTTGAGAAAGCGAGTTCGGGCGGCATGTGTAGACTTTAATTGTTGTTCTAAAGCTTCCCAGTTTTCTTGCTCGACGATCGCAATCAAATCATCTAAGTGTTGGCGATAGTACTGTAGCGATCGCAGTAATTCCTGACGATTGTAGCGTGCCATCATCACACCCAACTCTGAATTACCACCACCGACGCGGCTTGTATCGCGAAATCCAGAACTAGCTAAATTCTGCGCTAGAGTTAAGACTTCAGGGTTACTTTCACTCATACACGCTGCAATTAAATTAGTGCTCACCATCACTGGTAAGTGCGAAATCCAACTGACTGCACGGTCGTGATCTTCTGGGCGACAGTGGTAAATTTTTGCTTGGAGCGATCGCGCAACTTCCTCGACAATTTGCACTGCGCTTGCTGGTGTTGACGCAATGGGAGTGAGCACATATGGATTATTGACAAATAACTGTTTTTGTGCGGCGCCAAGACCACTTTCTGATTTCCCCGCCATTGGGTGTCCGCCAACAAAATTTTCCCACAACGGTGCGATTGCTTCCACGACAGGAACTTTGACTGAACCGACATCAGTTAGAACTGTAGCAGGAGATAAATGGGGAATGAGTTGTTGTACTGTAGGCAAAATTGCCGCGATGTGCGTGCAAATAATGATGAGATCAGTAGCTTTAAGCGTTGCCAAGTCAACACTTGCGGTATCAACTGCACCACAGGCGATCGCTTGCTCGCAGGTTTGTTCTCGGCGACTGACGCCTAATACACGGTATCCTTGCAATCTTAAATCTAAACCTAAAGAACCACCAATTAAACCAAGACCAACAATGCCAATATTCATAATGGATGCTTTGCTAACTTATATCATCTCTAATTGAATAACCAGACTACCATTGAGTCACTAGTCACTAGCTACTAGCCACTTTAATTGCAAGTCATTAACCAGATTTGATATTAGTAGGCATTAAATCATTTTTGTAAATCGTGAGGATATGATAAATGAATGCATGGCGCGATCGCTTAAATCGGATGACGAATCGCACCCGCTTTGTGGTCTGTCGTATTTTTGTCCATCTTGCGGGTTCTGATGTCGCACCACTCTTGGGAATATTAAATCGTACCGCACGCGAGGCAATTGATACAGAGGGCGATTTAGAAGTTCTAGGAGAAGGACTAGTAGAAGTTTGCCAAAGCTTACTACAATACGATGAATACTGGCTTTCTGCGGCTAATGAGGGTGATGTTTTTTGGGATGAAGGTGAAGCTGGCGATTACTTCAACGAGTTGTTTACTGACTCAGCGCAGCGTTACTTAAGTGAAGTAGACTTAGATGGTGATGCTGACTTAAATGAACCATTATCGCTACCAGCAACTCGTAATGTTGTTGTCATGGTGACTGCGGCTTTTGAAGGTGAAGTTCCTGAATTAGAAACAAATTTAGCTGATGTTACCGCCCTGAAAGCTGGGTTAAAAGCTTTAATTAATTTGCATTATCAAGAAAAACTGCGAGGAATTCAAGTGCATTTTTCTCCGGCGCAATTTGGTGACGAGTTGACCAATGACCAGTTGCTGCAATATTTTCCTGAGTTGGTTCCTTTGTAATCAATTGAAGTCCCTACAATAGCCAGATGTCAGAAGAGTTGAGATCTTGTTAATCTCGAAATAAGCTGATTTTTGAAAATATGATGACAATCTTGCGGCGAGTTACACTGATTTTTTTAACCATAACTTTGTGCTGGACAACGATCGCCTGTGGTGGTAGACCAGAATCTAATGCTTCACAGGTGAGAAATGTTGCTTCTCCAGTGACGACGAATACTCGGCTGAGTGATGGACAATACCCTGTTCAGCAAGCTACTTACGATGATGCAACAGGAGAGTATAGTTTATTTTTACTCAATACTCCTCCTGGTACACCCCCAACCTTTACTACAGCTAATTTGCAGATGGCGCGGCTAACAGATGAAGACATCAAAGCTGGTCAAAAAAGCTATCTCCAAGTAGAAAATGGTCAACCAGTACTGTACTTAACGGAAGACTTTAAAATCGAATACGTCCATAATGTTGCAGAAACTCAGACAAATCCCCAAACTGGACAGCAAGAAACTGTAGTTGTTCGTCGCGAGACGGGTTTTTGGTCGCCGTTTGCTGGTGCTTTAGCTGGTCAAGCCATTGGTAGCTTATTATTTAGACCGCAGTACTACGTACCACCATTGTATCGACCAGGAGCATCTGTGATTACAGGCTATGGTGGTTATGGTAGCTCTTATGGTCAAGCAGTTGACCGCTATCAATCGCGATATAATGCAGCACCGCTTGCAGAAAGAAACCGACGGTCTAATTTCCGCACAACAGGGCGCATCAGAACACCAAGTTATAGTCAACCGTCTACAACCACGCGACGGACTGCTCCGCGCACTACCACAACTAACCGTCCTAGCGGTTCAGGATTTGGTGCAAGTAATTTGCGTTCTGGTAACTCTAACTACAACCGACGTCCTTCTTCTGGAAGTTTTGGTAGCAGCCGTTCGTTTGGCTCAAGCCGCAGCCGCAGCAGCGGTGGTTTCCGCAGTAGTGGCGGACGCCGTCGTTAGGGATAGAATGCGAGTGCGAACAAATTCGCTACTAGACAAATTAAGTCCACCTCCGTGGACTTCCTAAATAAAACTTAAACTTGAGAGTGTGCGGAGGCACACTTCGCTTGAGTAGCCCCGACTTTAGTCAGAGGGCGTCTGTGATTCATACATGAAGTCTAACGTGACAATGCGATCGCTGGTTCTTGCCAACGCGATACAGCTTTACCAATAACGCTGAGTTCTTGCATCAAGCTGTCAAAACGTTCTGGTGTCAAAGATTGTGGTCCATCTGATAAAGCTTTTGCTGGATTAGGATGGACTTCAATCATCAATGAATCAGTACCTGCTGCAACTGCTGCTAGCGACATTGCCGGAACGTATTCTGCTTTACCTGTACCGTGGCTGGGATCGATCATAATTGGTAAATGCGTGAGCGATCGCAATACTGGAATAACTGCTAAATCAAGCGTATTGCGTGCATACTGTCGATCAAACGTCCGAATTCCGCGTTCGCATAAAATAACATTAGGATTTCCCGCAGCTAAGATATATTCAGCCGCCATCAACCATTCTTCAATTGTTGCGGACATTCCCCGCTTGAGGAGTACAGGCTTTGGTTGCGCTCCTACTTTTTTCAACAGCGAGAAATTTTGCATATTCCGCGCACCCACTTGAACGACGTCTGCAACTTCAACAATTTTGTCCAAGTCAGCCGCATCCATGACTTCCGTAATAATTCCTAATCCACTTGCTTCGCGTGCTGCTGCTAATAGTTCTAAAGCACTTTCACCATGACCTTGGAACGCATAAGGCGAAGTTCTTGGTTTGTAAGCCCCGCCGCGTAGAAATGTTGCTCCTGCAGCTTGAACACGCCGTGCTGTTTCGACAATCATTGCTTCATTTTCTACCGAGCAAGGTCCAGCAACGACGACTACAGGATGATGTTGTCCAAAATAAACTGTACCGTTAGGGGTTTCAACTGCTACCTCGCTAGCTTCGCCATGACGGAATTCACGACTCACTCGCTTAAACGGCTGCTCTACGCGCAACACTTGTTCAATCCAAGGACTAATTTCTTGTAGCTGCAATGGGTCTAGGCTTGCAGTGTCTCCCACTAATCCGATCACAACTTTGTGCTTGCCTACAATTTTTTCTGGCGTTAAACCCCACGTAGTAAGTTCTTCGCTTATACGTGCAATCTCGACTTCAGGAGAGCCGATTTTCATGACTACAATCATGTTAATTCCTTGCTCAGTTGATTGCTATTGCTCTATAAATAAACCCTACATAATTCAAATATAGCGTTCCGGATAGGTCAGTTATGAGTTATAAATGTCTAAGTTTTGAGTGAATCACAAATTATTCAACCTCTTATATCAATAGGGTTAATACTAATTCGTCATTCTTTATTTTCCCTTTGCAAGGTATGCCCGATTTATAGAGACTTGATATAACTCATACTTCAAAACTCAAAACCTAGTACTTTGTCTAAAATTAACTCAAAACGTGCTAAGGCACCGCTACGCTAACAAAAATCAAAATTCAGAACTCTTTTTTTGCCGCCTTGAGCGCCAAGCTGACAATATCCGACCCCAATTGCTGGTGAATTCTTGCCAGCCTAGCAAGCTTCCGACAGTTTCCTCATCCCAGGAAGCAGAAATAACGCCGTAAGATAAACCCAATACACCTAAACCAAAAAAGCCCGTGCTGACTAGCAAAACTGCTACAGTTGGCAATTTAAACCAGCCGTTGCTCACAATTAAGTAGCTGACAATAAATGTAGTCATACCTAATGCTGTCGGTACGCCACAAAAAGCTGCCATGCGTCGCGCCATGCGATCGCTCACCACTTTCGGTACTGCCATTTGTTCTCGAGTTACCTGTGGTTCTTGCTTGTTCTTAGTTTCTACTTCTTTACTTTTAACAACTGGAGCTTTTTTTGTTTTTGCCGTTTTTTGCCGTTTTTTACTAGGTTCAAAGGGCAAACGCTTATTTTCAGGTTCAGGTGTCATGAACTCAATTACTCCCTAACCACGAATACCGAGGCGACCAATGAGATTTTGATATTGTTCTCGATCTTCTGTTTGCAAATAGGATAACAGACGCTTGCGCTGACCAATTATTTTTAACAATCCCCGCCGAGAAGAATGATCTTTCTTATTACTTTTGAGATGTTCGCTCAAACGGTTAATTCGCTCAGTCAGCATCGCAATTTGAACAGCCGCTGAGCCTGTATCGGTTTCGTGAACTTGGTAGCTAGAGATTAGCTCTTGTTTACGCTCTTGCGTCAAAGCCATGATTTACTCGGTTAAATAAATATAATGCAGCAATCTCTCATGTTATCACAGCTTGATTTGATGTGAAGGTTGCTACTGAGATCCAAACACCTTAGCTTCGTACTCTAATAAATCTACGTACAAGTTATTTTCTGAAGCTTGAGCTACTGTATCACTTATCCACTCGTGCCAAGCTCCATCAGTCGGTAAGTTTTTCACACAGTAGTTTGTCAGATGGCGATCGCCCAAATTCACCACAACGACAACACGAGAACCTGAGTCATTCCAACGTTGGTAAGCTAGCAACTTAGCTTCTGGATCTGCGTAGAAAAACTCAATATTTTCTGTATGTAAGGCAGAATTTTGATATCGTAAGTTAATTAATTTCTGGTAATGTACCCACAAATTACGGTTTGCTGCATTTTCTAGCAATGACCATTTTAACGGATTCGGTTGATTTGGAGTTTGGCGTGTATCTTGACCAAATTCTTCCCCCATACTAATCATTGGGATTCCGACTGCGGTCATTTGGAGAACAACAGCTAATTTTGCTCGTTGGAATGCAGCAGCATCAAATATACCGCGATCGGCGAGTTCTACCATCAAGTGATTGCGATCGTGACTAGCTAAATAATGAACAATATTTGTTGCATAAGAAAATCCTTGGCGTTTTGCATCAAGAACTTCTTTAAGCTGCTCTAAATTAAACGTTTTCCCACTTACATAATCTAAAACGAAAATCCGAAAACTTTCACGCCAGCAACCATCCATTGATCCAGAATCAACAGTTAGTTCTGGTGTTTCTGGGATATGTTCTCCCACGTTGTAAAAAGATTTTTCCCCAGCTACTTGTTTTGCCTGTTGTGCAATCCAATCAAGAAAGTCATAATTGCCTAACTGCTTCAAAGCATCAAAGCGAATACCATCAATGTGATATTCTTCAATCCAAAAACGTACGACATCACCAACAAACTGCCAAGCAGGTTTAATGTCTAGTTCTTCATCACAATACTCATAATTAAATTCAGGTCCCCAATAGCTATCTGGATCGTCAGGATTTTTGGCTGAATGATAATACCAGTAGTCACGATCAATCAATAGCAAAGGACATTCTTCATCAGAATGGTTATAAATGCCATCAATGATGAATCGAATACCTCTGGCATGGCATTCATCAATTAATTGCTTTAAATCCGTGGTTGAACCATAACTTGATTCTGTAGCGAAGAAATGCCGTACTTTGTAACCCCAACTATAACTTCCGGTAAATTCAGTTACTGGCATTAACTGAATAGTGTTAATTCCTAAGTCACTGAGATAATCTAATTTAGTGATGATATCATTATACTTTCCTTGTCTACCAGAGTTATTATCTCCTCTTGTAAAATCAGCAACGTGTATCTCATACAACACTATCTCTTGATTTTCAGGTAGCGTTTTATTATTGTACTGCCAGACATAATCATCGATAATTTTCTTTCCATCCTTGACTTGTAATACACTTGTGCCTTCTGCTTCATTCACATTTGTACTATAAGGATCGATAACATCTACCCACTGCTCTACTTCAGAATTCGAGTTTAGCTGTTGAACCCGAAATTTATACTGATAAATGCCATCTTCCAACTCAATAACAGTCTGAAAAAAACCTTGCTCATTCTTTGTCATGGAGATTTGGTTCCAGCTAGAAAAGGAACCCATTAATGCTGCTTGTTTATTACGAGGTGCAAAAAGCTTGAATTCTATTTTATTGGTCATAAACGCTCGGTCTTTTTTTTACGAATTAATTTTGAAAAAATTAGATAATTGCTTTGCTCGTTTTCTTTGTTTTACATTAGAGATTATTTTTTAAAGTAAACATATACATTACTAGAAGTGATAAAAAATAGGATAAATATTTTTTAATGATGTTTTTTATTAATTTTAAAATGTATTTTTCTATGTGATTTAGTGAATGTTTTTTAGCATATGACAAATATATATGCTTTTGAAGAGCATAAAAAAGAAGTAGCTTTTTACTACTTCATGAAGTTATTTTACTAAATAATTAATCTAATAAAATGTCTCTTATGTAGCTAATTGCTTTAGTAATTGTGCCTCAGTAGATTGTCCTACTGTTTGGTTAGCATCTGAGCTATTATTTTGTGACTGATTAGTAGCTGGGGAGATATTATCTAGAATGGGCTTTCTAGTTTTGAGATCGAATTTGTATCCATGTGGCAAAATATGTAACTTAGCACCACAAACTGCCAAAGCCTCGTCTTTTAATATTTCATCTACATTACTGTGAGTAATATTTGAATCATCTACAACTGTAACGGAACCTTCTCCCACAACTTCCAGTTGGTCATTACTGACAATCATAGCCGTATTTTCATCAATACCAAATCCCAAAACAGCAGGTTGCTGTGCTAAAGCAGCAATTAAACGTCCCAAACGTCCCCGTTGAGAAAAATGCTGGTCGATGACAACTCCTGGCAGAAAACCCATACCAGGACCAAGATCGACAATTTCCATCCGAGGATTTGTCTCTGAATCCCCTTCTACAATCATGACATCTGGCATGACAGCCGCCCCAGCACTGGTTCCGCCAACAACAAGTCCTGCTTGAAAACGCTTGTGAATTTTGGTATCAATTTCTGTATCTTTTAATATGTCTGTAATGCGGGATTGATCGCCTCCTGTAAAAAATACACCAGTTGCCTTATCAATAGCTTCTAACGCTGTTGAAGAACTAGCATCATCGCGTGATTCAGTATCTACTATACGCACATCCTCCGCACCCAAGCGTTCAAAGATTCTGATGTAATTTTCTCCTACTTCTCTTGGTAATTCTGTCGCTGCTGTCATAATGACAATCCGTGCTTTGGTTCCTCCTGCACGACGCACAAATTCTCGTAGGATAGTGCATTCTCCTTCTTTATCTTCTGCTCCACCGATAATAACCAATTGACCTTTAGTTTGGCTCTGCGCCATATTCCCTCCAAGTTATTTTTTAGGGTTAGGACTTAAGTGCCATTGGTGGAATTGTAAGTTTCAACCTTTGTTACTTCTTTGCCGACCTACCTCTGATAGCTACAAAAGTTTAAACAGAGGGTGATGGAAATGTACATAAGTCCTACTTATATACTAAATAAATCACAATAATATTATCTGTGCTACTACCCGTTTGGTAGATTTATATACAGAAGTTTTCAACTTACTGTTTAGTATGCGTAAAAATCAATGTATAAATTACTACCATAATCAAAAAAGACCCTACACTGGGGTCTTTTACTTTTAAGCCTTATTTATGAAGATTGCTTTTATTGCAAAGTCATTGTTATTTATAATTTACACTGATGAAGCTTCTCTAACACGACTTCTCAAAATTAAGTTATCTAAAAAGGCACGTGCTCTCTTAAGAGGGAGATGTCTTGGTTTTCCTTTAAAGACAATTTGGTACTCATTCTTGGTTGGACCATCGCCATATCCAGAGATAAGTCTTCTATGAAAAGCTTCTTCTGCTAGTTGCCGAATTTCTTCTCGAAGAGCAGCTTCCATATTGTGCATAATGCTGTCTCCTAAACTTCTTTAATCATTTCTATATTTACTCATAGAAGAAGTCAGAGCGTACCTTTCGCAGGTTATATATCTCAGTAATAAAATGATTAACGAGAATAAATTTTTAGTTATGAAGTCTAAAGTATACAAAACTATACCTTGAGATGGCTGCAAAACAATTGCATTAAAGATAATCTTTCTCAAAGAATTAAGGCAGAGTGTAGGTTCACTATTCAAGGAAGCTTACGCACGAAACCAAATGGTACAGCGATCGCGTATATCCTAGTCTTCGGCTTATTAATAGTCATCACTAAGCAGTAACGTAAGACGCAATTAGGCGTCCACATGATAGTTCTTGGGAGAAACTCAATGGTACAAAGCGCAAGTACAGATGTCGTGAGAGTAAATGCTAGAGCAACTGATGTCTTTGATGTCTTCAATCTTAAACATTACGAAGGTCCCAATCAATATTTAGAAACCGGTGCGATTGTCTTTGATATTGCACTGACAGAGTACGAAAAGCCCTTATCGATCGAAGAATATGTTGCTGTAATTGGCGATCGCTACCCGCAACTGCGCACAGAAAAGTACCAATCTCATGCACATCTATTTGCTCGTACAGTTTCCGAAGTAGGAAAACTTGATATGGGTTTGCATTTGGAGCACTGGAGCATTCAGTACCATCCAGAGTATGCCAGAATCGCGGTACAATCATTGCATGGTAAAACAGCCCGCGCAGTTGTTTATTTTGTTTGGGACTGGTTTGAAGCAATTACCCAAAACCGCGAAATAGTATACGAAGAGCAAATTAGGATACTTCAAAACAAATTTCGCCAATCAGTGTACGGTGGTCCTACAGTTTATGCTTTACTACGTACGGCTGATAAAAAGAGCATTCCCACATTCTATCTTTGGGATGAAGGGTTAATGCAATATGGCTATGGTAGCAAACAAGTACGCGGTGTAGCGACAACCTTTGATTGTGATAGTCACCTCGATTCAGACTTTACAACACGTAAAGATGACTGTAAGGCTTTTTTAGGGACACTTGGTTTTCCTGTTCCAGGTGGCGATCTTGTGACTTCTCTCAAAGAAGCTACGGCAGCAGCAGCAGACATTGGTTATCCAGTTGCAGTGAAACCTGTAGTGGGACATAAAGGAATCGGTGTCACCGCAGATGTGCAAAATTCTGAGGAACTCAAATCTGCTTACAATAGAGCAGTCAATGCGATTCCAGAAGATCAACCAATTCGGATCATTGTAGAAAAAAGCATCTCAGGATCAGATTTTCGGTTACTGTGTGTCAACGGCAGGTTTGTTGCTGCAACTGAACGGCGTCCCGCATCCGTTATTGGTGATGGTGAATCTACAGTTGCTGAGTTAATTGAGCGCGAAAATCGTAAACCAGCACGTCTAGACACGCCAACCTCTGCAATGAGTAAAATTCAGTGCGATGAGGCTATGGAACTTTATCTAGAAGAACAAGGCTTATCGCTAGATAGCATACTAGAGCAAGAGCGTACTGTGTCTCTGCGTAAAGTTGCTAATCTTTCTGCTGGCGGATTCAGTATTGATGCAACCCGCGATGTTCATCACGACAACATCATTTTGGCGCAAGACATTGCTCAGCATTTTCGCTTAACTTGCCTTGGCATTGATGTCATCACCCATAGCCTTTCTCAATCCTGGAAATCAGGCAATTTTGGCATCATTGAAATTAATGCAGCGCCAGGTATTTTTATGCATCTTAATCCTGCTGTTGGCGAAAGCGTGGATGTGCCATCACACATTCTCGAAACCTTTTTTGAGTCTGGCAATCACGCTAGAATACCAATTATCACGTTCAATCGTGTTTCTGTAGGCGAATTGCAAGAAACAATCGATCACATTCTTTTGCAACATCCTAACTGGACAATTGGGGCGGTATGTCAAGATGGTGTTTTTGTTAATCGTTCGCCAAAAGTCTTGAACAAAGAATACAACAACAATATTCAAAACTTACTACGTAATCCTAGGCTCGATCTGCTAATTGCCGAGTATAACGAGGAAGTTTTGGAAAAAGAAGGAATATTCTACTACGGTAGCAATATGGTTGTGCTCAATGATCCAACAGAAACAGAAATGATATTGGCGCGAGACGTTTTTGAAGATTCAACCATAGTCGTCAAAGAAAGAGACAACATTTCTATTCGTCGTCGGGGCTTGATTGAAGATTATACCTTAGGCGCGGGAGAACCGTTTACGCGAGTTTATCTAAAAGAAATTGGCACAATTTTGTAAGAAAATAAGAGCTGTTAGCTTAGTGCTAATTGCAAATAGCTCAGAGCTTTTAATAATCTGTGTAAAACCAAAAGTGAGCTGCATTTGTGTAGCTCACTTAAGGAATGACTGATGATTTTGGCTAGCGCATCACTGTTGCCAGACGAATACTTTGGCTTCGTAACCTCCAATGTCAAGCATCAAGCCATCTTCTCCAGACTCGATATCATAGTCACCTGTCCACTCGTGCCACTTGCCAGCAGCAGGGAAATTAGACACATGATAACCTCCGAGGAAGTCTTCTGAGAAGTTAGCTATGACAACAACGCGGGAACCTTCATCATTCCAGCGCGTGTAAGCGAGAACTTTAGCTTCTGGATTTTCGTGGAAGAAGTCAATATTTTCAGTATAAAGTGCATGATTGTGCTTACGTAGCGCAATCATCCCTTTGTAATACTCAAATAAACCACGATTGAGGTCATTACCCAGTAACGTCCAATCAATTTTGGCAGAATCAGGAGTTTTAGGCTTGTATTCGCCGAACTCTTCGCCCATCCACACCAGTGGAACACCGATCGCTGTCATTAAAATGGCAACGCCTAGCTTGATCCGCTTGAATGCTTCTTCGTCAAAAATTTCGCGATCGCCTAACTCCACCATTAGGTGATTATGATCGTGATTCGTTAAGTAATTGACAACGTTAACTGTCCCCATGAAACCTTGGCGCTTACAGTCAATTACATCTTTGAGGCGATCTAAATCAAATGTGTCACCGCAGATATGCTCTAAAACACAGTGATAAAAGCTATCATGCCAGCAACCATCCATAGGTCCATCAGCATTAGTGATGGTAGGTGTTTCCGGAATATGTTCAGCAACTGTATAAAATGGCTTCATACTAGCTGTATTTTTAGCTTCTTGCACAATCCAATGCATAAAGTCATAATTAGCAATTTGTCGTGCCGCATCGAAGCGAATACCATCTGTATGATACTCCTGAATCCAGAAACGGATATTATCTCCAATAAATCGTCGTGCTGGATATGTTTCTAGCTTTTTGTCATAATGCTCATAATTAAATTCTGGTCCCCAGTTGTTATCAGGATCGCGGGGTTCATGGTGATACCAGTAATCGTGATCGATTTGTGTTAATGGTGCTGACGCTTCTGAATGGTTATAAATACCATCCATGATGATGCGCATCCCTCGCCCATGACATTCATCGATGAGACGCTTCAATCCCTCAGTTGGACCATAACTCGATTCTGTAGCAAAAAAATGTCGAGGGTTGTATCCCCAGCTATGATCTCCAGGATATTCTTTAACGGGCATTAGTTCAATTGCATTAACGCCCAATTCACACAGATAGTCAAGTTTCTCAATTACGTGCTTGTATTTGCCACGGGCGTAAGGATCGTCTTCACCGCCGGAAAAATCACCTACGTGTAATTCATAAATGACCAACTCACGATCTGCTGGTAAAGGCTTATCGTCGTGTTGCCAAACATAGGTGTCAACGATACGTTCCCCATCTTTGATCCGCACTACTCCATTTTGAGTAGGGTTATCAATATCAACAGCATAAGGATCGACAACTTCTACCCATTGATCCGGTTCAAAAAACCATGATTTGGATTGAACGCGGAATTTGTATTGATAATCTCCGTCTTCGAGTTCTACTTGCGTGCGGAAATAACCATCTTCACCTTTTTGCATGGGGATATCTTCCCAATTTGAGAAATCCCCGATCAAGGCTGCTCCTTTGATGTATGGAGCAAACAATTCAAATTCAATCGGAGCTGCCATAGAAGTGATTAAATTAGCAATATAGATACCCGTATTATGTTGTTTTTGATGACGACAGTCTATAAGTCTCAGGAAGTATGTTTGGCTGTATATCTGATTTTCCTTACAAACAAGCGTTAATTCACATTTAAGCCAGTATAAGTCGCTTTATTCCTTAAAATCCGCTCAAATCGAATTTTATCAAATGTTATCTTGGGTCTCTTTATTTTGCAAAATTAATTTAGAGTATTAATAAATAGTTTTTCTCTAAAATTTTTAAGTAAAAACACGTAAAAGTTTAAAACAAGTATTTGAGGTTACACCCGCCAAAATCGAATTTTTCAGGCAAAAATACTGTTTTTTCTTCAAGAATTGCAGTCTCTTAATCTGTGCGTTGCATGGGCGATCGCAGCTCAGTTGATACCAACTTGGAACTCATAATTTTAATCTACAGTTTGTTGATCGGAATACGTCACTTTAGATTCAAGTAGTTCTGCTAAAATTGGCTGAATAAAATATATTAAGTACTTTGATTGCAGTTTATGAGCTTTCCGGCATCACAAGTAACGCAGCGACAACATAAAGAAGCAATGTTTTACTACTTTGCCTACGGTTCTTGTATGTGTCCGGTAGACCTCAAGCGATCGCTTGGTGAAAAAACCCATATTTACGTGATTGGACCTGCTCAGCTTTTAGGATATCGCTTGGGATTTTATTCTTATTCAGCGCTGCGTCGCTCTGGAGTTTTAGATATTATCAAAGATCAAAGTGGTGTTGTAGAAGGCGTATTGTATCAATTACCTTGGCGATTAAGTGAGCATTTAGACGAACGCGAAGGCGTAGTTCATAATTGGTATCGTCAAGAAACTATCAATGTCTCCAGCCGCGATCGCGTATATCAAAACGTACGTACTTACGTAGTCATTGATAAGTTAACTGAAGAACTCGCCCCAAACGATTGGTACTTTAACGTTGTTCTCCGAGGTGCTGTTACTTGTGGGCTAACCGAGCAATACTGCTGGAACTTATTCAATCATATGCATCAATTGCAACAGAACTACTCTCATGCATCAACAAATATTGCGATCGGCATAAGACAACTGAAGGATCGGGGATGATGATTGTCTGACCCTTAAGTCTAAGGGCTATGACAGACTCCCCTGATCTCGACCCCTCATTAATTGATTTTGCTAAGCTTGAACGAGCTGTTCGCTGAGATCCCACATTCGTTCAGCTTTTGCATCATCGCGGGCTTGGGGAGAAACCTTTTGGACAAACGGCTTGCCATCTTTCTTTTGGCGATTACCCCAACTCCAATAAACACCTGATTGCTTGTATTCAGGATCAATAACTACTGCTGCGACGCGCTCACCAGCCAATTCTTGAGAGACATAACCACCTGTAATGTATTTCTGGAACAAAGGGAAAAGTTTCTGAAACAATGGATAATGGTTGCGAAATAAAGGCGTGTCTGCGACACAACCTGGATAAAGTGAAGTGAAAGTAATTCCGGTTGTATCGTGATAGCGTCGATGTAACTCCCGCATTGTTAGTACATTGCAAACTTTGCTATCTTTATAAGCCTTGACAGGCTCAAATTTCTTGCCATCAATCATCGAGATAGGAGCTTTAAACCCATCAGCAAAGCCATCAAGATTTCCTAAGTCAGGACGTGGAGGAATTTTCCCTCCCAGCTCGTCAGGGTTATGCGTCACAGTTCCCAAAATAATAACTCGCTTATCTGTAGCTGATGAATTTTTGAGATCTTCAAGCATCAAGTTGCACAACAGAAAATGACCAAGGTGATTGGTCGTCATAGTCAATTCATAGCCTTCTGGGCTGCGCTGCGGTTCTTTCAACAAAGGCATATAAATTGCAGCATTGCAGATTAACGCATCTAAAGATTTGCCACTTGCTCTAAAGTCATTCACAAACTTCCGCACGCTATCAAGCGAGCCAAGATCAATATGCATGACCGTGTAGTTTTCTTGTGGTATTCCTACGCTTTCAGCAGCATTTTTTGCCTTTTCCAAATTTCGACACGCCATGACTACGTGCCATCCTTTCTGAGCAAGTGCTTTTGCCGCGTATAGACCAACCCCTGAAGAAGCTCCTGTTATGACAACTGTTGACTTGCGATGTTGCTCCATTTTCCGACTCCGTTAACTGCCACTCTTTCTTCAGGATCTCACACCACTGATTCGACTCATATGTAGAAATGAAAACCTAAGAGAGTTTTGAATTTTGAGTTTTGTTCGCGCAGTGTGCCGGAGGCAATTATTCTGAATTAAAGAATATTCTTAACTCTCTTAAACTCAACACTTCACGACTCATAACTTCCTATTACCCAACAGCAGCTAACTACTAATTTTTGACATACTCCCACGAATTGAATTCGTGGGATTCTGGGGTCAAACAGCAATAGCAGCCAAAGGCTGTCTGACATTGCCTAACCCAACACTGGATGCCCCCACTGCTTGAATTACCTTAGATGCGTTTTCGTCTCTACCGTTAACTATTTGGCATGATGGGCAGCGCCATTCTCTAATAAATAGTTCGAGACTTTCAAGGACGTGGTTGCAAGAGTGGCAGGTCTTGCTTGACGGCAGCCATCTGTCTACGAATACAACTTGCTTACCTTTCTTTTTGGCAACCCATTCTAGTACTTGTAGAAACTCGCCGAATGCTAAATCCGATACTTTGCGCCCCCAAAGACGTTGGATTCCTTTGAGATTTAGTGTCTCGAAACATAACACATCAAATTTATTTGTGAGTTCGTGGGACAGTTTCCAAAACCAATCTCGTCTGCAATTCGCGATCGTCTCATGCTTGCGGATTAAGTGCTTTCTTGCTCGTTCGCGGTTGGTTGAACCCTTTAATTTTCTTGAGAGTTGTCCCGAAGCTTTTTGAACAGAATTGAGCAGTTGCTTGAAGAACTGAGGAGATTCAATTTTTTCAGTATTGAAGCCATCAAAACAAGTGAGAAAAGTCCGTAAACCGAAATCGAAACCCGCTATTTTACCAGTCGTGGTCTTAATTTCTGATTCACTACGGTCGTCAACAACTACAACCATAAATAACTCTCCAAGCGAAGTTCTTTTGATGGTTAAAGTCTTAACATTTCCCTCTATCTCCCTAGAAGTCCAATACTGATAGATTCTGCTCCCAATCTTGACTCGATTGTCTCCTAGAAACTTGTATCCTGCTTGCTTTAAGGTGAAAGACTTATACTTTTTAACTTTCTTAAATCCAGGTGGTCTAACTCCTTTACTGTGGTGTTTAAAGAATAACTGATAGGCTTTTTCAATCCGTTGGCAGATATCCTGCACTGCCTGAGATCCGACCAATTGCCAAAAAGAATTACGTTTTCTCAATTTAGCAATATGAGCCTGAAGTTTAGCACAACTCAAATGTTTGCCCCACATCCGGTAGTACCGTCTGTAAAGTGTAATGCAGTGATTGTAGATAACTCCAGCAGCATTAATTGACCGTTTGAGATACCGATTTCGTTTGTGGTTGTACAGTTTGAACTTCAGTGTTTTCATGCTAGTATTATCTCACAATGACGGCAATATGACGGCATGAAAAAACTAACTATAAGATGTTCTGATGAGGAGTATGCTCTGCTGATCAAGTACTGCAAAGAGAAAGAGCGCAGTTTGAATGACGTGCTTCGTGAATTAATCAGAGGTCTTAATCGCACTTAAAAGTGCCAACACCACATCCCACCCATGAATGAGGTGAGCTTTGCTTCCTTTTCTGTAAATTTTCGATTGTGTCGTCTTTTTGGGTTGCTTCTGGATGAGTACTCACACGATGTTGTACCGTGAGTACTGAGCAAGGCGCATGATGCAAAACATAATTACTGACACTACCTAAAAGTAGTTCGCTTAAACCCGAAAGACCTCTGCGTCCAATGACAATCAAATCAGCCTTCCAATCGCCAGCCGTACGGCATATTGTGCGACCTGGACTTCCTGCACACTGATGAAATTCTGTCGTAATTCCTGCCGCAGTTGCTTGTTGAGTATACGATCGCAATAGCTCTAAACCGTATTTTTCCATTTCTTGCCACTGCTGTTGATAAAGTTCCAACGTGCGATCGCTCACTCCAGGATAGTAGCCCATTGTAGGAAATATAGGTACACTTGAACTTCCTTCAACTTCTCCTGACAAAACGTGCACCAGCATTAATCTTGCATGACTGACTGTTGCTAAACACAGCGCTTCCTCAAAAACATCTTTGCCAATTGCAGAGGTATCCATTGCAACGAGAATTCTATCGAACATCTAGACTGCCTCCCATGTATCTTCACTTTGTAGTGACCTACTTACCATATGTCCTGCAGGTTAAGTAGCTACAAAAGTGCTGTGTCTTCCTCATCTATATATATATAAAGAATTTGAGGAAATTGTGGGGAAAATCTAAAAACGCTAACTGAGCTGATCTACATGCTAGCCTTAGCAGTTTAAAAGATTGCTCATTGCTAAGATTTTTTGTACTTTGTTTCAATTGCTTGATCATGGGAAGTCCACGCTAAGCGCAAACAACACTGTCATCAAAGCTGTCTAGTTGCGAGCTTTTCTTTAGTAGTAATGAATACATCGGATAAAATTGAAAGCTTATACAACAAATTGGAACTAGTAATGATAATGGGTAATAGATAACTATTTCCTTCGTGTTACTAGCTACCATGACAGTTCCAGCCATTTTCGACTCAATTTTAATATTATTTTTCGCGTCTTAGTTTTTAACCATTTATTTTTCGAGTATCTTAGCTTAAGAATTTAATTTTTAGAATTTATTGTTATCGTTTCACACTGATAACTCGTTTGATTCCTCTAAGATCCCGCGATAACACCTATATAAGCTTCTCTTCCCTAAACAAATTCAGTATTGATACGGTTACTGAGTTAATTATGCCAATGTCATGATCAACTCAAATTAATACAGCGTAGTATTTGTTGGAATCAATATGGTGTAAGAATCGTGGTTGCTTTCACGCTCTAAGCTGTAGGCATTGAGTCTATATTTTGATGCTAATCGCACTATTAATACTAATTGTTGATTCGCCTAAACATTATTTTTATGTTTTTTGATAAATTATGCTATCTAACTATCTAAACTAACCTTTTTAATGCCCAAAATATAATGAGAAATTAATATTATGCTTGCTGAAACAATCAATAATACCAATTTTGTTGGTAAACTAGCAATATTAAAGCAAGAGAGATTTAGTGGAAGAGTATTACTAAAAGATCAAACTCAAGAGTGGAATCTTTATCTTTTCCTTGGACGAATTTTATATGCGACAGGAGGTCATCATCCTGTAAAACGCTGGCGAAGAAATGTACTTGCTTACTGTCCTCAAGTTGACGTCAATACTCTTAAAATTGCAGAAAGCAGTATGAGTTTCAGTAGAGATATTTCTTGGGAATATCTCTTGTTGTATTCTGCAATTGAACAACAACATATATCTCGCGATCAGGCAGCAAAGATTATTGCTTCAATTGTTGCTGAAGTATTATTTGACGTAACTCAAGTAACACACATCACTTGTGAAATAAAACCAGAAAATCTCTCCGTTCCACAACTTGTCTTACTCGATCCAGGACAAGCGATCGCCGAAGCTCAGCACGCATGGCAAAACTGGCAAAAAGCTAAGCTAGCAGACCGTTCGCCAAACCGCGCACCAGTCATTCGCGAGCCTGAGCAATTACAGCAACAAGTATCTCCCGCAGTCTTTCAAAATCTGACAAAACTATTAGATGGACAGCGATCGCTACGAGATATTGCAGCAGGAATGAAGCGGGACGTTATGGATGTAACAGCGTCACTACTACCTTACATTCAATCAGGGTTAATAGAATTTGTTGATATTCCTGATGCTACACCACCAATTACACCACCGACAGTAGTTTCACAACCCGCAGTAACTGCATCAAAAACTTTAATTGCTTGCGTTGATGATAGTCCGTTAGTGTGTCAAAGCTTAGAAAAGATGTTAACAACTGCAGGCTATCAATTTGTTGCGATTCAAGACTCGTTACGCGCGATCGCAACATTACTTACCCGCAAGCCAGATTTGATCTTTTTAGATTTAGTCATGCCAAACACGAATGGATATGAAATTTGTAGTCAGCTACGCAAAGTTTCTGTGTTTCGTGACACTCCAATTATCATTCTTACTGGTAATGACGGCATCATTGATCGGGTTCGAGCCAAACTTGTTGGTGCCACAGATTTTCTGAGTAAACCAGTAGATGCTCAAACGTTGCTAGAAGTCACACAAATGCACCTTAATAAAACCCCACAGGTGTAATTGAGTTTTTCTCACACTTTACCTAACAACACAACAAGATACTTGGTGCTGGAAACAGCACAACAAATACAACGGATTATTTTTTTGAGGTTAAACAATGAGTACAGTTTTAGTTGTTGATGACTCTATTACCGAAATCGAAATTATTAGCAGCTGTCTACGTCGTAGCGGAATGAATGTGATTACTGCCTGTGATGGTGGTGATGCCATGAACAAACTAAGTGGTCAAAAACCAGATGCGATCATTTTAGACGTTGTTCTACCAGACAAAAGTGGTTTTGAACTTTGCCGCGATCTCAAAGCAGAAGCAAGTACCAGCAAAATTCCCGTTGTGATTTGCTCAACCAAAGGCAGTGACATGGATAAATTCTGGGGTAGAAAACAGGGAGCCGATGCTTATTTGGCAAAACCTGTCGATCAAGAAGAATTAGTACGCACTGTTAAGCAACTTATTCAAGGTTAAGGCAATATTGTTAGCCTCGCCAGGAGACGAATCATGATATCTGAGTTTTTGACTAGAGGCACTACACCTAGCATTTCCACTGAACAAACCGGTGTAACTCAACAATTTTTGCGGTTGCACCTTATTCCTGACACAACAGCTCTGTTGGCAGTGAATCAGATCAGCGAAGTGCTGACTATCCCGATGACTCAAGTTGTACCGATTCCCCATATGCCAGCTTGGGTATTGGGTGTCTATAACTGGCGGGGTGATATTTTATGGATTATAGACTTAGGGCATTTGTTAGGACTAACTCCCCTATCTCAACATACAACAAACTCTTCTACTTATACTGCTGTTGTCATTCGCGATGCTCAGCAACATAGAGCTACTCTAGGACAAAATACTAGTGACAAAGTACTAGGGTTGTTAGTCAACCGTGTAGAAGACCTCGAATTGTGCAATCCAGACGTCATTCAATCACCGCCTGAATCTGCAGTTAAATCTGAATTAGTACCTTATTTACGTGGTTATTGGCTCAAGCGGACTGGTGAAATTTTCGTAGTTCTTGACAGCAACTCAATTATTGCTGGAATGACTCAAAACTTCAATTTTTAACGAGTGATATTTCATCTCAAATCAGCTTAAGTCATTTATATTTTGGTTCTCGCTAATTGTTACTTGCCTAGCGCAGTCAGCAATTAGCATTGGTGTGCTTGCAATGTTAGTAAGCCTCTAAGTCATACATAATATCAAGCCTTTGTTTGAAGGGTTTGATGTAAATAACTATATTTTTATTAGTTTTTACCTATGGTTCCTTCTTCTGAACCCAATACAAAGACCCCTAAAAGTGATGCGCCTCATCAATCCTCGCACACAGTTGCCATTCACAACCAGATACCCCAAACAGAATCGTTAAGCCATGACTTAGCTACTCAACAAAATCCATTAGACACAAGCGAATCGTCACAGCAAGTAGCAAGCAATACGTTGAATTTAGATCAGCCCGAAACTAAGCAGCGTAAGTCTAAGGGTATTAGCTTACGGTATAAAGCAACAGTACTTGCGATCGCACTGAGCACACTCCCTGTATTAGCAATTGGAGCAACAGCTTATCGCTTCACGCATCAAGCATTTGTCAAACAAGTTGTTCAAGGACAAGTAGAAAAAACCTCTCTGATTGCCAACAAAGCCAATGGCTTTATGTTTGAACGCTATGGAGACTTGCAAACACTATCAAATTCAGTAGTTTTTACAGACTCTCAATTGCGATCGCAAACAACTTTGCAACAAAGGCAAGAAGTTCTCGATTCTTTCATCAAGAATTATAAGTACTACGATAGTATTGCTGTTTTTGACCTCAATGGTAATGTACTATTTCAGTCTGAAGGAGCATCTCTGCCAAACCATCGAGATCAACTATATTTTCAGCTTGTTAAGAAAAACGTTAAATCGTACATTGATCTGCCAGCAAAATCACAGTCATCGGAAGATTTAGTGATTAATTTTGCTGCACCAATTCTCGATCGCGATACAGGTGAAATGATTGCGATTCTTCGTACACGTATGCCTGTTAAGCAACTCGAAAGTTTTCTGCTGACCGAAGGTGTCGAAGATGAGTATCATATCCTTGACGCATCTGGAGAAGTGTTTATCGCTAGTGGCGAAGAGCATCATCTTAGTGGAGAATTTTTCGAGCATTTTCCTGAACTGGCAAAACCCTTAATTACGAGAAAATCTGGCTCACAAATTGTGACTGATCTCGAAGATGACGAAGAAGAAATAGCTGCATATACTCCAACCCAAACGCTTGAAGGACTACCAGATTTATACTGGCAAATCGTGCTACTTAAAGATACATCCATAGCACTTGCTCCCCTAGAACGTTTAGAAGCAACCCTGATATTGGGAACAGGACTTACCGCACTTCTTGTCGGTTTACTAGCTGCATATCTAGCTAACCGTGCTACTAAACCAATTCTGACAGCAGCGGATACCGTAGAACAACTTGGACAAGGACAACTGAATAGTCGGATTCCTGTAAAAGGTAATGACGAACTTGCTACTCTTGGTAGTAATATCAACTCGATGGCAGCTAGATTGCAACAACTACTAGATAGCCAAGCTGCAGAAGCTGAACGGGTACGCCAGGTAAAAGATATTACAGTCAATTTGGTACAGTATACGCAAGTCCAAGATATCTTTGATGTTGCTGTTGGAGAAGTTCGTCAGGCTCTTAACGTAGATCGAGTCGTGGTTTATACGTTTAATGAACAATGGCAAGGTAAGGTTACAGCGGAATCAGTTTTAGAAGGTTTTCCGCAAGCTTTAGGTTTAGATATTGATGACCCATGCTTTGCCGATCAATATGTAGAACGTTATTGTCAAGGTCGGGTACAAGCTACAAATAACATTTATACGGCTGGACTCACTGAGTGTCATATAAATCAGCTTGAACAGTTTGACGTCAAAGCAAATTTAGTTGCTCCTGTTCTTCAAGATGGACAACTTTTGGGTTTATTAATAGCGCATCAGTGTTCTGTACCCAGAACTTGGCAGCAGTTTGAAATCGATTTGTTTGCTCAAGTAGCATCGCAGGTTGGCTTTGCTTTAGACCGTGCTAAGTTGCTAGAACAACAAAAAACTGCCAAAGAACAACTACAACAACGTGCTCTAGATCTACTGCAAGAAGTTGATCCAGTTAGTCGTGGCGATCTCACTATTCGCGCTAAGGTGACTGCTGATGAAATTGGTACAGTTGCTGATTCTTACAACTCCACAATTAATAGCTTACGGCAGATTGTAGGTACAGTACAAAATGCAGCAGCGCAGGTAGCTAATACAACATCAAATAACGAAACAGCTGTCGCAGAACTATCCACTGAAGCATTACGCCAAGCTGAAGAAATTGCCCGCGTGCTCGAAAAAATTCGTCAAATGTCACTTTCGATTCAAGCTGTTGCAACAAGTGCAGCACAAGCAGAAGTTGCCGTGCAACAAGCAAATGAAACAGTAGTCGCAGGCGATCGCGCCATGAACCGCACCGTTGATGGTATCGAAGCAATTCGGGAAACTGTAGTAGAAACATCAGCCAAAGTCAGACAGTTGGGTGAATCTTCACAAAAAATTTCCAAAGTGGTGAGTCTGATTAGTTCTTTTGCAGAGCAAACAAACTTACTGTCGCTCAATGCAGCAATTGAAGCTGCACGTGCTGGAGAAGAAGGACGAGGATTTGCAGTTGTTGCAGATGAAGTAGGTTCTCTTGCTCGACAATCAGCAGAAGCTACCGCAGAAATCGAAAAGCTTGTTGCAGAAATTCAAGCAGAAACTAATGCTGTAGTTGCCGCAATGGATGCCGGAACTGAACAAGTTGTGAATGGAACTCGTTTAGTTGACGAGACACGTCAAAGCTTGAACAAAATCACGATGGTGAGTGCTCAGATCAGCTCTTTAGTACAAGCAATTAGTGAAGCATCTGTGGTGCAATCACAAGCCTCTGATGAAGTTACTCAAACGATGAGTGATGTGGCGGCGATCGCCAATCGCACTTCTAATGACGCAACTCAAGTATCTGCCGCCTTTAAGCAACTACTAGCAGTGGCTGATGAAATGCGAACGAGTGTTGGTCAATTCAAAGTTAACTAGGTATGAGGGGCTAATGACTGGTTGTCTTTTCTATCTTAGTCATTCCCCAATTTCCGCTCTCTAATTCCTATATTTAGCAATAACTATGTTAGATCACCGCCCTAAAAAATTTGTAAATGATAGTATTGGCGAAACTTCGGCATCTAGCAATATCGAACCTGAATCGCTAGAAGCATCTGTAATCATTGTTAAACCAGCATCTACCATACCAAGTCAATCTCAGTCCCGATCTAAAAATCCATTTTCTTGGCTGCGTCGCGGCTGGGACAACTTAACTTTTAGAACCAAGCTGACTTTGCTTCTCGTAGGTAGCGCAGCTGTACCTGTTTTAGTTGTGACGCAAGGTTTAATTACTCTAAATAGAGATCGCGCTATAGAAGATCTAAAACACACTTTACAGCAGCAAGGACAAACTTTTGCAAATGAGTATGTACTGTGGACACAAGTAGACACTGAAACCCAAGCAGCAAATATCGCTAATATTATAGAAGCAACTGAAGTCGATCTCAATAATCCAGAACAAGTAGCAGCTCGTCGCGACTTTATAGAAAATTATTTAGTTATTAACGAAAATCTAGAAAATCCTGAGCTAACTAAAAACTTTAAAATTATTACAGATGCTCAAGGTAAAAGTGTCGCCCAAAATATTTTTGTTGTTGATGATGACTTTTCTAACCAGCCACTTTTACCTGTGCCAGATCAGGAAGTAACTCTGTCAAAACAGAAACGTTTATCTTTACCTACAGGAATTTCTCTTACTGATATTCCTATTGTTCAAAATGCTCTCAAAACAGGGCAACCTTTGTCTGGCTTGGAGTTAGTTGAAAATCAAGCTCTGCAGAAACTAGGCTTAGCACAACAAGCTGATATTGGTATACGGCAACAACCTAACCGAAATATGCCTGAGCCAAAAACTCCTTTTCCTGAAGGAACGTATGACATTGATGGTGGAAAAGCTGGCTTGATGAGCATGGCAGTTCATCCTATCAAAGTTAATAACAGAATAGTCGGTAGTGTTGTGATTGGGACTTTACTCAATCGTAACTACGGCTTAGTAGACAAGTTTACTCAGATTTATAACGTGCCTACAGCAACTGTATTTGCTAAAGATTGGCGAGTCGTTACTAATGTTCCTTATGTAGATAATAAAACGCGAGCTATTGGAACGCGAGTAGCACGTGAAGTCGCAGAAAAAGTCCTCAATGAAGGCAAAGAATTTGTTGGTGAAACAAGGATTGTTGGCAGGCAGTATCTCACGTTTTACACACCACTTTACGATCATCAGAAAATACTTAATCCCGAACAAGCCAAGCCTGTTGGAATTGCCTATGTTGGCGAATCTTTCTTAGACGCTGAAAACCACTTAGCAAATCAACAGTTTATTGCTTACAGTATCGGGGGCGGAATCTTACTATTTGTAGGTTTACTCTCAATTCCGATCGCGAATTCTTTTGCTCGCCCCATGCGGCGGTTATCAAGTTTTGCCCAACAGGTCGCATCGGGTGAAGAAGGACTTGTTTTAGATGTCGGTAGCGATCGCCAAGATGAAATTGGGGTACTTTCCCGCGAAATGAATATCATGGCGCAGAATATTGCAGCTAACTTAGAAGCCCGTCGCCAAGAAGCAGAACGAGCCAAGATTTTAAAAGATATTACTGTTCGCATCAGCCAAGCCCTGGGTACGCAAAATACGTTAGATACAGCAGTGCAAGAAATTCGTCTAGCACTCCAAGCAGATCGCGTGGTTGTATATAGCTTCAACGAAAAGTGGCAAGGTACTGTAACTTCTGAAGCTGTTATTGATAGTTTTCCGCAAGCTTTGGGAGCTAAAATTGACGATCCTTGCTTCGCTGAGCGCTATGTAGATAAATATCGTCGGGGGCGCGTTCAAGCAACTGAAAATATCTACGCAGCAGGCTTAACTGAGTGTCATATCAAACAACTTGAACAATTTACAGTCAAGGCAAACTTAGTAGCACCCATTATCACCAACGGCAAGTTAATTGCTTTACTGATTGCACATCAGTGTTCAGCACCGCGTGCTTGGCAACAAGTTGAGATTGATTTATTCTCTCAGTTGGCAACTCAAGTCGGATTTGCTTTAGATCGTGTCAGCCTTCTAGAACAGCAAAAAGCAGGAAAAGAACAACTACAGCGTAGAGCTTTAGAACTTTTAATGGAGGTTGATCCGCTGACGCAGGGGGATCTCACAATTCGCGCTAGCGTGACTGAGGATGAAATTGGGACAATCGCTGACTCATACAATGCAACAATCTCTAGCTTAAGACAAATTGTTACTCAAGTACAAGAAGCAGCCCAGCAAGTTGCTATAACGACGACGACTAAAGAAAGTTCGGTTGCTGAACTTTCTCAAGAAGCATCGCGCCAAGCTGCAGAAATTACTAGTGCTTTAGTACGAATTCAACAAATGGCAACCTCGATTCGCACTGTTGCTGCTAACGCTGAACAGGCAGAAACTGCGGTACAACAAGCAAGTCAAACTGTAGCAGAAGGCGATCAGGCAATGAACCGTACTGTTGACGGAATTTTGGCGATTCGAGAAACAGTTGCACAAACTTCAAAAAAAGTCAAGCGCTTAGGCGAATCCTCGCAAAAGATTTCTAAGGTCGTCAACTTGATTAGTACGTTTGCCGATCAAACAAACTTACTCGCACTTAATGCAGCGATTGAAGCTGCTAACGCAGGCGAACAAGGACGTGGTTTTGCAGTTGTAGCAGAACGAGTTCGCGCCCTAGCACGCCAATCAACTGAAGCTACCGCAGAAATTGAAAAACTAGTCACAGACATTCAAGTCGAAACAAATGAAGTTGTCGCCGCGATGGAAGCTGGTACAGAACAAGTCGTAGCAGGTACGCAGCTTGTCGATGAAACCCGTCAAAGCCTGAACAGAATTTCTGACGTTAGTAGCCAAATTAACGAACTTGTGAAAGCGATCGCTACAGTTGCTGTAGAGCAAAGCCAAGCTTCTGAAGAAGTCACACAAACAATGTCTGATGTAGCTGCGATCGCCAACAAAACCCTAACTGAAGCAACGCAGGTTGCTGAATCCTTCAAAGAACTCTTAGCCGTTGCCCAAAAACTCCAAGCTAACGCCAGCCAATTCAAGGTGAATTAATCAGAGATAGCCATGTTAGATTATCGCTTTAACGAATCTCCTCCAGAGCAGCAACCAGAATTAGCAACATCAGTACAGCTACCACAGATCAAGTCTGCTCGCCCTCAAGTAGCACGTACCTTTGGACTGCAATGGTTTTATGACCTACCCATTAGCCGTAAGCAGTTAATTATTGCGGCAACTTCACTCACATCAATTGTTAGTATTGTCGGTGTCGGGGCTTGGCTCAATATCAAGGGATTACAAACTCAATTAGTTTACCAAGCAGAATCTGAAGTAGCTGTTACAGAAATTAACTACAACATTAAAGTAAACCAAATGGGTTTTGGTTTTCGCGGACAAGCTGATAACGCTGCAATTATTGCTGCTACTCAAGCTCAAACCTTGACACCAAATCTTCAAAATCAAGTCAAGCAGATCTTGCAAAACGAAATTAAAGCTCGGAATATTGAGTATGCCACACTAGTAGGAAGAGATCTGCGAATCATTGTGAATGCTAATGCTGATCGCAGAGGAGAGATCTTTAACCCTAATAATTTAGTTCAAGAAGTTTTCAACGAGCCCAAGCAAATTAAAGCTAGTGCCGTTGTCAGTTGGGCTGAACTAACAAAAGAAGCTCCACCTTTACCCGCACAGTTCAACAACACAGACGCTTTGATCCGCTACACTGTGACACCAGTTAGAGAACCAGGCACAAATGCAGTTATCGGAGCTTTAGTGTCTGGAGACATTGTTAACAACAAGTTGCCCATTGTTCAAGGAACATTAAAAGCATTTCAAGATGGTTACAGTGCTGTTTATTTTCGCGAACCCACAGGAGAATTTGTTTTAGCAACCTCGTTAAATCAGGGAGCAGAGAAATCAGAAAATTTAGATAGCGCTCAATCTCAAGTAAATTTAGCAGATGCATCTTTACTAGCAGCAGCAGCAGATGCGCAAGGATCACCAGTTACACAACGCAAAAAAGTAGATGGAGTGTCATACACCTTAGCTGCTAAGGCATTACCTAATCTCTTTAAAGAAGAAGCCAGTGGTTCTGTTCCTGTTTCTACTGCCGATCCAGTAGCAATTTTAGTACGAGGGACTCCAGATACAGAGGTCAGTGGAGTCATTGCCGGAAGTTTATCAGCACAATTACTGCTCGGTTTACTAGCTATATCGGCTAACTTGGGTTTAGCACTCATGATTGCCCGAGCGCTTTCTCAGCCTGTTCGAGAACTACAGCAAACTGCCCAGCAATTTACAACAGGTGATTCCTCCGCACGAGCAAAAGTCTTTGCCACAGACGAGGTTGGTCAATTGGCTCAAAGTTTTAACCAAATGGCTGACAGTATTGAGACAAACTTAGCCAATCGTCGTCAAGAAGCCGAGCGAGCAAAATTCTTAAAAGATATTACCTTACGTTTGGGACAATACTCTCAAGTACAAGATATTTTCGACGCTGCTGTGAGTGAAGTTCGTCAGGTGTTGCAAAGCGATCGCGTAGTTGTCTATACTTTCAACGAGCAGTGGCAAGGTACTGTAATTGCAGAATCAGTAGCTGTAGGTTTTCCGCAAGCTTTGGGTGCAAATATTAACGATCCTTGTTTTGCAGACAAATATGTGGAACGCTATCGCCAAGGACGAGTACAAGCAACAGAAGATATTTATACAGCAGGTCTAACTGAATGCCACATTAAACAACTTGAGCAGTTTGCGGTAAAAGCTAACTTAGTTGCGCCCATTATTCAAGGTGGTCAACTTTTAGGTTTACTAATTGCACACCAGTGTTCTACACCACGGGCTTGGCAACAAGGTGAGATTGATTTGTTTGCTCAGTTAACAACGCAAGTTGGCTTTGCATTAGACCGTGCTAACCTGTTAAAACAGCAAACACAAGCCAAAGAAAAACTGCAGCAACGTGCGCTTGAACTGCTGATAGAAGTCGATCCTCTTAACAAGGGAGATCTGACAATTCGTGCAAATGTAACCGAAGATGAAATTGGTACGATCGCAGACTCTTACAATGCGACGATTTCTAGTCTCCGGCAAATTGTGAGCAAAGTGAAAACTGCAGCTCAACAAGTAGCTGTAACTACTAATTATAGTGAAGATTCGGTACAAGCTCTATCCCAAGAAGCCTTACGTCAGGCTGAAGAAATTAATAGTGCGTTAGAGCAACTTCAGAAAATGTCTCACTCAATTTCTGCTGTTGCTACCAGTGCAAAACAAGCTGAAGTTGCAGTTCAAAAAGCAAACGACACTGTTGCCGCAGGAGATGACGCAATGAACCGTACAGTTAATGGCATTGAGGCGATTCGTGAAACTGTATCAGCAACAGCTAAAAAAGTTAAGCAACTCGGAGAATCATCACAAAAGATTTCTAAAGTTGTCAACTTGATTGGTCGATTCGCCGCACAAACAAACCTGTTAGCACTGAAAGCTTCTATTGAGGCTGCGCGTGCGGGTGAAGAGGGGCGTGGATTTGCGGTTCTTGCAGATGAAGTCCGAGTCTTAGCCAGCCAATCTGCTCAAGCTACCGCAGAAATCGAAAAACTTGTCTTAGACATTCAAGCAGAAACTAATGCCGTAGTTGCTGCAATGGAAGCAGGAACAGAACAAGTTGCTGCTGGTACTGTTCTTGTTGATAATACACGCCAACGCCTCAATCAAATTACTGCAATTAGTGAAGAAATCAGTAACTTGGTGCAAGCAATCAGTGAAGCATCAGCAGTGCAATCGCAAGCTTCTGAGGCAGTTACGCAACGGATGAATGATGTTGCCGCGATCGCTAGTCAAACTTCAGATGAAGCGACTCAGGTATCAACTGCATTTAAGCAATTGATGAGCGTAGCTGATGAACTGCAAACGAGCGTTGGTCAATTCAAAGTTAACTAGGGGTGAGGGGTGAGTAACTAGTGGCTAGTGACGAGTGAGAGTGTGGGAGCGTAGGCGAGTAAGAGAGAACCCAACTACCCAACTACCCGCCTATTCTCTACCCCTCTGCTCCCCCTGAACCCTGAACGCTGATCTCTGACCTCTTACCTACTATTTTCATTTTTTTATATTTAAAGCTTTATAAATATGGCAATCGATTCTGATATCCGCGACCAAGCCTATCAGTTTTTTATCCAAGAAGCTCCTGAATTACTCCAAGTAATTGAAACAGATTTATTAACACTAAGAGAAGATCGCAGTACTGCTAAAATCCATAACATGATGCGTGCTGCGCACTCGCTTAAGGGTGGGGCTGCAAGTGTTGGACTAGACGTCATCAAAACTTTAGCGCATAGTCTCGAAGATATTTTTAAAGGTCTGCATAATCCAGAATTAGAAATTAATGTTGATGTCGAAAACTTGTTACTTCAAGCATACGACTGCCTTCGTCTCCCATTGATCGAGCAACTCAATACGGGAGAGTTTGATGCTGAAAAAGCAATGGTTAATGCTGAACCTGTATTTGCCCAAATTGAAGCGCAAATAGGAGAATACCTTAAAGGTTCAACAGAGATGCCTAGTTCGGTTGAATTAGGTGTGGATATTGCAGCATCAATTTTTGAAGTAGACGTGGCTCAAGGAATTGAGCGGCTTGCTCAAGTTTTAGCACGGTCACAGGATCAAGAAATTATAGAAGGAGAAGTACGCGCACAAGCAGAGGTTTTTGCTGGGATTGCAGAACTACTAAACTTGCCTGGATTTGGAGCGATCGCATCGACAACACTTGCTGCACTAGATGCCCATCCTAAAGCAGCAGTTCAAATTGCTCAAACGGCATTTGCTGATTTTCAAGCAGCACGTTTAGCAGTTCTCGCAGGCGATCGCACTCAAGGTGGTTCTCCTTCTCTAGCTTTAACCCAACTTATCAAGCAGTCTACGCAAGGTATTCTAGAGCCAACACCTACGCAATCCCTACAGCCATTATTGGACATTAGCACTGTTTCTACCGCAGGCTCAATGCTAGATGACTTGTTCAGTAGCGCTCCAGACCCTAACTTTGAGCTAGAACCAACAACACCTGCTACCAATCCTCTGGAGGTTGCAGCAGTTTCAGCGAGTTCACTCGATGATATTTTTGGTGGCTTTGGAGAAGGTAATAATCATCTCAATGCCAACTTAGCTGCGGATAGCACGCCAACAAGCACAGACTCACGATCTACAGAACAAGTCACTTCGCAGACTAACATTGCAGAAGTATTTGCACCCGCGATCGCTGACAATTCCACGGTTGCCAAATCTTCAGATACAGTAGTTCCTGAAGTAGTACCCGCAGCGTCCCAAAAAACAAAAATTGCGACAACGCCATCTGCACCACCAAAACAGGAAGTTACGACAAATTCCAGTCCTACGGCTCAGTTGTCTGTGCGAGTTGACTTAGATCGTTTAGAGCGAATGAACAACTTGGTTGGTGAGTTAGCAATTAACCGTAACAGTCTATCGCTACAAAACGAACAATTACAAGCAACGATTCAAGAACTATTGCGCCGCTTTACTAAGTTTCAAACAATGGCGCGGCAATTACGCGATTTATCTGACTTAATGGTCGTTGCACCTGAGCATTATGCACGCTTTGATTCAAGTCGTTCAGGGATATTACCTGCTCAAGGAGCACAGAAGCTGATTTCTTCCTCTGTTGCTTCCTCTACTCAACTTCCTTCGCTAGCATCTTTTGATTCATTAGAGATGGATAGCTACGGTGAAGTTTACTCATTGTTGCAAGCTACTCTCGAAGACATGGTGCAGCTCGAAGAAACAGTAGGTGATGTTGTTCTCCTTGCTGGACAGTCGAGTGAGACGATCGAAAGACAGCGCCAAATGCTAGCACACTTGCGGGATGACTTGATGTGGGCACGGATGTTGCCTTTAGGTGAGGTTCTCAACCGCTTTCCTCGGATGTTACGCGACTTATCGCGGTCTTATGATAAGCCGGTTGATTTAAAGCTAAGCGGTACAGGAGTGTTAGTTGATAAAGCAGTTTTAGAAAAGCTGTACGATCCTTTGTTGCACTTAGTACGTAACGCTTTCGATCATGGAATTGAAACTTCTGATGTCCGTTTAGAGCAAGGTAAACCTGCGCAGGGCAAAATTGAAATTCGGGCTTACCATCAGGGTAATCAAACGATTATTGAAGTAAGAGATGATGGCAGAGGACTCAACTTAGAACGAATTCGTGCTAAAGCTGCAGAAATGGGTTTGTTGTCTCCAGAGCAAGTTAATACAGCTTCTACTGCACGCTTGTTAGATTTGATTTTTGAGCCAGGGTTTTCTACCGCCAAGCAAGTGAGTGAGTTATCAGGTAGAGGTGTCGGACTCGATGTTGTCCGCGCTCAATTGCGATCGCTTAAAGGTAACGTTACTGTAACTTCTGAACCTGGGCAGGGTAGCGTATTTAGTTTACGGATTCCTCTAACACTAACAATCGCGAAGTTGCTAGTTTGTTTTGCGGGCACAAATGCTTATGCTTTGCCTTCGGACAGTATTGCGGAAATTTTGGTTCCAGAAGCCAATCAAGTTAAACACTCTAGTGGTTATCGCTTTTTACACTGGCAAGATCGGATTGTGCCGATATATCGTCTATCTGAAGTTATTAGATACAGCTGTCCGTTGCCTGAGACAGTTCCTAATCTTAACTTGGAAGCAGTTCCAACTCCAGAAGATTGGGCTTCTCCTATGTTGTTGCTGGAGCAAGAAAATAATATTGTTGCTGTCGAAGTTGACCGTTTAGTGACTGAGCAGGAATTAGTCATTAAACCCTTTGGTAAAGCGATCGCACCACCAAACTATATTTACGGTTGTACAATTTTGGGTAATGGCAGTCTGATTCCAGTGATTGATGGCGCAGAAATGCTGGCATCTTTTACAGGAAGTCAAATCAACACTACGCCCACTGAATTACCATCTGATTCATCTATAGTGACCACTAGTGATAATTCTCCAACAATTGTTAAAAGAGATAATACTCTAACAGTTTTAGTTGTTGATGACTCAATTACTCTCCGCCAAACATTAGCTCTCACATTACAAAAAGCGGGCTATCGAGTTTTGCAAGCACGCGATGGACGTGAGGCAATAGAGCAATTGCAACAGTCAGTCATTCAACTCGTTGTCTGTGATGTAGAAATGCCGAATATGAACGGCTTTGAGTTTCTCAGCCATCGTCGCCAAGATCCGCAAATGAGCAAGATTCCAGTCGTAATGCTGACATCACGTAGTAGTGATAAACATCGACAGTTAGCCAAGCATTTAGGCGCGACTAATTACTTTACTAAACCTTATATCGAGCAAGAATTTGTTGCATCAATTAGAGACACTATTGATGCCTACCGCTTAGCAAGTGTTTAGCAATCAGTTTCTGAAATACAAAGCAAGTAATTTGAGATGAAAAACGCATTTGCCAATTCAAATCTTCATAGCCGAAAGCATTCTCACAGCCAAACTGCTGTAAAGTTCCAAAAACTAGTTGTATTTGGCATGGGTAATATTAACTTAGCACTACCCAGCGATGCCGTATTTAAAGTAACTAACCAAGTGCCAGTTTACGGATCTGGATTTAACGGTGTAGGGCTGGCACATTTTGGCGATCGCCAGATTACCATTGTTGAGCTACATCGGCGCTTTTTTACAGCCAAAGGGAAATACTTAATCATTGTTGAGAACAAAGTAGGAGAACTTTATGGTATTCCAGTTGCATCCGTTCCGACTTTGATAGATGTCCCGTTATCGAGAATTCAAGTTTTGCCAGACTCATATCGTCACGCAGATTTACTAGCGATCGCCACTCATGTTTGTCACATTCCGCAAGCCGAAACGTCCTTAACAGTCTTCTTGCTAGATGTCGATCAACTCTTGCCATCTTCCTGAATTTGCCTCTAAGTATAATCAAGTAACAAAGGAATACAACAGTGAAAGCTCCATTACCTAGTAACGAGGAAGCTAGGCTTAAAGCCCTACGCGAGTATAAAATTCTCGATACCGATCCCGAACAAGCATTCGATGACTTGACTCGTTTAGCTTCGCAAATTTGTGAAACTCCAATCGCGGTAGTAAGTCTAGTCGATTCTGATCGACAATGGTTCAAGTCGAAGTTAGGCTTAGATGCTTCAGAAACCTCTCGCGACGTTGCTTTTTGTGCGCATACAATCCTCCAAAGTGATTTGTTTGTTGTTCCAGATGCTCAGCAAGATATGCGCTTCTCTGACAATCCTCTGGTAACATCAGGTCCTCAGATTCGATTTTATGCTGGCGCGCCATTATTGACTTCAGAAGACGTTGCTGTTGGTAGCTTATGTGCAATTGACTATGTGCCTCGCAATTTGACTCCCCAGCAACAAGAAGCACTAGAGATTTTAGGTCGTCAGGTTGTCACGCAACTGAAGTTACGCCGCAACATAGCTGAATTAGAAGCAACACTCCGACAACGCCAAGAAACCGAACAAGCTCTTAGAGCAAGCCAAGAACAATATCGCAGTTTGCTGGATCTTTCTTCAGAAACAATTGCTGTCCATGTTGCAGGAAAACTGGAATATATCAATGCTGCGGGAGCAAGGCTTTTTGGTGCAGTTACTCCAGACCAACTTATTGGCAAGCAACTTTTAGATTTTGTCCATCCAGATTCTAGGGCGGCTGTAGCAACGCGACAAAATCAAGTGCAAGTCAATCAAGCAATTGCTATCAATCAAGAAAAGTTAATTCGGCTTGATAGCCAAGTCATCGATGTTGAGATGACAGAAGTACCAATTATTCATTCGGGTCAACCAGCAACGCAGGTGATGATTAGGGATATTACTGCACTCAAACAGATGAAAGAGGCAATGCTACGTGCAACAGTGGCTGAACTTGCCAAACAAGAACTAGAAAAGGAAATTATTGGACGCAGACAGCTAGAGGAGAGCTTGAAAGAGCAGTAAACTTGTGCGTATGAATCCTTGCCCTCACCCTAAATCCCTCTCCCAAGTTTGAGAGAGGGACTTTAAAAGAAAGCTACCCTTTTGGTCAACATTGAAAAAAGGTTTGGAGATAAGAGGTTTTTAGCATTCACGTACGTTGTACAAGTGATACCTTTGTGTGTCATAGCGGAAATGTGGGTTACGGTCTTCTGCACTCGGCAAGGGTTGTAAATGTTAATGATAATTAAGATACAGCGACCTAAAACAAGTTATGAGTGCAACCACAATTACTGACAATCCATTGCTAATCGGTAAAGATCTTCCTCCATTTGAGCAAATCAAGCCTGAACATGTTGTGCCAGCAATGACACAGTTACTAGGAGAATTGGAAACCGAACTTGCTACATTAGAAGCGAATGTCAGTTCAACTTGGAGTGGTTTAGTAGAGCCACTAGACCGGATTACAGAGCGTTTGCGGTGGAGTTGGGGTATCATTGGGCATTTGATGGGTGTAAAAAATAGCCCAGAATTGCGCGAAGCGTACGAAACCGTACAGCCCAAAGTTGTAGAGTTCTACAACACGCTCAATCAAAGTAAACCCTTGTATGATGCGTTTAACGCTTTACGACACGATCGCTGGGATAGTTTAGATGTTGCACAACAGAGGATTGTAGAAGCAGCGATTCGAGATGCTGAGCTTTCTGGTGTAGGTTTAGAAGGAGAAAAGCGATCGCGCTTTAACGAAATTCAACTGGAACTTGCAGAACTTTCAACCAAGTTTTCTAATCATGTTTTAGACGCGACAAAAGCTTTTAGCCTAACATTGACAGAACAAGACGAAGTTGATGGTTTACCGTTGAGTCTCAAAAGTTTAGCTGCACAAGCGGCGCGGGCTGCTGGTGAAGAAAATGCTACACCCGAAGCAGGTCCCTGGCGGATTACTTTAGACTTCCCCAGTTTTGGTCCTTTCATGCAGCATAGTACTCGCCGCGATTTACGCGAGAAATTATACAGGGCTTTTATTATTCGGGCATCATCAGGTGATTTAGACAACTCGCCGCTGATTGAACGGATTTTGCAACTACGCCAGGAAGAAGCTAAATTACTTGGCTTTGATAGTTATGCGGAGTTAAGTTTGGCGAGTAAAATGGCTCCGAGCATTGAAGCAGTAGAAAACCTCTTAGAGGAATTGCGGAGTGCCAGCTATGATGCAGCAATGCAAGAATTTGAAGAGTTAAAAGCATTTGCAGCGGCTAAGGGTGCGGATAGTGAGTTAAAACATTGGGATATCAGCTATTGGGCAGAACGCCAACGCGAAGAAAAGTTTAACTTTACGGCAGAAGAGTTGCGTCCTTATTTCCCGTTACCACAAGTTCTAGACGGGCTATTTGGCTTAGTTGAGCGTGTTTTTGGTGTAAGTGTGACTGCTGCGGATGGTCAAGCACCAGTATGGCAGCCAGATGTGAGATATTTCCAGATTGCAGATGAAAGTGGCGCGATCGCATATTTCTATCTCGATCCCTACAGTCGCCCTGCAGAAAAGCGCGGCGGGGCTTGGATGGATGATTGCATCGGTCGTGCCAAAATGACTGAAGCAGGAACAACTTTAACTCGTAAACCTGTAGCTTATCTTGTGTGCAACCAAACACCCCCAGTGGATGGCAAACCAAGTTTAATGACTTTCAATGAAGTAGAAACTCTATTCCATGAATTTGGTCACGGTTTGCAGCATATGCTGACGAAGGTAGACTATGCTGGGGCAGCAGGCATTAATAATGTTGAATGGGATGCAGTTGAACTGCCTAGCCAGTTTATGGAGAACTGGTGCTATCACCGCGATACCTTATTAGGAATGGCGAAGCATTATGAAACGGGTGAAACTTTGCCTGAGCATTATTATCAAAAGTTAGTTGCTGCGCGTAACTACATGAGTGGTAGTGCAATGTTACGGCAACTGCATTTCAGCTTGGTTGATCTTGAATTACACAATCGCTATCAACCTAGTGGTAGTGAAACAGTTAATGATATACGCAATCAAATCGCTAAGTCTACTACTATTTTGCCACCGCTAGCAGAAGATGCCTTTTTGTGTGCGTTTGGTCATATTTTTGCTGGTGGATATGCCGCAGGCTATTACAGCTATAAGTGGGCAGAGGTGCTCAGTGCTGACGCTTTTGCGGCTTTTGAGGAATCAGGGTTGGAACCTGAGAAGATTGCTGCTACAGGGAAGCGCTTCCGCGATACAGTGCTGGCGTTAGGTGGTAGCAAGCATCCGATGGAAGTCTTTCAATCATTCCGAGGACGCGAACCTAGTACTGAACCTTTACTGAGACACAGTGGCTTGACTAAAGCAGCTTAGTCTTGAAATTATTAATTGCAACCAAGCGGAACACTTCAGTGTCACCGCTTTTTTATTTGCAAACGATATCACAATAAAAATTAAGTAGTCGATAGCCAACATTATGTTTAACCCACAACAGCAATCTCATCTTACTGTCGAAGCAGCACAGACACTTTTACAAGACTTTAATTGTACTGCTGGTAAAGTCACTTCTGAATCGGAGAAAGCATTGATTCGTCAGGCTGTTTTAGTTGTCAGTCGTTTTTCTGATTACCAAATTTTGGGAATTTGTGCTGATACAGCAACCCAGGGTATAGCAGCTTTGGCAAGTTATGCAAAAGCCTTGGGCTATCAACCTAATCTTGATTTAACTTTGATTGAAGATCCTGTTTATATTAAATTTAATCCAGTGACTAGTTTGTGTTATCTCAATCCTTATTCTGGAGAACATCGAGGTGTACTTGTCTCTTGTCAATCCCCAGAATCAGGAGCAATCAACGAAATGTACGGTCATCTACCGTTAGATTTATTTGAGTAAGTTAGGGGCAGTTTTCAATTGAGGAAACAACTACGCCTTCTGATTATCTCTATTGTGAATGTAATCAGGTTACTGTACTAACAGCAGGCTTTAAATGTATCCTGCTAATCCAAATTATTCACCATATTAGTGGATTTTGTTTTTCTTAAAGGATGATGAAGCGTTTCTATCGACTTGCAGTAGTTGCTTTTGTGTTTTTACTTTTTGTAGTCTTTCCTATGACTGCACAAGCAGCTAGTTCTTCTTCTATTTCTCGTGCTGCGGCTACTGGAGAAGTCATCGGCAAAGATTACTCAGGTCAAAACTTACAAACGGCTGAGTTTGCCAATGCAGATTTAGAAGCAGCTAATTTTAGTAATGCTGACTTACGCGGTGTGGTTTTTAATGGTGCAAAGTTAACAAAAGCAAATTTACGTGGAGCCGATTTTACAAATGGAATTGCCTATATAGTTGACTTTTCTGGGGCTGACTTAAGTGATGCTGTGATGGAAGAGGCTATGATGCTGCGTTCCACATTCAATAATGTTGAGATTACTGGTGCTGATTTTACTAATGCAGTTCTTGACAGAACTGTGGTTAAAAAACTCTGTGCGCAAGCAAACGGGATAAATTCAAAAACAGGAGTGGTGACACGCGATTCGTTGGGTTGCTAAGAGGACTTCGTTGTTTGGGTAGTGGGCGATCGCTTTTTATTGAGTTGAGAGGCGATCGCAGCCACCATATATAACTTGTTATTTACAGCCAACTGTATGAGTCGAATATAATTAACGCATCCACATTGACTAGATTAACTTAATTAATGCTACAGAAAAGCTCTGTAAAACTATTAAATTATCCTATTTATTTTTAATATTCTTTCTCAAACTTTATAAAAGTAAATTTTCTAAATACCTGAACTTAACTGTATCGACAATTAATAAGGCTTTTTATAAGTTTATGTAGAATCTAATTAGTTTTATATATTTAATAGATATTTTTCATTGTCTAGTAGTAACTGTAAGTTTTAGTAATTTGTTTGGTCAATTTCTTATTGAGGAAAATCTGAAAAAATAATATTTTCAAAAGACTAACTCAGTTTTTATTTGCCATACCTCAATATTTTAAGAGGAAAAATAATTTATGAAAACTATTCAAGCTGTTGCCCGTTACTTACCAGAAAAATGTGGCGGAATTCAAATTCGCCTTAGCGAACTTTTACCGTTGCTACAAACGTATGGAGTTGAAAGTAAAATAGCAGCAGCTCAAGATAGTAAATGCGAAAATACTTACATACATAACGGAATAGAAGTGTATCGCTATCCTGTGTTTCCTACGCCAAAGGCAGAACCAAATCATGGAGAATCACCGCATGGTAAATTTGAGTTTTTTGCGCATTGGTTAAAAGAGCAGAAAGCTGATATTTACCATCAACATCAATGGACTCCAAAATGTGGTTTATCGCATCTACGCCTTGCGAAAGAACTTGGTATGGCAACAATTGTATCAATTCGCTTACCGACTCCTGTTTGCCAGCGTGAAACTTTGATGTTAAATGGTCAAGAAGTTTGTGATGGGAAAATCGATGAAGTAAGATGTAGCCGTTGTTGTGGTGTGCCAAAATCTCTTTCAGATGTAGCAATTAGAAACTTGGCTAATACACCTTTATTTATCAGTAATCTGGTAAGTGGGCTGATACATCAATTAGACAAAGTACCAGTTCAAGTTAATACAAATGTAACAGGATTGCTAACTCCACTTTCTCTACCAGCTTACGTAGTTGCTCGCAGAAATGGCTTGTTAGAAATGGCAAAGTTTGCAGATCGCATTGTTACGCTGAGTGAGCGACTATATGAAACATTATTACTTAATGGAGTTCCTCAAGAAAAGTTACTTATTTGTAAAACAGGTGTACCTGATTTTTTCCTAGCATCAAGCCAAAATAAAGAACGAGAAAGTAATAAGACTTTAAAAGTTGTCTTTTTAGGGCGCTGGAATCGTAACAAGGGAATTCATATTATTGTAGAAGCAATCAAATCATTACCCACTAGTGTACCAATTGAATTAACAATTCATGGTAGTGCAGTTGATGAAGAAAAATATAGACAAGAAATCCTCAAGAGTATTGAAAATGAACCTCGAATTCATGTTGCTCAAACTTTGACAAGAGATGAATTACCTACAGTGTTAGCCAAATATGATGTTTTAGCTTTACCGGCACAATGGTTTGATGTCAGACCAATGGCTGTTTTAGAAGCTCACGCTCTAGGGTTGCCTGTATTAGGCTCAGATGTAGGGGGAGTTAATGAACTAATCAAACATAATGTAGACGGTTTATTACTACCTCCTACTAATATTCCAGCTTGGGCAGAAGCACTTAGTTTACTAGCTATAGATATCGATTTCTTGTCTAAACTCCGTAAAGGAATCCAGCCGATCCGAACTATGTCTTTAGAGGCAGCAGATACTGTAGCTATTTATCAAAACCTGTTAGCAAGTAATAAATAAAACAAGTAAAAATAGTCTTTAAGTTAATTTATAACTTCAGCATAAAAACATTTTAAATCACCTTAAAGATTATTGAAAAATTTATGATTGAGTAGAGGATATTATAACTAAACAGCAGAAACTGACGAGCAGGTGTTGTTTCAAATAGCGCTACTTAAAAAATTATCCCACTCAACAAAATTAATCAGTAAATATGAATGCTGTAAAATTCCCCTTTATCTCACAACATTTTCGTTGGCAGGAAGCTGTAATAACTACTTTTTTGGGATGGGTACCCCTATCGGTAGGTAGAGCATTAAGAAGACGAATTTACAGTAGTATTTTTGCGCAATTTGGGAATTCAGTACAGATTAAATCTGGAGTTGAACTGATTCATACGAGTAGAATTGAAATTGGTAATGGGGTAAGAATTGATCGAGGGGTTTGCTTACGAAACACAGGTCAAAATAGTAGAATTCGGCTAAGAGATTTTGTCAAGATTGATTTAGGAGTTATTATCAAAACTCATAAGAGTGGTGATATAGAGATTGGTAATAATACTTATATTGGTCCTTACACCTGTCTATCGGGTAACTATATCAAAATTGGTAGAGATTGCCGAATTGCTTCTCATTTAGGTATTTATGCTAATAATCATAACTTTGGCGATCCCAACCGTACAATTAGAGGGCAGGGAAGCAGTTACGAAGGGATTATCATTGAAGACAATTGTTGGCTGGGTAGTGGAGTTAAAGTATTAGATGGGGTTACTGTTGGTCAAGGTAGTGTAATTGGTGCAGGTGCTGTTGTTACTAAAAACATTCCTCCTTACTCTGTTGCTGTTGGTGTACCTGCTAGGGTGATTAAAAATCGGAGAACACAAGAACAGATAACAACATCTCAGATATCAAAGGAAAATACAGATAATGACGATAACCTAACTATTTGTTCGGATACCAATATAGTCGAAACAGAGAAGACTCAGCATAAAGCCCAACAGTTAGTTCAGAATACTGACTTGAGAAATTCAATGCTTGAAACCCCACTATATCAGCTACTCAATGGAATGCGTCAAATTATAAATATGGACACTGCTACAGTTTTACTGCAAACTCAAGATAAGGAGCAGTTAGCAGTGCATGCTTCTATTGGGTTAGAGGATGAGATTACAGCAGGAATTAGAATCCCTCTAAGGCAAGGCTTTGCTGGTCGTATTGCTGCTGAGTGCCAGTTGATGATTGTAGAAGATCTGTCCACAATTGAGGTTGTGAGTCCTATTCTCCGCAATAAGGGATTACATTCAATGCTTGGTATTCCTTTGCAAGCCGAAGGTGAAGTACTTGGAGTGTTTCATGTCGGTAGCTATGTTACGCGTAAGTTTACTAGAGACGAAGTGAAGCTTCTCGAATATTTTGCTAACTGTCTTGGCTTTGCGATCGCTCGTGCAGAAGGGCTTATAATTCCCTTATGGAAACATCAAGTCCTACCTCAAATTTAGTTTCAACTCAAGAATTTTAATCTAAATAGATTTACGAGCTACATACTCTTCAAAAAAAACTTTATCTATCGTTTATAGTATAGATAGATTTGAGCATCTTTATTAAAGATGTTTATTAACTGAGTAAGAATAAGTTAAAAGCAATCGATAGATAATTAATACATCAATAGTTAACTAACATCACTTTTATAAATCCCCTAAATCCATGCTGCTTGCTATAAAGAGGGAAATCTTCGCAACACAGTTGTTTCCTAAAATTGGGGAATTTTGAAAAGTTTGGTTTTTCCTGTCCTCCTCTCGGTTTCCCCAATCCTGGGTGAGAAGATAAGTAAAAATGACTTTCGGAGAGATAGAGGGTAAATCATACTACTATTCAGTAGCGTCTACCAATCACCATAAATAAAACTCAAAATAGCTAGAAATTTTACTCTGTTTATTTAATAGCAAAACAAAACAACAATAGATTTTTAAAAATTTATTGTTGTAATATTAATACATATATATCTTAAAACAAATTATATGTATTGTAAATGTGCATGGTATGCACTTTCAGAATACGCGATCGCATTTAAAAAAAAATAAATCAAAAAAATGACTAGAAAACTTATGAAAATAGCAAAAAGCCTTGGTTACTTCTATTATCTCAAGTAGCTGAACTATTCTGCACTTTTATGTATCGACATATGGTCTACTCTATTAGATGCTTTAAGTAGATGGAACTCATACTAAGTAACACTAACTCCAACCAGGACATCAGTTTGCTTAACATAATTCAAAGTAGAATCTATTAGCTTTTGAAAATCATTGCTATAGCATTCAAAAAATATATACAAAGCACTATTAATCAAAGTGCTGCTTGTGAATTATTGTCCAAGCATTACAAGTACAATTAATCAACTTTGAGTATAAAAAATTATGTTTATATTTGAAAATACGAAATAGGAGATATGTATGAACAAGCAAAAAATTAAAAAACTACTCCAAAAGGATAACCCAGTTGTGTTAGAAGTAGGAGCTGCTGGTGGCGGAGATTCCCTAGAATTTTTGAAGGAGTTTTCGCAAGTTCAACTATATTGTTTTGAACCTGATCCTCGAGCTATAGCATTGCACAAAAGTCGGGTACAAGATAGCAGATGTCAGCTATATGAAATAGCTATGTCTGATACTAACGGGCAAGCAGAATTTTATCAGAGTAGTGGTCAGCATCCAAAATATACTTCGATTCATGATTGGAGTGCATCATCTTCTCTCAAAGCACCTAAAGAGCATTTGAAGCTATATCCTTGGTGTACATTTGATACAAATATTAAAGTACCGACTTACAAACTAGATACATGGGCTGAAGAGCATCAAATTGGTGAAGTTGATTTTATTTGGGCTGATGTTCAAGGTGCAGAAGAAGAACTCATTAAAGGAGGGCTTAAAACATTGTCTCGCACCAGATACTTTTATACTGAGTATTACAATAAGGAAATATATCAAGGTCAGCCAAATATTGAGAGAATAAAGTCTTTGATTCCAGCTTTTAAAGATATTGAATACTATAAAGGGAATGTACTTTTTAAAAATCTGGATCTAGTCGATAGATAAAAGAGCTTTGTTTTATTCTTCTCAACAGTTTCCAATAATCCTTGATTTATGATAGCCTCCAATTTCAGCTATGTGACTTATTTCAATGGCGACGGGTTGGCAAATCGTTTACGGTTACATTGCTTAGCTTATGCTTATGCATTAAACACAAAACGTAAGCTGATTGTGAATTGGAAGCGTAACAATAATTGCTATGCTACTTACCACGATCTTTTTGTTGGAGGACCTTGTAGCTATGAGTTGTTAGGTCTTGGAGAACGCTTGTTTTTTCGTAGTGTAAAACGATTTGACTGTTACTCTTTTGAAGAGGGTAGATTAACAAATGGTGAGAATGTTGAGTCACTAATAAATCCACCGCATAGAGTTGTATCAGTGAGTAATTTAGAAGCCTCTACAGGTGGTGGTTCTCGGCTTGGTTCATATCATCAAGAAGTCCTTAAAAGTCTTCTACCTCGACCTGAAATTGAAGAAAGAGTTAGCCAATTTATGGCTCAGTTTAAATCTCCTACAGTGGGGATTCACGTGCGACAAGGAGATTTTATAAATAAGTACAACACCGCATTACCTCCAGTAAAACGTTATGTTGCGATCGTGCGGCTACTTGCACAACTCTGGCCAAGTGCAGTTTTTATTCTTGTTAGTGATGGAAACGAAGAAGTACTGATGCCCCTACTTGATACTGGCAAATGCAAAATACGGGAGAAAGTTAATGAACGCCATACTTTAGAGGGCGTACAAGACGCACTTATAGACTTGCTGATATTAGCAAGAACTAATTTAGTCATAAGTACACCTTATTCATCATTTGGTGGCTTTGCTGCGATGCTTGGTAATAAACCCATAGTGAGGGCACAAGAAGATTGGGAAACTCAACTAGTTGAAGCTATAAATCAGAAACTAACTTTCTGCGATCGCCCTAGATAATCTCAACTAGTTTATATTTTTTTTGAAACTGGTAAAGCTAGATTAGTTTACTACAGCATTTACTCTTGTGTAAGTTGCTGCTAGCGAGAAAGTACTCAGTATTCTCCAACTATTCTAAAAATAATACCGCTAAAAAATTGATAGATAAAAAGAGTTTCAATGCAATAATTATGCCTAAAAAAATAAAGCCTACATTAGCATTTTTTGGACATCATAAAGGAGCTACTACTTGGATTATAAATATTCTTAAACAAGTATGTTTTGACTTAGGGCTAAAACACGCTGTAGCTAGTAATTCTAATAAGTTCCAACAGGATTTAAGTAGGTTTATAGATCAGAATAAGATAGGCTTTTTGTTTTATGTAAATGCAGATTATAGATATGTAAGTTCGTTAAGCAATTTCAAAGGATTTCATGTAGTTAGAGATCCTAGAGATGTTATAGTCTCTGGCTACTTTTCTCATCGCTATAGCCATTCAACAGAGAACTGGGAGAAACTCATATTACATCGAGCACAGTTAGAAAAAGCTTCAAAAGAAGAAGGTTTGCTATTAGAGATGGAATTCAGCAGACAGTTTTTAGAGGAGATGTATCATTGGAACTATGATTTGCCTAATGTCCTCGAACTCAGGATGGAAAATATTATCCAAAATCCCTATGAAAGTTTTATAAATATCTTCCAGTTTTTAGAAATCATTGACGATTCTAGAAGCAATACACAAAAGTGTTTAAAGTATTTTTTATCAAAAGCAGTAGTGCGTACGTTTAACAAGTATACATCTTTTCAATTGACTTGCGATCGGATTTTGATGAGCAGATTGTTAGAAATTGTCTACATCAACCGTTTCACACACAAGTCACAAGGTAGACGGCTTGGCGAGGAGGATATCACTAGCCATTATCGTAAAGGAGTTCCTGGTGATTGGAAGAATCACTTCAATTCAGAACATGTGCAATTCTTCAAAGCAAACTACAACGACTTACTGCTCAAACTAGGATATGAATCATGCTTGAACTGGGAGCATACTCCTACTGATACTCGACTACTTTACCCAGTTAACTAGTTTTATTTAACTCAATACAATCATCTCTGAAATTTTCTGTATCGACATACTTGAGTTTTTGAGTGAGGGTTATAAGCAAGTTTTTGTCACTTAACATCTTACTCAACTTCTTCATCCGTGTTACTAAAAACTGTACTACTTTGTACTATTCACAAAAACTGAATTTACAACTTAATCAATCTCATCTCTACTAGGAAAGAACATGACTTTAAAAACATATCAGTATATTGAAGGAAGTTATAATCACTTACAAAGTACGCGACCAAGCGCGTTAGAGATTATTCCAGAAGTCATCAAGCTTGTTCAGCCCACATCAGTAATAGATCTTGGTTGTGGTATTGGTGTATGGCTATCGGTATTTCAAGAATTAGGTGTTGAAAATGTTACTGGTGTAGATGGACATTGGGTAGATCAAAAAAAAATAAAAATTCCGAAAGAAAACTTTATTTCTGCCGATCTTAACCAAACATTTAGTCTTAAAAAAGAGTTTGATTTAGCTATTTCTGTTGAAACAGCTGAACATTTATCAGCTGATAGTGCTGAAACGTTTGTTGAGTCTTTAATTAAGTTAGCTCCAGTTATTCTATTCTCAGCAGCAGTTCCTTTTGTACCTGGAAATATGCATATCAATTGTCAGTGGCCATCTTATTGGGCAAAACATTTCAGTAACAGAGGGTATGTAGCCATTGATGTTATTAGAAGTAAATTATGGTCAAACCCAAGAGTTATGTGGTGTTATTCACAAGGAATTCTTCTGTTTGTGAAAAAGGAATTATTGAGCAATTATCCTTTATTAGAGGCAGAAAAAGTTGAATCTGATTTAACACAACTTGATGTAATTCATCCAACGTACTATCTAAAAATTGTGAAAGAATTAAACTACGAAAAAACACTAAGAAAAAACTCTTCTTTTTTGAGTAAAAAAAATATGTTTAAAAAATTTAAAAATTTTGTTAGAGCATAATGCAGTTGCTCGTGGTAGTTTGTAAATTTTACAGCTACAGGTTCAAACACTTTTTGATATTGCTATTGAGATAGTCTTCCGTAACCTTCTAAATTCTAAGTATGAATAACTATATCAGAACATCACTCAGTCACAGATTATATTTGCAGATGTTGGAGAGCTATTTACACAGTAATAGCCAGATTTCTCTATATCGCAAAGCATTTAGGTACTTTATTAAAATGCTTGCCCTTATAAGTGGTAAGAAGCAAGGTATTCAGTTTCCATCTCGAACGACTGGTGGTTGGCGATGGACATGGCGCTGGCGCTGGGAAATGATTATGGGTTGGTACGAATACGAAACAGTTCAATGGTGTCAGCAGTTGATTAAACCTGGGATGCTTGTCTTAGATATAGGTGCTCATATAGGCTATTTCACCTGGTTATTTTCTGACTTAGTTGGACCTAATGGAAAAGTAATTGCCTTTGAACCTTGTCCTGAAAACTACCCCTTACTATTGCATAATATCAAAGCTAGAGAGTGCCACGTTGCAGAGCCAGTTTGTCAAGCACTCTCAGATAGTATCGGAGAAGTAGAGCTTTTTATTTCTAAGGGAAATTGCACGCATAGTCTAAATGAGCAATGGACCCAGAACGAAGAAGGAAGCGTTAGAGTTCCATGCACCACCGTAGATGCTTATATGTCTGCATTGAAGAATCCTGCAGTGGGCTTTGTGAAGATCGACGTTGAGGGTGTAGAACCTCAGGTTCTGGCTGGTATGGTAGAAACAGTTCGGAGAAATCCAGAACTAGTAATGATAATTGAGCTAAATTCTGAAGCACTTAAGGCTGGTGGACATAGTGCAAAAACACTGATTTCTCAACTAGAATATTTGGGCTTTATACCTAAAGAAATTATGGAAAATGGTCAACTAATATCACCTAGCGAAATCTCTTCTAGAAAAGTCCGAAATCTACTTTGCATTAGAGCTTGATAATGTATTGATAAATCTTTAATGTATTCTAATTTTGTTTCAAAGGAGATACAATGCAATCAAAAATTTTAATATTCTCAATTGCTCAAAATGGTTATGAGTTTACGTATAGTAAGTGTATTAAGAGTCAACAGTTATATGCAAGTAAGAACTCTTATGAATACGTACTTGTTAATCGTCCCTCGTGGGTTCACTCTCCTAAAGAAAGTGCTTGGCTAAAAATTCCTTTAATTGTTAAAGGGTTGAATAGAGGGTATGAATGGGTTGTTTTTATAGATGCAGATGGTGAAATTCGTCCGCAAACACCCAGAATAGAATCTATAGAAGTTCCAGAAAAGTCTATCTATTTAGTACATGGACATTCCGGTAGAATTAACTCTGGAGTAATTATTGTTAAGAATACTGCTGATGCCAAAGAGTTTTTTGAGCAAATTTTAAATACGATAGAAATTGATGTTCCTGAAGAAGATAAAGCACCATATGAGAATGGACATATTATCCATCACGCTAAAAAATCTAGACATGTACAGATCTTAGACCAGCGTTGGAACAATACTGATAACGCAAACCTAAATGATTTTGTTAGGCACTATACTGGTCCCATGAGTCAGTATTACAAAAAGCCGACTTTCAGCCAACTAAAAGTTAGAATTTTTAGATTTCAAATGAAAGTAAATATGCAAATAGCTAAACTAAGTGGCTTTTACTCAAAACCTCATGATTCTTTAAAGTATCGGCTCGAAAAACTTGTTCAGCATTGTCAAAACAATTTTTCAGTTTTTATGTCGGCTGATTGAAGTTATAAGCGGCTGAGCTTCTTTGAGTTTATTTCTTATTATTAAAATTTTTATGTATAGTAATAATTCAAAACTGTTTACAAAAAATATACATCTAGCTTTACAATAGAATTTTATAACATTATGAGTGGACTTACGTAGTTATCTATCACACGTTTTATGCTAGTCAATAGTTAACTGCTGTTCTATTTAGCATTGATTAATGACAGAAGATATCTGAGCTTTTCTGAATTGAAAATATCATGTTTTGACTGCAGTATTCATATAACAAGTTTACTAATGTATGAATCAGAATTTGAAAACAGCATTTTCATCTAAATTACATTAATGAAACTGAAGTGAGGTTGATGATCTGTACTGAATGACCGTCTTTGTTCTCCTATCGAATTACTTAAAAGGAGGAAACTTGAACACAAAGAAAAGCATTTTAATCTGTGGGTACTATGGTAGCTATAACCTTGGTGACGAGGCAATGCTTGCAGGTATGCTTAAGCTATTACGTGAGCTGCAAGATAATCTGCAGATTACAGTTTTTTCTAGAGATACTCAAGATACTACAGCCCGTCATTCTGTTAGAGCAGTTCATTACAGAAATAGTCAATTAAAAATTAAACATAATATAGCACTGCTTCAAAATCAGTTTTTCATATTAGGAGGAGGCGATTTGCTGCGAGATGGCGTTGACCAATCTATTGCAAAAGGTTGGTTGCGTCCCCTACAGCAAGCCATCAGACTTCGCCGTCGCACTCTTGTGTTGGGGATTAGTGTTGGTGAAATTTGGAGAAAGGAAACCCAAGACATGATTCCTCAAGTTCTCAACCGAGTTGATCTCTTGACAGTCCGCGACGCAGATTCCAAATCTAAGCTAGAAAAACTAGGTGTACGTAAATCGATTCATATCATCAGTGATTTGGCGTTGCAGTTTTTACCAGAAACGAGATTACCAAATCAGCCAGTTGAGCGACCTATTCAGATAGGTATTTCTATTCGACCATTAAATTTACGCGGACGATATACAGATGCAGGTATTTATCTGAGATATCAGCAAGAGATGGCTGCGATCGCAGATCTTTTAGTAGAACAGTATGAAGCTACTGTCCATTTTCTACCATTTCAAGCGCTGAAATCCGGCTATCACTCAAGCAATGATGACTACGTTGCTACTTTAGAACTATTGCGCTACAGCCGTTATTCAAACCACTTCGTTGTTCATCGCTCTTTTGAATCTCTCCATACCCTCAATCAACTAATTAGTGAATTGGACTTAGTAATTGGTATGCGCCTCCACTCACTAATCCTAGCGGCTGGTTTAGGTGTACCAGTCATAGCTGCAGAATACGATTCTAAAGTACGTGGATTTATGGAAGAAATTGGTCAAGCGCAGCATTCCATTCCTTTAGAGTACTTTGAGCGCAAGCAGTTACTTTCTAGTATTGATGAGATCTTGGCTAACCCGTTGATGGCTCGTAAGGATGTAGAGACAGGAATTCAAAACTACCGTCAACGCTCGTTAGGAATACAGCAAGCGCTAAGACAAGCACTTGCATAAGGCTAAAGGAACATTTTGTCATTCAGTTATAAGCTGTCTTTTTTGTAAAACCGATTAACACCCCCAAATATTGGAATTTATTAGCATTTTTATGAATACACCTATTAAAGTTATCTATATACTGAGTTTAGGACACAGTGGAAGTACTTTGCTAGATCTCATACTTGGCTCACATAGCCAGATTGAAAGTGTGGGAGAGATCATGGCTTTTGGGAAATATTGGAAATCTTTTTCTGATAATTCATTAAAGTTAGAAGAAAAGGATTGTTGTACTTGTGGATATCATGTCAATGAGTGTGACTACTGGAGTAAAGTTAGATATGAAATGGAAGCAAACTGTGAGGAACTTGGTATAGTACCAAGCTTTAATAGTAAAGAGGAAATCAATGAAAATACCTACTGTCTACTGAAGGCAGTTTTGAAGATATCTGGAAAAAAATAGTATGTGATAGTTCCAAAAATCTTCTTAGATTAAAAAACTATTTGAAATCAGAATTATTTGAAGTTTTTATTTTGCATCTTGTTAGAGATAGTCGCGCAGTAGCATATAGCTGGGCAAAAAAAAGAGTTCATTCTGAAAAAGAAGCACAGTATAGCTATTACAATGTGTTAAAACGTTGGCAAAAGTTTAATATAAATAATTACTCGAGTTTTAGTAATTTTACTAACTACTTTTGTCTAAGGTACGAAGATATTGTAAGTGATACCCCACATACAATATCTAAAATTCTTGAAAAAAATAGTTTGGAATTTGAAAGCGATCAATTACAGTTTTGGAAATTAAAGCATCACAATCTTTATGGTAATCGCATGCGTAGAAGAGGCAATCAGGAAATAAAAATAGATAGTAGTTATTTAGAGAAATTATCACATCAAGAGTGGTGGCTTGGTACTCTTTTGACAGCATCAGGATTAAGATTGTTTGACTATTCTATACAAAGAAAATACCAATTAAAGTAGCTAAGCTACTCACAATCAAGATTCTATTAACTATTTGAGCGCAGGACAAAGATTATGCTTAAACTAACAGTCAATAGACCGTACAAATTGGCTGAAATAAATAAGCCTCATACCACAATTAAAGTGCTAACTCCTCCTGTTTATCCGTTAGAAAATAACTACATATCTTGTTTGTGGTCATCTGTCCGCTCCTATGGAGTAGAAGTCGAACAAATTGAGCTATCCTCAATCGTTATCCAGCTCAAGACGAATCAGAGAACAGGGGATGTATTTCATTTACATTGGATTCAAAGTTGTTATGATTTGACTCCTAACAGAATACCTCAATCCTTATGGTCTACCCTGAAAAACCTGCGCCATCTTTTCTTGCTTAAGTCTCAAGGTTATCAACTTGTCTGGACAGTTCACAACACGCTATCTCATAATTGTAGTGCTCCGCTAATTGAGCGAAGCTTTCGTTGGATTCTGAGCCGCTTATGCAGCGATATCATAGTTATGAGTGAGTATAGTCGGCAGGAATTCGCTCAGATGTATGGACGCACCCATCGAGTGCATATTGTCCCTCATGGTAACTACATCGGCGCTTACCCCAATCAGATCAGTCGTGCAGAAGCCCGCCAGGAACTTGGTATTGCTCCCCACCAGAAGGTTTTACTCCATTTAGGTAAGATAAAACCTTACAAAGGTATTAACCAGCTACTCGCTGTATTTAGGCAGATTAAAGATCCAGATGTTGTGTTAATTATTGCTGGACTCTGTCGCGAACCTGAGCTGCTAGCAGAAATTAAGCAAGCTACCGAAGCAGATTCCCGAATTCACCTACAGCTTGAATTTATCAAAGATGAAGATATCCAAATTTACATGAATGCGTGCGACTGGGTAGTATTACCTTACGAAAAAATCTTGAATTCTGGAGGAGCATTATTGGCACTTTCTTTTGGTCGCCCTGTCATCGTTCCATGTAAGGGTTCCCTAAGCGAGATCATTACTGATGGTAAGCACGGCTTTTGTTATCCTCGCGATCGCGATTTAGGAATAGCAATTAATCGTGCCTTATCAACTCCTGCAGAACACTGGCAGCAAATGTGTACTCAAAGTTATGCCTTAGCACAGAAGTATAATTGGTCTAAGATTGGTAGACAAATTTACAAAATCTATCAGCAAGGTGTATAGTACTATGTATTCAGAATTTGTCTAGGGCATTATCGCAGTTATATGTAAATTAAACTCCTAAGTCAAACATACAGATTTATAATAAATACTTGAATTAATATAGCTTTTATATGAATTTAGATTGAGGAATAACTTTATTTCTGTAGTCATAAATCTTAGTATAGATAAGTGCTAAAACTTCATACATTCGTTTTAGATACATTGATAAAACACAAATATTTTTATTTTAAAGCTAACTTTTATAGTTAAGGTACATAACACTCAAGTAACAAAGGTAACAGCTGAGTCATCAAGTATCTGAGTGTAATCACAAAATTTTATTATAATTATCAAATTAATTAGCCAATTATAATTAACTGATCTAACTATTTTTTATTAACACGAAAATACTTACTTTACTCTACAGATTTATCAAAGTTTTAATAAAGCAAAACTTATGTTTATTCACTTGTTAAGTACCTCTTTATTATTCTAGCCAGGTTGAAAGATCGCGGTGGAGAAGGTCTTGTAAGTGTAATATATCATCGCGGTATATATCAATTAACTGTTTACGTATTTCCAAAGGTAGTTTTGGAGGTTGCACAAAATTAAAATTTCGTATATTGGCATAAACATTATAAATTTGCTTGAGCAAAGCTTCCGAGATAAATGGTTTGATAGTATGACTGAGTCTTCTTGATTTTTCTAAGTAATTATAAATAATTTTATTCTTAGGAATTCCACCTGCATTATAAACATCTAGTGACTTATCTACATGAAAATTTCATCTACGTTCAAAAATAGAAAAACATCTTGTAATAAACTTTCAGTATTACTTTTTAAGTCTTCAAATAGATAAACTTTGAGTTGTTCTTGAGTAAAGAATTGAAGATAGCGTTGTATTTTCTTGTAATACAGACCATTCATCCGAATTGACGAAGAAGTACGAACTGCTTGCTCAAAAACATGTATGGGATCTTGTTTACTAGAGATATCAAACTGCTTACGATATTCCATTAAAAACTTGGAGTATGCTCCTTCAACCGGATCGCGAAGAATAGCAATTAGTTTTACATCTGGTAGGCAAGAATAAATACGTTTCGCTGCTTGTGGATGGTTTAAGTAACTAGTTGATGCTTCTCCAATAGCCGTTTCATTACAAGCTTGTCGGAATAAAGCACAATAATCTTTTAGATTGGTTATAGGTGAAATTTCGGCGATAGGACAACGCTCATCATAACCATAAGAGAAAAAATGTGGTTCCTTTAAGGAACTTAGATAAATTTCTGGGTGTTGTTTAAGATAGTTATAGAGTGTAGTTGTTCCTGACTTATTTGCGCCAATAATCAAAAAATTAGGCATCTTCATAGATCTGTGTCCTCTGGCTGAAAGAGTTTAAATTAGTCATTTGTACTTTTAGTTGACAAACTAAAAGCAAAATTGCAACTAATTACGTCAATACGCAGTGTTATTTATTACTGCGCTTTTACTAGGACAACGTGAAACGAAGTCGACGCCAAACATAATTGGGAATATTACTCATTCGACTTCGGTTAGCAGATAAAGAGCGTATCCCTGCAAATGGCAAAATCATCCAAAACCATACAACCAAAGCATAGGATGCAGAAACTTGTTCATAGTCATATCCAGCCTTGCTTAATAGATTGCCACAAAAGGTTTGTAAACTTCCAATCTCTGTAGGACTAAGTTTGTCTCGCCAACGATATGCAGGTTCACAAGATAATCCTACACCAGGCTGTCTCCAAGCAGACGAGTAGGAACTGTTCACTAAATCAACATCCAACATAGAAGGTTGATATTCTAGCGATAGCCATGCTGTTAAAGCTTGGAGCGTTGCTTCTGGTTCAGTGACTAAGTCTTCAAAACGTTGAATAAATATGCGGCTTTCACCAAATTGTTTGCGGGCTTCCATTGCTGCATTAAAAGCAGCCCTCCAATGCAAGCTATTAAGTGCAAGGTTATAGGAATCTGTAAGTCTACGTTTTTGAGAAGAGTCAGTAGCAACATTCTTCCAGTCACGAGATGAAGCTAACACACCTCCTGGATGGCGAACCATACAAATTACCTGTGCATTAGGATAAAGAGAAAAAATTGTTGATAGTTGAAAAATATGTCTAGGTGTTTTTTCACCGAATCTAGTTTTATTCATTCTTTGAGCGCAAAGTTGGCAGAAAGCCTCAAAATATGAGTCAGTACCGCGACCAATTTGCTGAGCTAATGTCCGTAACTCTATACGCTTCATCCAGCCTTGCTCTGGATCGGACTTGACTCCATAAGATTTGTGGGTGAGAGCTAAAAAATAGTCTTCAGTAAGTTTTACTTCTTCTGAGTTCAAGATTTGTTGTTCGCGACCAGCCATCTTCATGCGTAAATCTTCAAAGTAATGCGTTTCTTTAGCGATCCACACATCTGAATGCTTATTTAAAATCTGACTCATCAATGTTGTACCCGAACGGGGTGTACCAACAATGAAAACCATATTCTTATTAGAAATACTAACTTTGTCTGCTTCCATAATTTCACATCACGAAAAATAAATACTTTTTGCTACTCATAAAACTAGCTACTAAAACTCAAGATCAACTGGAGACTATTAGTAAAAAAGATATTAATAATAGCACTGCAATTATTTGAGAATAAACTACTAAATTTAATAGAAAAATAAAATGATACTACTTAAATAACGCAACTTAAATATAAAAATAGAGGATGAATTTGCTCTTTAAAAAATATTAATGATATTTTTTTATCTCTTGGTATTCTCTGTTTCTCAGGGACATGTACTTTTAATTTTTATATGTTACTGATACTTATATAATCCATGTCACTCAAAAAATATTCAATGTATATAAGTTCAGATATATCTAAGCTGAGTGTATGTTTTTTTCAGCTTATTTTATATATACAATCAAGTAGAAATTTATTACTCAGCTAGAGCTGCATGTGATGTTTGGCTCTTATACAGCTACATCTTTATACTGTAATATTCTTTGTGAACTTGATGTACAAGAAAGTAGAAAAGTTATGTTTGTGAGTTTAATAACACATATAACTACGTACTTGCTGTATTAGTCTCAGAATCATATTTAAACAGAAGTAGGATAATGTTATCCCTGAATTTTTATTGAAAAAATAAGCTAATAGACTGCAGAACTTATCAGTATCGACAAGCTTTAGTTTTCAGAAGATTATCCAGACAAGCAGAAATGTTCTTGCGTAAAGTTTGATAAGGATCAAATAGATCTGCTGCTTAGCAAAGATGTACAAATCAAGTTACATATCAACCAAGAAATATGTAATGGCTTAGATTCATGTTTTTATTGTGCTTTAAAAAAAATAATAGATGTTGAAATTTTATGGTAGCAGCAAAAGAAAAAATCAATATCTTGAATATTGAAATAGATAACCTTACAAAAAGAGAATTGCTAATACAACTTAAATCAGGTGTTGTATTTACTCCTAATGTAGATCATTTAATAAAACTGCAGAAAGACAAAGAATTCTATACAAGCTATTTGATGGCTGACTACAAAATTTGTGATAGCCAAATATTGATGTATGCTTCAAAATTTTTGAATACACCAATTAGAGAAAAAATCTCGGGTTCTGACTTTTTCCCTGCTTTTTATAATTATCATAAGAATAACGAAGACATAAAAATATTTTTATTAGGTGCAAAACCAGGAATTGCTAAAAAAGCACAACAGAGAATCAATCAAAAAATCGGTAGGAATATCATTGTAGGTTACTATTCTCCCTCTTTTGGATTCGAGCATAATAACGAAGAGTGCAAAAAAATTATCGAAGTAATTAATCAGTCAGAAGCAACTGTGCTGGCAATTGGGGTTGGTGCTCCTAAGCAAGAAAAATGGTTGTGTAGATACAAGAATTCCTTACCCAATATTAAAATCTTCCTCGCACTAGGTGCAACTATTGACTTTGAAGCAGGCAACTTAAAGCGAGCACCAAAATGGATGTGTAATATGGGTTTTGAATGGCTACATCGACTGTTGTCTGAGCCTAAAAGATTATGGAAGCGATACTTAGTAGAAGGATTACCATTTTTTTTATTAATTCTAAATCAAAAACTAAATTCGTATAGCCTACAAACAAGTGATGAATAGATTAACGAGTATTAACAAAAAAAAAGTTATTACTTCAATTAACAAGCAGGCAAAATTTAAAAAGACTACAGATGTTCATATTTCTGTTTACTCTGCACCTAAGCGCATCATAGATATTATAGGCTCCCTAATTGGGTTATGTATTACAGGATTTTTGTTTATTCCTATTGCAATTGCTATTAAGTTAGATAGCCCAGGCTCAATACTATTTAGGCAAACTCGTTGTGGTTTACTAGGAAGAAAATTTTGTATTTTGAAGTTTCGCTCTATGGTAGCTAATGCTGAAAAAATGAAAGAATTAGTAGAAAATCAAGCCGTAGGTCCAATTTTTAAAAATAGTAATGATCCTCGAATCACGCGGATAGGGCATTTTTTAAGAAAGACAAGCCTTGATGAGCTTCCACAGTTTTGGAATGTTCTGAAAGGAGAAATGAGTCTCGTTGGAACAAGACCTCCAACCCCTGATGAGGTTGCTCAATATTCTCAGTTTTTTTGGCAACGCTTAAATGTTAAACCTGGTATGACTGGAGAATGGCAAATTAATGGTCGCTCTAAAATCTCTAATTTTGAAGAAATAGTTGAACTAGATCTGCGGTATCAAAAGAATTGGAGTATAGCCTATGATATAAAAATTATTTTTACTACTTTAGTAGTATTTTTTAAGAAAAAACATGATGCTTTTTAACTGATTTTAACTGTGAATTGCATTGAAAGTGATTGAGCTGAAGTAGCAGTTTTTGTAATTGCTTAAGGAGGATTTTTTAGTAATTTGTTCTGCCACTAACCAAGATTTTACTCATGAAAGTAACGGTAATAATTCCTGTATACAAGGTAGAGAAGTACATTGCAGCAACAGTGCGCTCTGTACTGCAGCAGACATATAGCGATTTTGAGTTGCTGATAGTTGATGATGGCTCTCCAGATGCGAGTGTTGAGGTGTGTCAAAACATTTGTGACCCGCGCATCAAAATCCTACGTCAGCACAATCAAGGACCGGCGGCGGCGCGCAACCTGGGAATACGTCATGCGCAAGGTGAATACATGGCTTTTATTGATGGTGACGACCTGTGGTTGCCACAAAAGCTAGAGAAGCACCTCGAACACTTGCACAATTCACCTGATGTTGGTGTCAGTTTTAGCCGCTCTGCTTTTATTGATGAAGCTGGTCACTCTTTAGGCATTTATCAACTACCGACTAAACTTCAAAATATTACTCCAGCATATGTGCTTTGCCGCAATCCTATTGGAAACGGTTCAACCCTAGTAGTACGGCGTGCGGTACTTGAAGCAATCAAGTTTGAGTGCGATCGCAATGGCACAACTGAAGATTGCTATTTTGACCCTCAATTTCGCGGACCAGAAGATGTAGAATGCTGGCTACGAATTGCACTGCAGACTACTTGGCAAATCGAGGGGATTCCAGATGTCCTGACGCTATATCGTGTTAATTCAGGAGGACTTTCTGCCAACTTGTACAAACAGCTAGAGGCTTGGGAGAGAGTGCTAGACAAAACGCGTGATTATGCACCTGAGTTCATCGCGCAGTGGGAAAAGCCCGCTAAAGCTTATATGATCAGGTATTTAGCACGGAGAGCAGTAACACTGCGAGCAGCTTCAATTGCAGTGGAACTTATCCATCGTGCCATGCTCGTATACTGGCGAATTCTACTACAGGAGCCACGCCGCACTTTGCTGACTTGGGGGGCTGCCTATGCACTGTTGCTTTTACCTCAGTTCTTTTACGACCAAATGGAAGCTGCTGCTCTAAAGACTACAGGAATGACTCAAAGACGCCGTATTCTTCAAGACTTATCTGGGGAATCGGTATAGACCATTTCAATTTCTGAGTGCTTCAAGCTGCTCGCCTTTTTTGCTGTGAATGCTAACTGATAAAACAAAATTACTCATGAAAGTAACGGTAATAATTCCTGTATACAAGGTAGAGAAGTACATTGCAGCAACAGTGCGCTCTGTACTGCAGCAGACATATAGCGATTTTGAGTTGCTGATAGTTGATGATGGCTCTCCAGATGCGAGTGTTGAAGTGTGTCAAAACATTTGTGACCCGCGCATCAAAATCTTACGTCAGCACAATCAAGGACCGGCGGCGGCGCGCAACCTGGGAATACGTCATGCGCAAGGTGAATACATGGCTTTTATTGATGGTGACGACCTGTGGTTGCCACAAAAGCTAGAGAAGCACCTCGAACACTTGCACAATTCACCTGATGTCGGTGTCAGTTTTAGCCGCTCTGCTTTTATTGATGAAGCTGGTCACTCTTTAAATAGCTATCAAATGCCTGTGCTGAGAGACATCAATCCAAATTCTATAGTTTTGTGCAACCCAGTTGGCAATGGTTCAGCACCAGTGGTACGGCGTGCGGTACTTGAAGCAATCAAGTTTGAGTGCGATCGCAATGGCACAACTGAAGATTGCTATTTTGATCCTCAATTGCATCGCTCAGAAGATGTAGAATGCTGGCTACGAATTGCACTGCAGACTACTTGGCAAATTGAGGGGATTCCAGATGTCCTGACGCTATATCGTGTTAATTCAGGAGGGCTTTCTGCTAACTTGTACAAACAGCTAGAGTCGTGGGAGACAGTGCTAGACAAAACGCGTGATTATGCACCTGAGTTCATCGCGCAGTGGGAAAAGCCCGCTAAAGCTTATCAGTTACAGTACTTAGCTCGCACCGCAGTACGTCTTAAAGCAGGTACGATGGCTGCGCAGTTTATTTATCGTACTCTGTTCACATACTGGCGAATTCTACTACAGGAGCCACGCCGTATATTGTTGACTTGGGTGGCTGCACACGCGCTATTGCTTTTACCACAATCTGTTTACTGGCATATGGAAAAGCTTGCTTTAGAAAGGACAGCAGCTATCCAAAAACGTCATATGCTTCAGGAGCTATCTAGATCTCTCTAAAGATTGAAGCTAAAGAGCGATCGCTTCAACCGTATATTTAATGAAATCTATATGCTTATTAAGCATATAAAAAGACTATCTGTGTTGCTCTTCATTGCTTTGTCAATTAGATAACTAATAGTAAAATTAAAACCTAAGAAACAGTGTATTTTAAACTTCCTAAACAAATCAGTGTAGTGCTAAAAGCTAGTAGCTTTTGGCAAGGTAACTATTTAATCATCAGAGAATTCAAGCATTTTCGCCGAATTATTTTATTGGCATTACTATTTACACTCTTAGCAGCAGTTTTTGAAGGCATTGGCGTTGGGTTCATCTTAACCTTTATCCAAAGCTTGACTAATCCTAATGCAACCCCTATCAAAACAGGGATACAAGTATTTGATATCTGGATCTTGGGAGTAAATGCTCCTGCAACTGAGCGACTTTACCGCATATCAGGGCTAATTCTACTGACAACTCTATTTCGTTTAAGCCTGACGTACTTAGGACGACTTTATGTCTACACTTCTCAGTTTACTTTAGCTTATCGGCTGAGTTTAAGAGTATTCGAGCAATTACAGTCACTTAGCTTAAGCTACTTTGTGAAAACAAGAACTGGAAGTCTAGTTAATAGCCTCACCGTTGAAATTAATCAAATTGCCCAAGCTTTTGAGGTAATTTCTATTTTTGTGACTAAAGGTTTAATTCTGACAACTTATGTTGTGTCGATGTTTTTGTTATCTTGGCAGCTAACAATCATTACTGTGATGTTATTTGGTCTGCTATCAGTAGGGATATCTACGCTTCTAAAACAAGTACGAGAAGCAAGTTTTGCCAGATCTAAAGCTAGTCGCTGGTATGTTTCAGTGTCACTGGAGTTCATTAATGGCATTCGTACTGTTCAAGCATTTACAGCACAAGAATTTGAGCGTAAGAGATTTTATCATGCGAGTTCACAACTTTTGCAAGCTGCTACTAAATCTAGATCAGCCCAGGCATTAGTAGAACCTCTCTCAGAAGGAGTAGCTACTGTAATACTCATTTGCTTGTTAATTTTAGCATTCGCTGTTTTGATTCCAAGAGGACAGCTACAAGCAGCTTCACTGCTAACGTTTTTGTTCGTTCTATTACGGCTAATGCCAATTCGACGTCAACTCGATGGAGCTAGAGTAAAATTTAGTAACTTCCAAGGGTCAATTAGCAATATTAAAAAACTACTTCGTACTTACGACAAAGCTTATATCCAGAATGGTCAAACCCAGTTTCCTGGATTGCAGCAAACTATTGAGTTTGTGTCTGTAGACTTTGGATATAACCAAAGTGAATTGGTGTTACGCGACATTACACTAACTATCAATCAGGGACAAATGACAGCACTTGTTGGTGCTTCTGGTGCTGGCAAAAGTACTTTAGCAGACTTAATTCCCAGATTTTACGATCCAATGGGCGGTCAGATTTTGATTGATGGTGTTGATATACGGAAATTTGACCTTAACTCGCTGCGCCAAAAAATCGCTATCGTTAGTCAAGACACGTTCATTTTTAATACTTCTGTGCGTAACAATATTGCTTATGCTTTAGAAGATGTAGACGAAGCGGCAATTTGGGAAGTAGCGCGACAAGCAAATGCTTTGGAATTTATCCGAGAGTTACCCGAAGGTTTTGAAACTCAGCTAGGCGATCGCGGTGTACGGTTATCTGGAGGTCAACGCCAGCGTATTGCGATCGCCCGTGCCTTATTGCGTAATCCAGATATCTTAATCCTAGATGAAGCTACAAGTGCATTAGATTCTGTGTCTGAAAATTTGATTCAAGAATCATTAGAGAAACTTTCTGCTGGTCGAACAGTGATTGCGATCGCCCATCGATTATCTACCATTTTCCAAGCAGACAAGGTAGTAGTACTTGAGCAGGGCAAAATTGTAGAAGAAGGAGGATATCAAGAGTTGCTGAGAAAACAGGGGAAACTGTGGAAATATCATCAGATGCAACACAAATAAGAGCAATCTTGTAAACTTTATAAAAAGAAGTAATGACTTGGCAGAAATAATTATTTTCTAGATTTTTACCTCTAATTCGAGTAAAAGTATCCTTGCTAAACCTTAGATTTCACACTATCAAAACTTTTGAGAAAGTATAATTTATACCTGAACTTTTCGGTATCGACTCTTTTAGAATTTTAGTCAAATATGGTTTTATTGTGATAAAAATCTGAGAAAAATTCTCAAATCATAGTAAACATCCTCATTATCTAATCACTGAATTTAACTAGACTACTTCTATCACTCTACGTAAATTATTTCAGGCTTCACTAGGAAAATTTAAAATTAAATTCAGCAATAATTGACAAATTTTTAATATAGAGAAGATGAAAATATCTATTTTTAACCAAAAAGTTAGAATAATCTATGTCTTTATCCTAACTTTCACTATTTTATTCTCATGTTTTGTTCAGATAAATGCTAAAGCAATATACAAACAAAATGGTGTCGATCCTTGGGTAATGAATGAGCGTATTGGTAAAGGCATCAATCTAAAATCTCAGATTACTTCTAAAGATCCTAGTTGGTGGGTAGCTTGGAACCCAAAGTTACCTTTTCTCGTGAAAGAAGCAGGGTTTAATTCAGTACGTTTATGGATGTACCCAATGAGAAATGCTCAGGGAACTAAGCTAGAGAGTGACTTTTTTGATTCTCTCGATCGTGCTATAAATGATTGCCTTTCTCAAAAACTAGTCGTAGTTCTCACTATGAAAAATCATAAAGAGTTTATAGATGAGCCAGGCAACTATAAGGCTTACTTTCTCTCTTTTTGGGCACAGATTGCTGCTCATTATAAAAATTATTCTGCTAATCTTATTTTTGATATTTTGAATGAGCCTTGCGGTAATTTAAATAGTACCATATGGAACCAATGGATTGCTGATGTTGTTCCTCTAATACGGAAAACTAATCCTAACCGAAACATTATTATTGGTAGTGCTGGCTACAACAATTGGTGGCAACTTGTTAAAAATTTAAAACTTCCAGCTTTTGATAGGCATATTATTGCTCAAATTCATTATTATAAACCATTAAACTTTACACATCAGGGTATTAGCGGCAGAAAAAAAGGATTACTTTGGGGAACAGAAAAAGAATATAAAGAGTTAGCTGTTGCTTTTCAGCAAGTATATCAATGGTCTAAGAAACACAATAAGCCAATCTATGTAGGAGAGTTTGGAGTTAATAATTTTGCACCTCAATACTTACGGTTGAAATGGATCAAAGCAGTTCTTTCAGAAGTAAATGCTAAAGGGTTTTCTTGGTGTTACTATAGTTTTGGTAAAGCTGGACATCCTTGGGCAATATATAATCCTACGGAAAATGAATGGGAAGAACCAGTTACATCCATTCTTCTAGCTAGTAAGATTAAAAGTCTAAATTAGAAAATAAAATTTGTTTAATTTAAATAGTAAAAATTGATAGCTTGAATATCAATATTTTATTTAATTCCAACTGTTTTGTAATCTAGTTAACTATTTAACATAGATAAACACATTAGCTCAGTAAGCAAGTAATACTTTTTTAATAACTTGACATAGATGTAATCATGACAACAAATAAAGCGAATGTTGCTAGTAAAAAAAGTATTTTTATAGTTGGTGCGTCACGTTCTGGGACAACCTTAATCCAGCAAATTCTAAACAAACACTCAGGCGTACATATTACTCCCAGAGAAACTCACTATTTTGATGATTTACGTGTAAAAATGGCTGGTCGCGAGCAACAGGCTCTAAGCTTAGCAGAGATAAAACTTACTGAAGACTACTTTCTTGCTCTTACTCATAAAAGGTATGGGGAAGGTATTCCAGAACAAGGATGGATGGATCGAATAGAGTTACGAATGTTAGCACAGAAGCTTGGTTATGGTACTGACTCGTATTTTGAAGCGTTTTGCCAGCTATCTGCTCAGCGTGATAATAAGACTCAGTGGGGTGAAAAGACACCCAGGCATATTTTTAAACTTTCGGAAATTTTAACTCGCTATCCCAGTGCAAAAGTTATTTGTATGGTTCGCCATCCAGGAGGAGTTATTGCTTCATATCGTGACTGGAGGAATGTTGCTGCTTCTTCTCAAAAAAGTCGAATTACCAACTCTTACAATCCAACAATCATTAGTCTGATGTGGAAAGCAGCTTTCAATGCAGCGCTTCAAGCTCGCGAGCAATTTGGTACAGAGCGTGTTTATATCCAGCGGTTTGAAGACCTCATAACTGCTCCAGAGTCAACGCTTAGTACCCTAACATCATGGTTAGGTTTAGACTATGAACCCTCAATGCTTGAAATTAATTTAGTCAATAGCTCTTACTCTGATAAGCCAAGCTCTTCAAGAGTTGGTTTTTCCAAAGAGCCAGCGTATAGATGGCGAGAGAAACTTGAGCCCACAGAGATTGCCACCTTCCAGTATATCTGCGGTGGTTTATTGAACAAAGTTGGATATGAACAAGAACCCATCTCAGTTCCACCTGTTCTAATCATTGGTTCTTGGATAACTCTACCTTTTGCTGGATTGCGTTCCTTGATTGCTAACAAAAGCCGGATAAGTAATATTTTCAACTATGTTTGGCGTCGATTTTGCCTTGCTTTTAGTCAATAGAGTGGATAATTAATACCATAGTTTTAGAAGTTAAATGAGTGGAAAATTTACTCCACTCATACTTGCACTTGCACTTAATTCTTAAGTTAAACTTTTGTTTTGGATTGATATTATAGGGAAATTTTCACCAAAAAACTTGATAAGCTGCATAGCTTTTCTATATGGAAGCAGTTGCAGTAGCAAAAGTTTAAAAAATATGCGCTGAGTTTCTTTGTCTAGTGCAATCCTGGGATATAATTGGAATGCCTTTTGTATTCGCTGGCTGGCTATCTTAAGCCCATCACGATCTAAAGCGTACTCAAGATATAATTTTGTAAAAAATTGATAGGTTTTTGCTAGGGAGCGGTTCTTGAGAAATTGTAATTCTGCTGGGGCGTTACAAAAAGCTCTGTCAGTGACGGTAAGAATGGCTTTTTCCATTACATCTACTTTAGATGACATAGCTTGTGATGACTTCCGGTAAAGTATTTGATACTTAGGAACAACTACAAAATGACACTGGCGGGCTAGACGGATATTGTAATCCCAATCCTCGGCAGATTTAAGAGAAGCATCAAACTCTCCTGTAGACTCGATAAATTGCCTACGAACAAGAATATTTGAGCCACTGCAGATAAAGTTTTCAACTAATAAGTGAGGATAAATATTACCTTCAAAAAACAGTGGTTTTCCTGCATATAGTAATTTTTCTTCTTCATCGATAAAAACAGTCCAGCTATATGCAGCTCCTGCCTCAGAAGACTCTTGTAAAGCGGCTAACTGTAGTTCTAGTTTATCAGGTGTCCATAAGTCATCTGCATCAATAAATGTAATATAATCTCCCCTTGCGTGAGTAATACCACGATTACGAGCTACAGGAAGACCACCATTTTTATAAGAAAAAACTTTTAATTTTGGTTCAGAAAGTGTACTAAGTAATTCACAAGTTTTGTCAGTTGAGCCATCATCAATCACGATTAACTCAAAATTAGAACAAGTTTGTTTCTGAATAGATTTAATTGTTGTTAAAATGGTTTTTTCTGCGTTATAAGCAGGAATAATAATAGATACATCTACCATGATTTAAGCTCAATATTAAAACTTCTATTTTTCAAACTAAGTGCTTACTCAGTAATTTTCTCATAACTGAGTTTGTAATAACTTGTGAAGTAACATTTGCTAAAATCGAATTAGGTCAACAGATTAGAAGCAAATTTAATAGGTTTATTTTTCAAGATGTAAAGCATGGTATTGCTTATGTTAAAAAGTATAAGTAAATCAAATTATGTTTGACTTACAGGTGTTTTGACTTTCAATGCCATACCCATCATGACTAAACCAGGCCAGAAAAGATAAGTTAATGGATCTAGATTTTCAACAAAACTGAAAACAAACAAAGTTATTAATATGCTTAAACTAACTCTTGCAAGTATATTTTTCTGCGATCGCGCTACCAGCTCAAGAAAACTCCACAACATAGGAAAAGCTAAAGCAGAAAAACCGACTACTCCATGACGAAATAGAAGACCAACCCACGTATGGTGAGTCCCAAGGGGTACACGTAGGATCGCTGAGGCAGCTGACTCAACCATTCCATGACCCCAAATTGGTGCTTGTTGCCATCGATATAAAGACATACTATTTAATACGTCTCTAGTTGCTGAGGATGCACTACGAAAGCTATGAAAATAATTTTTGAAATGATCTACTACATCCAATAACTGCGTGCCTAAAAAACCTAGAAAGAAGCTAGTAGTTCCAGTGGCAATTTGTACTCGGGGTTTAGTAAAGTTCACGAGAAGCCAAGTTAGAACTAAAGTAGCTGGCAAACAAACAATAGCTGCTCTTGATACTGAGCCAATAATCATAATAATAGCAGCAGCTATACCAATCCACCGCCACTTCTTTTGAGGTTCTAAACAAGCGAGGTAAAAGTAAACATTAGCTACTAGCCCCAAAGCAGGAGACCAAGGAGCAAATAAACGTAGGCGAATTTGGCTTCCTCGCACATGATCGAATAACTTTACAGTGTAAAATAACTCGCTTAAACCTCCTATTTTCTGTAAGGGGGAAATATACGTAAAGCCAGCTAAGTTTGTATGTGCTATTAAATATGAGAAAGGAACAATAATTAAAGTTTGCAAGCAAAGAAGGCAAATCGCTCTACATAGTATTTGATGTCGGATATTAAGAAGGCTGCCAATGAGAGGAAATAAGACGAAAAGAGCCCATGTTCTAGCAAAAGAGTTTATAGTTGATTTGATAATCTTGACAGTTCCTAAGTCAAAGTCAAGATGACCCATAATTAGAGCAACTTCCATGACTAACATGGAAGCAGCCCATATCCAAATGGCAAAAGGAATAGTAAGCCTCTTTTCAACTGGTGTGTCGTTTGTTTGCTCCCAAAGTTTTTTGCACGCGTATAACCCTAAAATCCAAGCCATCACAGGTATTACTATGAACTGTGCTCCTAGAAAGTACAGTGCATACGTTCCAACGATGCAATACCAAATTACTTTTTCTTCAAAATTTTGTGGCTTCATGAGATATTAGAGCAGAACGATGTACTATGTTTTTTAGGAAAAGTCTCTGCTTATAGTGGCATTTCCCTTGTGCGCAGAGACTTAGCTTTTTTAAACAATGAACTGTAATGTTTGCGGTAAAAAATTGATAATAAACCAGCAGTTAAAAACAGGGAACCTAATGTTGTCCCTAGCAAAATAAATTGCTTGTTTGGTGCACTAGGGCTTTGCGGTAGACTAGGTTCTGTGAGAACTTGGATAGGAGGAAACGAGCCTAAATTGTCTGAACCACCAAGATCTAAATTGGCTAGTGTAGAGGAAAATATTGCCTCAGAAATGAGTACATCTCGCTGAAGATCGTCTACTACAGACTGATGCTGAGCTAAGTTTTTGAGCCTGTTATCAAGTATTGCTATTTGCTGTTCGATTTCCTTTGCCTGCGCTTGGAGTCCTTGCTTATCTGCTTGAACTAAAACTAACTGTTGAAAAAGTTGTTGTCGAGCGCCACTATTGTTTAGGCTTAGTTGCTCCACATATCCGAGACTAACAGGTTTTCCTAATAGAGACTGACTTCGAGCTAACAAGGCTGCTTCCATAGCATCTCGTTTAGCTTCCTGGTTGATCAAAGCAGGGTTTTCTGATGTGTATCTAGAGCTGAGATCAGCTACAATACCACTCGTTTCTCCGTAATCACTTAATGCTTTTTGAAAATAAGGATCTGTTTGCAAGCTGAAAGCTTCTGTAGCTTGTTGAGCAGACAAACCTAAGTTAGCTGATAGCTGCTGCAAACGAGCATCAGCTTGTTGTTGTTGAGATGCGATGTTAGCTTGTTCCTTGCGTAGCTGTTCAATACTAGAAGAAAGTTGAGTAACTTGTTCGTTAGCGCTCAGACCTGAGCGAGCTTTGTAATCAGACAGGCGTTGCTGCGATTCCTGTAGTTTTTTGCGTGCTGTACCTAGTACTGCTTCAAAGCCAGTGTTTTGGATAGTAGATTCTTGAACTCTTAGCTCGCGAAGTCTGGCATCAAGCGCTTTATGAAGTGCATATGATTTTGCCTGAGCTTCTTCTGGCGTTTCTCCACTAACCTTGAAAGTTACAAGCGTGGTATTAGCAATTCTCTCAACTCGCGGCTTACCAAACTCTTCTAAAGTCATGTTAACTAGAGAGGCAGCAGCTAAACGAACTGGTTCACTCTCTGCAATAAACTTATAATTCTCTCTGGGGTCTTGCGAGGTGTTGCTATATGGAGACTGTACCTGAGTAGAAGTTTGCCCAATTTGAGGTAAATTTACAGATGTTCTTGACTCTGTGCCTGGTAAAGTGGCTGTCCAACTGCTAGTGTAGGTTGGTTGTTGAGTACTCAGATAAGTAAACGCTGACGTCCAAAGTACTGCATTGACAGCCAAACCCAAGAATAAGTAGTTTTTTCCATTCCAGTCTAGTTTTTGACGCCTTGTAGCGCGGTGAGGTATTCTAATAGATTCTGCCATCTTTCTTTTGTTGAAGAGTAGTAAGTGGGAAAAAGTTATTTTTGTCCCCAAGTAGCGCTGTTGTACACTGAAATATCAATCACTTTAACTAGCTGATTTAGCCAACAAGGACTGAAGATAAATCTAGTAATGCCTTGCCCTCGCAATACTCAGGAATTGGAGCATCCATAAGCTTCAAAATTGTTGGTGCAAGATCTAGCGCATGTCCCAGGGGTAATGTAGAACCAGAAGCAATTCCAGGTCCTTTGGCAATTAAGAAACCTTGCGAACGATGACTACCTGTCCGAAAATAGGGTACTGGACCAATACGTCCAAGCGTAGGACTATCCACAACATCTGTAGCATGATCTTCTTGCCAAATAACTACTAAGTCAGCATCCGGTAGCTTAGGATCAACATCAATTGCTGATTGCCGCGTGCGAATAATATTTTTGACTATGGGCGTACCAGTTCGACTATTTCTTAATGCATAAAGTTCTTGGCTTAATTGATCGCAAAGGGCTTCATACTCTGATGGTGCAACAATTCCTTCAGGTTCTCTTCCTTGTAAATTGATGCGAATATAACCTTCTGAAAAACTTGGCAACGCAAATGCTTTCATTTGAGACCAAAATGGTTTATACCAAACTGCAGGTTGGTAGTATAAAGGATCTGATTGCGCTTGTAATTGGAAGGGAGAAATTAAATCGGACTGTTGAGAATTACCAAAAAGCGGCTCAAGGTAATTGAATAATTTAGTCGGAGTGTTGCGGCGCAACGCTCTTTTCAATGGATTAGAGTCATGTTTTAAGCTCCAAAGCATACCCAACGGTCCCCGCTGAATACGTACTCCAGTGAAAGGATGTTTTAACGTTGTTCCCAATTGACCTGCAGCTATTCCTACACGTGCTGGGAAACTCAATCGATAGAGCAACTCTGGTAAAAACACCATACTGGGTAAATCCATAACATTGGCACCCATGCCATGATCGGCAAAAATCAAGATGCGAGCATTTTCTGGTGCTTTAGTTAAGATTTCACCAATGGCTTGGTCTATAGCTTGGAAAACTTCTAGTAAAGGATCTCCAGAAGGGCGATTCAATAGCGCATATAAAGGATGATCTGATTGACTAAGATGCCAAAAATAGTGCCCTGCTGAATGAGTTTCACCAAAGATTGTTAAAAATAAGTCCCAATCTTCTCTTTGCAATAGCTCTTGACAAATAGCAGAACGACGCGAGATCCCAACCTCAAGATTTTTTTGCAGGCGTTTCAACGCAGCTACATCCAGACAACTTGCATGATCTTTATGCAATGCTGGATGTTCTCCATACTTATCAATCAGTTGCTGTAGTAGTTGTGATGGTTGAGATTCACTAGATGTTAAAGGAGCATGCGCTCCCCAAGCAAAAACCTGTACGCCGTTTACTTGATTGGAGGGTCTAGAATGGGGCAGGTCAAATATTCCTACCTTATACTCATCTCCTAATGTATAAAAAGGTGGGTACTCAGCAAAATCGTAAGCACCAATTTCGTCTATCTCATAAGTTCCTTGACGAAGTTTAATAGGTGCCCAATACCCAGTCTTCTGGGGCGAACACCCTGTCAAAAAAGTTGTCCAAGGCGTTTCTGCTCTGTAATAATTGAAATTGTGTAATCGATTATAGGCACCTTGCTCCTTCAAACTACGTAGATTTTTTAAGTATCCTTGAGAAATCCATTGTTCAATTAACGCTGGTTCAGCTGCATCCAAGCCAATTGCAATAACAGGAGTTTTCATATCAACACTGGTTAATCAATGTAATTTAAAAGAGTAAATACAAATAAAACCTTAGATCTTACAAACAAAGTCATGACTAGCCGCAGTCAATAATGCGATTAAGATGTGTTAGTAAATGTATTGCAAATAATTCAGCGAAGCTTTATTTCTAGGTTTAACTAAGAGAGCATCTATCGAATAAAAGTACTGTAATTGTTAGTCAACGCTTACTGAATAGTTAAACTCACATTCATGTTCACTTCAGTATCTTCCTCTGAAACCATAAGGTTGTCGATACAGATAAATTCAGTATTTTTCTATGTAAGAATTAGTCTGCGGTGAATGAGATAGTTGTAATTGGTGCTTTTATAGTAGCTCTGCTGCGATCGCAAAAAAGTGTAGCAATTGCTTGAGGTCTTTGGTCTATAATCTCTAGTCTACACATCTGCCATATCTGCTTCTAAAACCCAACAGAAGTTTAATATTATTTGCATTCATTCCTGAAAAGATTGGTACTATTCAAGCAAGTAGTAGATACAGTAGAGAAAAATGCACTCGCTGTGATGGTAGTTTACAGCGCGCATTATGCTAGTTAATGATTAATTATTAATTATTGCTACCCTAGCCATTAACTATTGACCTATAACTATCTTTAATTCTACCTATTTATTTATGTTATTAAACAAGTTTCAATTAGTGTCTCACCTAATAACTACACAATAGTCATATTTTATTGTAATGAAATTATATAACTATGCTATTGGAATAAAGATCTTGAGTTCATAACAGACAATATACTAACTTATATTTCCTTTTATACATATACACTTTTAAATAGAAAACTTTTGTTCAATGCTACACAGCATTTAATTCATCAGATTTTTGACCTTCTCATGTACGAGATTAACAATATTACTGTTTAACTATGTTATATATTTAGTTATACATTTAAACCATATTACTATCAAATCTGCCTTTGATAGAATTAGTAGTAGATGTAAAATATTAATGATTTAATTAATCTTTATTAACTCTCTAGAAAAGTTTTCTAGATAACATACTTAGAAAAGCAGTATAACTTAATGTAGTACTTGTTGAACCTACTCAAAACCTAATTTGGTGAAAAATCTATGTAAGTTCTAATACACGTAGCTATATTACTAAGCAGGATTATTTTAGAACTTTTCTATTATCAATTCTTGCTTGATAGCTTGATTCAAACCTAACGTATTTCTGCTTCACTAAACACAAGACATTGTGATTTAGATCACTGACATTAAGTATTAATTAATTTAAGAGTTGGTGTAGTGGTGAATCAGCTAAAGGTAGCCATAGATAAGTCAGCACGAATGTATTCGTTCAAATTTTTCTTTTTACCTTAGTACAGGTAAAGTTGGTTACTTAGCTGAAGCTTACCGATAACTTCAGCTATTGCGGTGATGTAACGTAATAACTTGAGGGGGATAACTAGATCATTGTTTAGGTTAGTACCGTCCTTTGTGAATTTGGTAAATGTGAAAAAGTAGAGCTGTTGTGAAACGCTTTTCTTCTATACCTCCCAAAATCTATGAGAACAATACCTTTAAAATTAACTTGATTTCTGCTTAGGAAGACATTGATAGTATGCTGTTATTTCATTTCAATAATTCAATGACTTCAATATGGGACTACAACTGTAGAAAAGCCATAGACATACAGCGAGCCAATTAGTTAGGTTCGATAGATAACTGCTAGCCTTTTATAGCCAAGCTTTACTCTCTAGAATATGCTTGTAATCCTAATAACACCAAATGAGTCAGCATTTCTATTTGCGATCGCTGGCTTGTAACCGCAAGCTGATTAACTTGCTCAATAGGTATCTGTTGTTGTAGTAACGCTAAAGATTGCTCTAATTCTTGAGCTAAAGTGCGGTTGTTACTACGAGCATTGTCTCGTAATTGTTGACCAACGGGTGACAACAATAGAAAGCTTAACAAACCAGAAATAAACCCAGAACGAGAGTTGCGTTCGCGCTGTGCTTGAATCTGAATAGCTCTTAGCAGTTCTTCTGACATATAAAAGGTTGGACGACTGGTTGCATCAGGATTGTGCCGTCCGTAACCATTGGTTCTCGCTTTATCTTCTGAATGTGAAGGATACATCAAGCTCTCTTTTAATAAACACTTACTTCCTTATGTATCAATTTTATAAATATGGCTAGTCAATAAAGTTCTGGAAATCAAGATAATAAACTCTGTTAATGAAATATGAAAGTTCTGAAACAAAAATTACAACAAAAGGTTATGGTTAATTAGTTACGTATTTCTTCGTTAAGAGAACACTAAATTCTGTAAAGTATGAGTTTTTTTATGAACTTTAGCAAAATTACTTACTAATTGTTTTCTAAAGAACAGTTTTGCTATATTATTGTTTACTAAAGTATGATTTATAGCTGCAATACTTCACCTTAAAATCCCGTCAATATGATGGTACAAAGAGTAATTTTTTCATCCCGAATAATCTATTTTTCTTCAGTACCCTAATCTTACTGAATTAGAAAAATAAAATATTTAATCAGAAACTTTGTTCTGCGGTAGAGCAACAAACTGTAAGCAAGTAGAGGTAAAGATGAACTATTCGGAATCTGACTTAGACTTAGATAGTAAAGAAGAATTTAAGGCTGCAGATATTGCCGTTTTTGCTACAAAAGGAAGTTATTTAACAGATATACAAAAAATTATTCTCAAGGGTGCTTGGTTAGGTTATACATATGAAGAGATTGCTGACAAAGAGGGATACAGTGACAACTATTTGAAACGTGATGTCGGACCTAGATTATGGAAAATCCTTTCCGATGCTTTAGGAGAAAAAGTTAGTAAAAAGAACTTTCGCACTGCGTTACAGCGAAAATTAGAAGAAGTAAAATCGTTACCACCTCAAGAAAGAAAAATTACTGAAACTCGGAGGGATTGGGGAGAAGCAGCAGATGTGGCAATCTTTTATGGTCGTACTCAAGAGATATCTGCATTAGAGCAATGGATTGTCAGCGATCGCTGTCGTGTAGTCACAATTTTAGGTAGAGGAGGCATTGGCAAAACAGCCTTATCGGTTAAGTTAGCCCAGCAGGTACAAGACAAGTTTGAGTATGTTATTTGGCGATCCCTACATCATGCTCCACCAATTAAAGATACCTTGGCGGAACTCATTTATTTTCTTTCGCAAAACAAAGAAACTGATTTACCAGAAAATATTAGTTTACGTGTTTTAAGATTACTAGATTACCTACGCAAACACCGCTGTCTGCTTGTGCTTGATGGCTTTGATACTATTTTACATAACAATAATAACAAGGAATTTCACCGAGAATCCGAAGGGTACTTACAGTTAATTGGGTGTATAGGAGAAACATTGCATCAAAGTTGTTTGCTATTAACTAGTCGAGAGAAGCCAAGAAATTTGTTTTTGGAAGAAGGCGAACAACGCATAAAAACATTGTACTTAGGTGGGTTAAACCTAGAAGAAGGTCAGCAAATTATTAAATCTAGCCAATTGTATGGAACTGAGGCAAGCTTTGAAAAAATCATGAAAATTTATGGGGGCAATCCTTTGTTATTAAAGATGGTTGCTCCTATTATTCAAGATGTCTTTGATGGTAATGTTACAGACTTCTTAAATTCAGGTAAAACAGTTTTTAGCAATATTAAAAATCTCTTCGACCAAGATTTTGAGCGTCTATCAGGGATGGAGCAAGATATTATGTACTGGTTAGCAATTAACCGCAAGCCAGTTTCCTTACGAGAACTAACCGAAGATATTCTTCAAGAAGTACACCCCCTAGAGTTGGCTGAGGCTCTAGAGTCCCTGCGACAACGTGCGTTGATTGAAAAGTATTCAGGACTATTTACACAACAACCTGCGATCGCTGAATACGTGACAGACCGCTTTATTAAGCAAATATGTTTAGAGTTGAAGACACAACAATTAGTACTTTTCAGAAGTCATGCCCTAGTAAAAGCTCAAGCAAAAGAATATATTAGAAATGCACAAACTCGCTACATTTTGCAACCAATAATTAATCAGCTTTTTGCTGACATGGGAAGTCGTAAGAGTATTACCAACCACCTCAACAAAATTATCAAAAGCTTGCAAGAGCGATCGCCGCTGCAACCAGGGTATACCGGAGGTAATATCCTCAATCTATTGGGTCACATGCAAGTTGATCTTAATGGATATGACTTCTCTCATCTAAACATATGGCAAGCTTGTCTTGATATCGATTTACATCAAGTGAACTTGGCGTCCTCAAATATAGATAAGTCGGTCTTCTTAGCAAATTTTGGTAGTCTTCTAGCAATCGAATTTAGTTCTAATGGACAATTTTTGACTGTGGTTGACACTAGTGGTGCAACATACATCTGGCACGTTCCTCAGATGAAGCTACAACATCTGAGTAAGGGATGCAATACATGGTTACGTGTCGCAAATATAAGTCCAGATGGGCAAACACTGGTTTTTGCTAGCGATCGCACAGTGAAGTTGGGTGATATCAATACAGGTCAATGTCTCAAATCTTTGCACGGACATCTTAATCCAGTCTGCGCGCTCGCAGTAAGTTCTGACAGTCAAGTTCTTGCGAGTGCAAGTTGTGATGGCATCAAACTATGGTCTGCGGATACTGGAGAATCTATTGCCACTTTGCGTGGAGGTGTGAATCAAATAACCTCATTGACGTTTAGTCCTAATGGTGAAGTTCTGATCAGTGGTAGCAGCACCGGAACAATCGAGTTATGGTCTGTTAGCTCGCAAAAACGGCTGACAACTTTGCAACAGCATACCGGCAAAATTTTATCAATGGCAATGAGTCCCGACGGTCAAATCTTAGCCAGTGGGAGTAGCGATCGCACAGCCAAACTGTGGTCAGTTAGCACAGGTGAATGTCTCAAGACATTACAAGACCATACAAACGAAGTTCAATCAGTAGCGTTTAGTCCCGACGGTCAAATCTTAGCTAGTGGGAGTAGCGATCGCACAGCCAAACTGTGGTCAGTCAACACAGGTAAATGTCTCAAAACCTTAAAAGGACACACAAGTCAAGTCCGAGCAGTTACCTTTAATCCTGATGGTCAAACACTAGCAAGCAGTAGTAACGACCAACAGATCAAATTATGGGAGATGAGTACTGGTCAATGCGTCAGAACTTTAAACGCTCATCAGAACTGGGCTGCAGCCCTCGCTTTTAGTCCTAATGGGCTGATGGCAAGTGGTGGTAATGATACATCTATTAGATTGTGGAATCCTCAAGATGGCGAAAATATCAAAATCTTGCCAGGTCATACTAGCCGAATACAGTCGGTTGCTTTCAGCCCAGATAATCAAACTTTAGTGAGTGCGAGCAACGATCAAACATTAAGATTATGGTCAGTTAGCACGGGTGAATGTCTGACAACCTTACATGGGCATCAAGATCAAGTGCGCTCGGTGGCGTTTCTTCCCGATAGCTTGACGATTGTGAGTGGTAGTGATGACTGTAGCGTAAAGTTATGGGATGTCACAACAGGAGAATGCTTAAGGACAATGCATCATCCTAGCCAGGTGCGTACAATCGCAGTGAGTTTAGATGGTCAAATCATCATTAGTGGTAGCACTGATCGAACCGTGAGAGTTTGGCACGTTTCTACTCATCAATGCTACCAAGCTCTACACGGACATACAGCTAGCATCAAGTCTGTCGCCTTGAGTCCTGATGGTCAGATTTTAGCGAGCGGCAGTGATGATGGTATTGTTAAGCTTTGGGATGTCAAGACAGGTCAATGTTTGCAGTCGCTCTTAGCCGATCCGAGTACGATCTGGTCAGTTGTGTTTAGCCCTGATGGTCAAATGTTAGCAACGAATGGCGATCGCTGTAGTGTTAAGCTATGGGATGTCACAACGGGTGAATGTTTACAATCGCTGCAAGGACATAAAAGTTGGGTAAGAACGATCGCCTTTAGTCCTGATGGTCAAGTGGCAAGTAGTAGCCAAGACGAAACAATAAAGTTTTGGCATAAGACTGGACAATGTCAGAAAACATTAAGAACTACTAGACCTTATGAAAATATGAACATTACTGATATCGAAGGTTTAACTAACGCGCAAAAAACTACTTTAAGAGCGTTGGGAGCTATCGAGTTATCATAGCCAACATCATGCTAGCTTTTCATTATCCAATTAATCGGATATAACACATTGCTAGAGTAAAAGACAGTCAAGAGTTCTGTTCACAAAAGTAGGGGTTTGGTGTTCCAAACCCTTATTTGAGTTTTAATGGTATCAGTTGCTTTGACCACAAATCCCTTTGCCTTCAGGTAAGGAAATTGAAAGAAAAAACCTCTTCTCCTATCATTGAGAGAAGAGAGGGAGAATGAGATGTATTCCAGTTAAATTTACCTTACTTGCGATGATTGAAGTGAAGGTAGATAACTATCTAAACGTGAAAAAACTTTTTGTTTAACGTATTTTATAAAACTCGTTCTATAGCTAACTATATCTTCATCTACTTCTTGTAATCTTTCCGTGATAAATTGTAGAACTTGCTCTGCTCTATTATCCCAAGTCAAGTCCTGCACCTCTTGAAAAGCACATTCAGCAATAGTATCAGCTAGCACAGGATTTTCAAATAAGCTTAATATAGCTTCTTTAAAAGAAATAGGATCATCTGGCTCTGCTAAAATCACATTTTGTTGATCTCGTGCTACTGTCATTATTGTTGGTAATGCTGAAGCTACAATTGGTCTTCGAGAAACCATATAGTCGAAAAGCTTAAGCGGACAAGTTGCTCCAGCTAAATCCCAATACTTACTTGTAGGAAGGATCAGTACATCTGCTGCATATAAGTAAGAAGCTAGTTTTGTTTGATGTACGTGACCCACAAGCGTTATATTACTTAAGCCAATTTTTTGGTAAGCTGTTTGTACTTTCTGAACATCATCAGCCCATCCTCCAACAAGTACAAATTTATACTCTGGAAGAAGACGAGCTGTTTCCAAAATTGTTGGAATACCTTTATAATCGTACAAGTGTCCTGAATACACAACTATTTTATCTTCTTGGCAAATAGATAGTTCTTTTCGAGCTAATTGTTTATCTTGATAAGGTAGAAAGTTCTTCAGATCAACTGCATTAGCTGCAACTAGGATTTTGTTCTTCAGCAATCCATTGTCGATATAGTTTTCGGCTAACTGAGGTAAGGTAGTAACAACACCAAGCAAGTTTTGATCAGCAAAAATTTTTTGATAAAAAGACTTTGACTCTTCTGGTATCGGTTCGTGCCACTCCCATAAAACAGGTATGCCAATCTTTAGTAAGATATCAGCAATAGCAGGAGTACGAGTATATACAACAGAGGGGGATTTCAAGCAAGCATATAAAATAGCTATTTTATAAAAGGTTTGATTTTCATAATTATGAGGAAACGGATACCTGAATTTGACGTGGATTGGCAAGCGTACAAGCTTAAATTTATGATGTAACCCGTACCAGTTTTGAAATTCTGAATTCATACCTTGAATAGCTGAAAAAGCATCACCAGCAGTAACTAACTCAAAATTTTTAATTTTTTGAGAAAAAGCCTGTGCCATTTTAGCAATTTGTACGGTATGAGCCATCTTTGATGGCAAATTACCTTTTGATAGATATATTAAGCTCTTTAATGTTTGCATGTTTTTCTGCTCATTTAATTATTTTTATTTTTCTTGTAACTCAAAGATTAAAAAAATAGAAAAATAAGGTTTTTGATATTTTATTAAAAACTAATTTGTTGTAGTTACATAAAAGTTCAGCAGTTTGTCTGTTTGACAAATCAAAATTCAAAAGATGGTCACTATTATCACACCTTTTATTGAGTAATTAGTAAAAAAAGATAAGCTATAAAATTGATTTAATTCATTATTCGCCTCTGATTGAAGTAAGAACTTTACTTTCAAACTCCGTTGACAAACGGGTGATTCATTTATCTTGGAGAGAAAAGCGTTGATTATAAATCTGGTATCTCTAAGTGCATGGGCAAGTATCGTTACATTCTGTTTAACAAGCCATATGGTGTTTTAAGCCAATTTACTGATAGTAGTGGCGCAGCAAGACATACGCTTAAGGACTATATAGCGGTTCCTGGAGTGTATCCGGTTGGGCGCTTAGATTGGGACAGTGAAGGTTTGATGCTATTAACCGATTGCGGACAGATGCAACATCGTCTCTCACATCCCCAGTTTCGGCATCCTCGTACATATTGGGTACAAGTTGAAAGGATTCCTGACGCTGCGGCGTTGCGTCAATTACAGCAAGGAGTCGTCATTAATAACTACCAAACGCAACCAGCATTAGTGCGTTTATTCGATATTGAACCAGCGATTCCACCGCGATCGCATCCTATTCGCTTTCGCAAAAATGTTCCCACCGCTTGGTTAGAAATGACACTGACAGAAGGTAAAAATCGTCAGGTTCGCAAAATGACTGCAAAAGTAGGGTTTCCGACTTTAAGATTAGTTCGAGTGGCGATCGCTTACCTGCAACTAGGAGATCTTCAACCTGGTCAATGGCGCTATCTAACTTCTGAGGAAGAATCTTTATTAAAACTGTGGCAACAACGGCAGCAACGAAATTAGTATTATAGACTTTGATTACCTTATCTTCAAATTAGTCGCGATAACTAAATTAAATGCATAACTGCTTAGTAATTGTGGGCAGGAGCAACAAATTGTGGCAACTTGGAGGATGTAGCCAATGACATGCCATAGTGCCTCAAAGCTGTTTATAATATGCTGATTTGCCCCCAGTGTCAGTTTGAGAACCCAACCAACAATAAGTTCTGCCAACAGTGCGGTACTTCGCTTACGCATAAACCTTGTGCAAAGTGCGGCACAACTGTGGCACTCAATCAAGAACGATGCCACAACTGCAATGCTGTTACCGGAACGATTTGGTTCGCAACTGCTCAAAATCAATCCTCGTTGATTTCTTCTACTGCGAGTGAGACGCCATGTCAAACAGACACTGTAGCAACTGTAGACGAAACCTCTGATTTAGCAGTACAAAATATACCGCTTCCTGTTTTGCCAAAACTAGAAGTTGGGGCGTTTTTAGATCAACAGCAACGCTATCAAATCCTTGACGTACTCACAGCATCAGCAGACCAAACAGAAATCTGCTGGCGAGTTCTTGATTGTCAACCATTGCAAGTATCGCCCCTCCTCGCAGGTGCAGCAGCCGTGGAAGAAGTTCCGGCGATCGCAAAAACTTATCTAACGCTACAATCACAACTCCAACAAGTTGTTCCAGCGATTCATGATGCATGGCAAAGTGACGATGTGGAATTTGTGTTGATTGAGGATCGTTCTCATTGGCAACAGCTTGTAACTCTCTGGCAAGATAACCAAACTTCTCCTCTGCAAATCTTGTATTGGCTGCACGAGATGACGCAACTTTGGGTAGCACTTGAACCTTGGCAATGTCAGCAAAGCTTGTTGGAACTCGCTAATCTGCGGGTAGACGAAGATGGAGTACTTGCACTACAGCGTTTGTACAATAAACCTGATGCTGGAATAACACTGCACGACTTAGGCGATCTCTGGTATCAGCTATTTCAAGAGTCTCAACGAACTCAATTAGGCTTACTCGTTGAATTAATTAACGCGCTACAAAGCGGTAGCATTCAATCGATAGACGAGGTGCGATCGCACTTAGAATCGATTGCTGCAGAATTTCAAGACCAGTTTGCCCCCACAACAACATCGTTATCTTCCGATTCTGCAGAAACACTTGATGATGTACAAGAAGTAGGAGACACGCAAATTTATACTGAAAGCATGCCAACACTATTACTACCCGTAGCATTATTTAGCTTAGAAGATGCAGGAAGTACAGATGTCGGTCGCCAACGCGAACACAATGAGGACTTTTTTGGTATTGAGACGACAATTCATAAACTTGATACTCCTGGCGATCGCACTCTGCAGGCACGTGGGCTATACATTCTTTGTGATGGCATGGGCGGACATGCTGGTGGCGAAGTCGCTAGCAAACTTGCAGTACATACTCTCAAACAATACTTTGAAAGTCATTGGCAATCCGATCGACTACCTGATGAAAATACAATTCGCGAAGCTGTGCAATTGGCAAACCAAGCAATTTACGACCTCAACCAACAAGATGCCCGCGCAGGCGTCGGGCGCATGGGTACAACTTTAGTCATGGCTTTGATTCAAAATACTCAAGTTGCTGTTGCTCATGTTGGTGATAGTCGTCTTTACCGTTTATCACGTCAGTATGGACTCGAACAAGTAACGACAGATCACGAAGTCGGGCAACGCGAAATTTTACGTGGGATAGAACCTGATGTTGCCTATGGGCGTCCTGATGCTTACCAACTCACGCAAGCCTTAGGACCACGAGAAGCAAGTTATGTTAGTCCTGATGTTCAGTTTCTTGAACTCAGCGAAGATACATTACTGATATTAACCTCTGATGGTCTTTCAGATAATGACCTTGTAGAACATCACTGGCACACGCACTTAGAACCACTTCTAAGTTCAGAAGCAAATTTAACTCAAGGTCTTGCCAATTTAATTGATTTAGCAAATCATTACAATGGTCACGATAACATCACAGCAATCTTAATTCGGGCAAAAGTTCGTCCGAAACGCGACGACGCGGAACCAACAATACCTTTAACTTAATTTTCACTACGATACTTTAGTCTTTTCATCTTATCTTATTTGGTGTGGTCGCACTGTACTTATTAGATCCTCAACAAAAAACACCACTACAGCAGTGGCAGTTTGAAAATCAATCGCTAATTCGGATTGGTCGTTCTCCAGACAATGACGTCGTATTAAGTGACTTGATGGTTTCCCGCTATCATCTTGAACTACAGCGCGTTCAAACCGGACATCAAAGTGCTTGGCATCTGACTAATCGAGGAACAAATGGCACTTTTCTAGATGGTACTTTGGTGACACAAAGTCCTGTTGCTGATAATTCTATTATTCAGTTGGCGCGAGGCGGTCCTCTCCTCAGATTTCAGATGAATCCACAAGGAAAGATTGCTACAACTTCTAGCTTGCGCTGCGATCATAGGGGAAATTCGGCTAACAGCCTTTTTTGTAGTCGCTGCGGTCAACCGCTTACAGTTTTGCGCCAAATTCGACAATACCAAGTGCTACGTACCCTTGGACAAGGAGGTATGGGAACAACTTATTTAGCATGGGATGCTACCAAAACAATCACCGAACATCCCCAACTTCTTGTCTTAAAAGAAATGAATGCGGATATGGCAAAAATTGCCAAAGCACGAGAGTTATTTGAACGCGAAGCGCGTACTTTAGCTGCATTACAGCATTCAGGTATTCCTCAGTATTATGATTTTTTTCTCCAAGATGGTAAGAAATATCTAGCAATGGAACTGATCCACGGTCAAGATCTCGAAAGGCTCGTACTAGAGCGAGGACCTGTAACACCAGCACAAGCGATCGCTTGGATGCTGCAAACTTGTGACGTATTAGAGTACATTCATACTCAAGATCCTCCTCTAATTCACCGTGATATTAAACCTGCCAATTTACTAGTACGCCGCGCAGATAACCATATCGTAGTCCTAGACTTTGGTGCAGTTAAGGAAAGTAGTACGGCTCCGGCAACTCGGATCGGTGCAGAAGGATTTGCTGCGCCTGAACAAGAGCGAGGGCAACCATTGATTCAGTCAGATCTTTATGCAGTAGGTGCTACATTAATTTTTCTACTGACTGGTGAAACTCCCTTTAAGTTTCTTAAACAACGTGGTAAAGGATATTACTTTGATGTCTCTAGTGTCCCCACAATTACACCACAACTGCGAAGAGTGATTGAAAGAGCAACAGATCCTACCCCCAGCGATCGCTATGCTACCGCCAAAGAACTCGCTGCTGCTCTAAAATCAGCGCATTAACTTGCGATAATAACCTTATTCTTCATCCCACGCTTCAACTGCTAATAGCTCGCTGACAGGATCTTGCATCGCAAACCCGAAGTCCAATAGTTCTTGTTTCCAGTAATGCCATTCATTTCCATACAATAGGGCAATTTTCCAGATGCTATCACTTGGTTTGAGGATATTTGATTCTACCAGCGATCGCACATGATGTTGCAACTTCACCATTGGGTGAATAACTTGCTGAGACATAACCTCGATTTAATGTTTAATAAAGTTTGGTCAATGCTCGATTAGAGAAGCGCCTTCAATTTGATTTAATCTGCAATGCTCTAGCTTCTCAAGCTCGAAAAGCACTTTCTATTAATTTAGAGTACCACAAATATTTTTACTTGGTGTGTGTATTTTTCCCTGAAGTACGGTAATCACTACCATGTTTGTCTTGTGTCATCAAGCTAGGTACTAAGAGGTTACTACTTGCACAAGAATGGGTAGCTTAACAGTAGACACAATACATTGAGTAATAATAAAAGACTTATGGATAAATATCAAAATAGTTCTCGCAAGCGTTTTCAGCAAATTATAACCTGGGCATCGATTGTGGCTTTTTTGGGTTCAACACTATATGGTGCAATTAGTACTATTAACCATGCTTTGACTCAACCTAGCCCGAATGCAGCAGTGTCGCCAGAATCACAACGGCAAGCACAAGCACAAGGATACGAAGTTGTTTTGCAACGAGAGCCAGAAAATCAAGCCGCACTCGAAGGATTAGCCTTGACACGGTTGCAGATGAATTCTGCAAATGCCGCGATCGCTCCCTTGGAAAAACTGGTAAAACTCTATCCTGAACGCCAAGATTACAAATCAATGTTAGAGCAAATCAAGCAACAGGGCGAATAAAGTTATGCATCGGCATTCTCATTAAAGAACGATATCACGATCCGGCTAGAGATCCTCAATATTTCTCAGAACAGGAATTGCATAGCTACCTATACAAATTAGCACCACAATAAATAGACCTCCTGCGTGAATACTGGGCGAATACTGGGCGAATAAATTCGCACCTAAATAAACAAAGTCCACCTCCGTGGACTTACTACTAAAAATCTCATTTTAGTGTATGAAGGTACACTTTGCCTGGATAGCCCCGACTTCAGTCGTAGGGCATCTACGATTCATGCAGGAGATCTAATGAGAAAAGCGTAAATTGCAGCGCCATACCGCTACCTTGTTCAGTACCAAAGATATTTCCTAAAGCGGTGTTATTATTAGTACGTGCTAAAACAACAGACTCAAGTAGTGCCGCGTTATCAAAAAAGATAAAACTTAGTGTAAATAGTTGCAGAACTGCTAGGCTAGGGTGTTGTAAAAGATATCGAAACCCAAACGTTAATTGTTGCCGCGATCGCACTTGTATCTCTTGTTGCATCTCATCCTGATACACAGGTTGAGGAATATGCACGACTACGAGTGTACCAACTGCAATGATGAACGTCATCACATCCAGAACTAAAATCCCAGCAAGCCCGACAAGTGGATAAAGGATACCAGCTAAAGCAGGTGCAAAGACACCCGAACCAAAGCCTTGGATTGAACCCAAAGCACCAATGCGTACATAATGTTGCTTAGGAACAATGAGTGCTTGTGAAGCAGAAAACGCAAGTCCCTGAATGTAGCCAATGAGTCCGGCAATAGCACTGGTGAGATAGAGATGCCAGATTGCGAGATTATTGCTTAATAACAAGCAGTTTCTAATCATTGCCATTACAGCGATCGCTTTGCACATACTCCACAGCAGAAATCACTTCAGTGCGATCGTCTGGTGGCGTAAAGCGTAAAGTTTGGGCTGTGTAAGGATCGATGTTAAAAGATGCAAATAACTGTTCTAAAAACTTCGGCTGTAACATAGTTGATAATTGTGTTTAATTTTGTAGTGAATTCCGATACTCGATATCGGTAGCCATAATAAGATTGATCAAGCAACTTCCCTTGGTCGTTACAGAAGTTAATTGGTGTTTGAGGACAAGCTAGTCATTGACGTATTTAGACCCTAATGCCGCGATCGCGAAAACTAAGCTTAGGAACTATCTACTGGTTTTACTGCCAAAAGATGATAAGTCTCAGTTTTTAGCCCAAGCAGGTTATATATTAGAGAACTGGCAGCAATTAGAACAAGATTTAAGAGAACAGATACTTTCGTTAGAGGCAGTACCAACAGAAGAAACGCCTTATGGTCAAAAATTTGTCATTGTTGGAAGTTTAACCAGAGCAAATGGCACTGTTTTGAGTGTGAAAACAATTTGGCTAGTTTCTGCCGGACTCACAAGGTTTGTTACACTGTTTCCAGTCAGGAGGGAAGAACAATGAAATTTCAACTCTTTACCCAAGTTGCTTTACAAAAAGATTTGCCTAAATACGATTTGAACAAAGGTGCTATAGCAACGATTGTTGAATATTACCCAATGCCTAAAGGTCAAGAAGACGGTTACAGTCTGGAAGGACTCATTCCTGAAAATACAGTTGAAGTATCTGAGTCACAAATTGAACCAATCGCAGCTTTTATTTCTAGCTTTGCAACAGAATAATGTTGCAATTCAACTGGGCGATCGCATAAACTCATCTACTAATCGTTTTCCTCAACTAAATACTTAAACAGATCATCCAAAATGCGATTCGCACCTCCAATATTGCGCTGAGCAACCCAAATGTCATAACTTACTGTATAGACTTTGCCTTGTTTAACCGCGTTGAGATTCGACCACAACGGATTTTGCTGAAGTGCAGATAAGGTAGACTTTAGTTCTGAGTTTTGAGGATCGGTATTTGCCGCAAAAATGACATCGCCATCGATTAAGTCAAGTCGTTCAATTGAAACATCTATTGCCCAGTTTTGGGTTAGTGCAAATGGTAGTGTATTTTGTGCAGTTGGTCTTTGTAAGCCTGCTTCTTGAACTACCGAACCCATAAATGATTCGCTTAAGTAGATGCGGGCGGGAAGACTAGAACCATAAGCAATCGTTGTGACAATGGAAACTTCCGTTTGTTGGAGTTTGTCACCCATGCGTTGCTGAAATTCTTGAATTCGCTCGTGGTAATCTTGCAATAGTTGTTCAGCTTTTTCAGTTTTGCCGAGTGCTTGAGCATAAAGCCTCAAATCTTCTTTCCACTCAGGATCGTTTGCGGGAGCCATGACAGTCGGTGCGATTTGCGATAATTGTGGATAAATTTCTGCGTTCCACTGAATACCTAGAATCAAATCGGGTTTTAAAAGGGCAATTTTTTCAAGGCTGGGTTGAGCATTACTCCCAATGATTTCAATTTCCTTTGTTTGCGCTTCTGGAAGTGAAAGGTACTCAAATCCTGGAGAACCGATAGGTTTAACTCCGAGTGCTAAAACAGCATCTAGGGGATTGGTATCGAGGACAATAATTCGTTGTGGATTAGCAGGAACACAAGCTTCGCCCATCCAATGTTTAATCACTCGACATTCTGAAGTTGCCGAGTGTAAATTGGGAGTATCAGTGTGATTTTGAGGGAAACACGCAGTGATTAAAATCAAAAAGAGAATGAACAAAAAGCGTTGATAGATTTGAATAAGTAAGGATAGTTTTAATGCCATAGTAATATATTGTAATGATCAACGAAATAACAGATATCTCTCATATAGTTCACTAGTTTTTGAGAAGACGTAATAGCTTTTCTAACTAATAAATACTTATTTTTGTAGCTTTGCTAATATTGATTTATTTATTGAAGTTTATAAAATTGTTATAAATTATAAAAACATAGACACTAGAATAGTGATTAATGACTAGACAAAAAGGTTATTTTTAATATTAAAAAAGTATATATTATTGTAGTGGTGACATTGCGTTAATAAAAAAAAGTCGAAAAGTTTTGAAGAAATCGGAATTATGAAAACATTGCTAATTGATTTACCAAAAGCCGAAATATATCAGTTTTGTCGGCAGCACTCTATTCGTAAATTAGCTTTATTTGGTTCGGTTCTGCGTGATGATTTTACTAAGAATAGTGACATAGATGTATTAGTGGAGTTTGAAGTAGGAAAAACACCTGGGTTAGCAATTGTGAGGATGGAAGATGAGTTAAGTCATTTGTTAGGGCAAGTGGTAGATTTAAGAACACCAGCAGATTTAAGTTGTTATTTTCGCGATCGCGTTTTACAAGAGGCAATGATCGTTTATGAGCACGATTGACGATCTAACTCGTCTTAAACATATTCGAGATGCAGCAGTTACAGCAATTAATTTTGTTAAAGATCGCGATCGCGAAGATTTAGATAGTAACCAAATGTTGTCTTTAGCACTAGTGCGATTGATCGAAATTATAGGAGAAGCTGCCAATAAAGTCTCCCCTGCTTGTCAAAATACTTATTCTCGAATTCCTTGGCGCGAGATTATTGGTATGAGAAACCGAGTTACTCATGCTTATTTTGACGTTGACATGAATATTATTTGGCAGGTAGTTAAAGAAGATCTACCCAAACTGATTGAAGAAGTTAATCAAGCTATTCAAGATTTAGCATAGAGAGCTTTATTAGCTATTAACTACTTTTTCATGGAATCTTAGCAACATATTCAACATTATTAAAATTGCCAAGAAACCGAACCAAGTAAAGTTAATGGTTCGCCTGGAAACACACGCAAATCGCCTTCAGCAGTTTCAAAATACCGAATATCAAACAAATTTCTGACATTGAGTGCAACTCGGAATTGTCCTCGGTTATAGAATAGCGCGGCATCGGTACGGAAATAACTTGGTAAACTAAATGAGTTGTCTAAGTCTCCTTCACGATCGCCAACGTAAAATAATCCTAAACCAAAGCCTAATCCTTGCAGCGAACCTTGCTGAATTTCATATGTTGTCCAAATATTAAAAGCATGATTTGGCACATTATTAATTTGATTACCAACTTCATAGGTGTTATCTTCAGTAATTTCTGCATTCGTGTAGGCATAACCTGCAATAATGCTCCATCCTGGTGAGATTTCACCAGTAACGTCTAACTCAATTCCTCGGCTTTGTTGTTCTCCGGTTTGAATCGAGAAATTGGGATCTTCGGGATCTTCGGTAAGGACATTAGCACGAGTGATGTTGAAATATGCTAATGTTGCCGCAATGCGATCGCTCAACTCTACTTTTGTTCCAACTTCATATTGAGTACCGCGTTCCGGTTCAAACAGCGTGTTATCTAACCCTGAACCTGTAACTTGCTTGAATGAGCGGCTGTAGCTAGCGTAAAGTGAAATCGGTTGAATCGGTTGATAGACAATACCAACGCGAGGGCTAAACGCATCATCGCTTTGCGAACCAGTAAGTTCGCCTTCTTCTTTTGTCCTTTGCTCAACCCAATCAAAGCGTCCACCCAACAACAGTTTTAAATTGTCCAGTAGTGTAATTTGATCTTGAATGTAAATACCGTACTGATCGGTATTGGTTGATGAAGGTGAAAACTCTGCAATCACATCTCCCACAGTGCTAGGGCTATAGACAGGGTTAAAAATATCAATTGGGCTGAGGCTGCGTTGTACATAACGAGATGTACTATTTAATGTATACAGGTCAAACCCAACTAATAACTGATGGCTAATAGCTCCTGTGTTGAAATTTCCAGTAATATCCGCATTCAAGACATAAGTATTCGTATCTTGTTGCTCTGCAACGATTAAGCCGCGTGTTAAAGTTCGGTTGTCTTCTAAAAGAGTGTCGGGAAAAACTGAGTTTTGAGGTTGCTGGTACAATGAAACGCGAAAATTATTGCGAATTTGCCAGTCTTCATTCAAGCGATGTTCTAAGTTGAATCCTAGCCTTGTAGCACGACCACTGACATAATCAATTGATGGTTCGCCTAAAAAGCGACTAATGGGAAGTTCACCGTTAGGATTGGGTAGAACAGTTCCCCTTGCAGGTAAGCCGCGATCGTTCGGTTGCTCGAAATAGTTATACTCAGCTTCTAAAGTCAAATCAGTATCATCGTCGAGGCGTAGCGAAATTGTTGGTGCAAATCCGTAGCGTTCGATCTCAAAGAAATCGACGAATGTGTCAGTTCGATATCCGTAAGCATTGAAACGATAGAGGACGTTATTTGCTTGATCTAAAGGACCTGATAAGTCAATTAAACCACTGTACGTATCAAAACTGCCTACGCTGGCTTCGACGTTATAAAAAGGCGTACTTAGAGGTTGCTTAGTAACAATATTAACTGTTCCTCCAGGTCCACCTTGACTAAACAACGCCGCCGCCGGTCCTTTAAGGACTTCCACACGCTCAATGTTGCCAATTCCAATTTGACTACCTGCATTGCCGTCTTGTAGACCATTGGTAATGATATTGAAACTATCAAAACCGCCAAAACCCCGAATTCGAGGAGCCTCGAATGCAGAGCGAGGAGATTGCTCAGATTGCACGCCAGCCACATTTCTTAGCGCCTCGCTAACTCGCTGCACCTGTTGTTCGCGTAAAACCTGCTGTGGAACAGTCTGAATTGAAAAGGGAATATCACGAGTTGGGGTATCGGTTCTTGTTCCTGTCGTTGTCTCTGGGACAGGATACCCGTCTTGCTCTCCTGTAACGACGATTTCAATCGTTTCATCTTCAGATTGGGCTACTTGAGGTGCAACACTCAACACCAGTCCCTGTGCTACGGCGTTTATCTGTGCGGTGGGAGGTGCATCAAATCCTGTGATGATAACTCGCACATTTTCACCAGATAAATTTGTAACGCTAACCGATGCAATTCCTTCAGTAGGTTCTACCGCTTGAAATTCACCATTGGGTAATGTCAACACTGCATTAGGAATATTTGCAATTAGTGCATTGTCAACAACGCGCGTTACAGGCGTTGCAAGTTGATTATTGGTTTCTAAAATGACTTCAAATCCTGCATCTGTAGGATTGAGTTGCACTTGGGTAATTTGGACTACGGTTTGGGCGATCGCATCTTGCCATTCCTCAATTGTCGTTGCGGGTCGCGCCATCTGATCGCGACGCAAAATCGGCGATTCTTCTGCCCATGCAGGTTGTGTCGCAAATACAGTAACTACTGCTATGAAAATTAACTGCTGTTGTCGTCTCATATCCCCACACCAAACCTCGGCTTAGCTATATTGCCAAGCATCAACAATTGCTAAGTCTTCTCAGGAAGATGATTTAGAGAATACGCGGTTTGAGCGGTTATTTTCTCTTCAAGACGGACTTTTTTCTCTTCGTGGCGGACTTTTTGGAGGGGTGAGGAGCGAGGAGCAAGTGGCTAGCGAGCGGTTCGACAACACAATTACCAATTACCAATTACCACTGATGTTATGACGACTAGCTAACTGATACGCTTTCGGATTTGTGCCAAATTTACGACGAAATGCCGCATTAAAAGCTGTAGGACTTGCATAACCAACCGCAGTTGCGATCGCACTGATAGACCACTGTTCGATCAAAAGTTGCCGTGCCTTTTCCATGCGATAATGATGCAAGTAACCAAAAACCGTTGTGTTGAAAACTTGACGAAATCCCTGCTTGAGTTTGCGATCGTTCAACCCGACTTGACGCGCTAAAGTCAGTAACGTTGGTGGATTATCAATGTGTTGAATTAGAATCTTCTTTGCTTCATTAATTCGTTCAACGTCATCCGCTTGCAGCCTAATTTTTGATGTAGTTCCAGAATTTATTTGTGCTTGGTTGAGAAATAATACCAAAAGTTCAACCGACTTGCTTTCAAGGTACATCTGCTTGAGCACTCCCTGATACGGACAATTGAGAATTTGTGCTAAAGCCAATTGCATCGCGGGTGTAATCGTTTGGAATCGAGACACAGGATGACAATCGTCGCTTTCTACCATCCGTCGCAAGTCAAGAGGCAAAATATGTAAAGAATTGCTCACAATAGACTTGAATACAGCAGGTTCGAGATGAATATCAACTGCCAGTTTTGGTTCCTTAGCAAATTCCTGACAGTAAAAACTTCCCAAGCTAGCGTGTGCTATCAAGTAATGTTGTCCGCTAGTGACAAAATCACCCTGCCAATATCTACTTGTTGAGGAAAGATTAAAAACAAACTCCAATTCTCGATAAGGCTCACCCGTCGCTTCAGATTGGGTGCTAATAACCGTTAAATCATCGTGAAATCGATAATTGTGCAGTGTTAGAGTAATCCCATTACGCAAGTAAATATTTCGCTTATATCCTTGTGCAAGTTGGGGTGGATACTCAATAATCCAATCGTCCTTATCCATCGCATCAGCACGATAAGCACGATCCCAATCAGTCCATAGTTCATCCCAGCTTGCTTCCGAGAGAGCGATCGCCATCTTTTCAACCACGATGTCGGTAATGGACTTTAGTAACTATAGTTTTTATGAGAATTTCTGTCAATAGAAGGTTAATTGGTTGATGCGCGATCGCAGTTATGATTACCTTATCGTTCCTCTCACACCGGCTTGATTATGTCAACATTTACCCTCGTTATTGGTAACAAAAACTATTCCTCATGGTCGCTGCGCCCTTGGCTAGTATTGAAACAAATTGGCATAAACTTCACAGAAATCCGAATTCCACTATACACACCTGCAGCACGTCAAGAACTTCTACGTCATAGTCCAGCCGGAAAAGTACCAATTTTACATCACGGCGATATTACAGTGTGGGAATCCTTAGCAATCTGTGAATATCTAGCCGAATTTCCTGATACACATTTATTGCCACAAGAACCATTAGCTCGTGCTTTAGCTCGTTCAATCAGTGCCGAAATGCACGCTAGTTTTTATAGGTTACGTTACAGTATGCCTATGAATTGTCGTGCTCGTTTACCTGGATTAGGTATGCAGCCAGGCGTACAAGAAGAGATTGATCGCGTTCTTGCTATTTGGAACAATTGCCGAAACAATTTTGGCAGTAGCGGCGATATGTTGTTTAGTAACTTTACGATTCCTGATGCAATGTTTGCACCAGTCGTTTTACGCTTTATGACATACGGTGTGAAATTAGATTCAACAAGTCAAGCGTATGCTGAGGCAATATTAGCGCTTCCTGCCATACAAGAATGGATAGCTGCTGCGCAGAATGAATCAGAAAGTATTCCTGAATTCGAGCTTTCGTATTAAGGAAATCATTGCAGGAATCGTATTTACAAACTATGGCATTGCTAGTTTCATATCAACTGACTGATAGCAAAGTTGTACCATACAATCCAAAGTATCCTGAAATTTTTCAGCTTGTAAAAGCTTTAATATCTATACAACTACCAAACATAGAAATTGAACACATAGGTAGTACAGCAATTCCTGGAATCTATGCCAAACCAATTATTGATATTCTAATTCCTTGCTCAAAACAAGAGTTTACTGATGTTCTCAACAAGTTAAAAGCAATTGGCTTTGAAGATACACCTTTTGCTAATATTCCTAGCGATCGCCCAATGTTAGTTGCCAGAATCAATTTTCAGCAAAACTTTTATAACATTCACTTACACTTGACACCAGAAGGTTCTGACGTTCATCTAAATAACATTTTTTTTCGAGAGCAACTCCGCCAAAACCCAACGCTTGCCCAAGAATACGATCGCCTAAAAAAAGCAGCTGTTACCTTCGGTATCGTAGAAGCAACAGCATACAATACATACAAAAGTCCATTTATTCAATCTGTATTACAGCAAAGAATATCCTAACTCATATCCTCTGCGTTCTCTGCGCCTCTGTGGTTCGTAAAAAAAACAGCCACCTCCACTAGGAAGCAGCTGCTATGAATATAGCAGGCAAGATACCCGCCCCACAAGAAACTAATTAGTAGTCAAAATCTCCGCCGCCCATACCAGCACCAGCGCCAGCCGCAGCATTATCCTTTGGTTCCGGCTTATCAACTACGATACATTCAGTAGTCAACACCATACCAGCGATCGATGCAGCATTTTGTAGCGCCGAACGAGTTACTTTAGCAGGGTCAACGATACCAGCATCAAACATATCAACAAACTCATTGGTTGCCGCGTTGAAACCAACGTTAAAGTCTTTTTCTTTGACGCGTTCAGCAATCACAGCACCATTTTGACCAGCATTTTCCGCAATCCGCTTTAGTGGCGCAGCCAAAGCGCGAGAAACAATCATCGCACCGATCAACTCTTCATCCTTGAGACTACCACTAGCCCAAGATTCTAGCTCAGGAGACAAGTGCGCTAGAGTTGTTCCACCACCAGGAACAATACCTTCTTCCACAGCGGCTTTCGTCGCGTTGATGGCGTCTTCGAGGCGTAGCTTGCGGTCTTTCATTTCGGTTTCGGTAGCCGCACCAACTTTAACAACAGCTACACCGCCAGCAAGTTTAGCTAAACGCTCTTGCAGTTTCTCTTTGTCATAGGAAGACTCAGTTTCTTCCATCTGACGGCGAATTTGGTCGCAGCGAGTTTTAACAGCTTGCTCGTTACCCTCTGCAACAATTGTTGTGTTGTCTTTAGTAATTGTGACGCGGCGAGCTTTACCGAGCATCTCAAGCTTGGTATTTTCCAATTTTAAACCAGCGTCTTCGGTGATAACTTGACCACCAGTCAGAACTGCAATGTCTTCAAGCATCGACTTGCGGCGATCGCCAAAGCCAGGAGCTTTTACTGCAGCAACGTTCAATACACCACGTAAACGGTTAACAACCAAAGTCGCTAGCGCTTCTTTCTCAATATCTTCAGCGATAATAATCAACGGACGACCAGAACGTGCAACTTGCTCTAGTACTGGTACTAAATCTTGTACCAAGGTAATCTTTTTATCGGTGAGCAACAAGTAAGGCTCATCGAATATTGCTTCCATCCGCTCAGGATCGGTTGCAAAGTAAGGCGAGATGTAGCCTTTGTCAAAGCGCATCCCTTCTGTGATCTCAAGTTCGGTTGTCATCGACTTCCCTTCTTCGAGGGAAATAACGCCTTCTTTACCGACTTTATCCATCGCCGAAGCGATCATCTGACCAACTTCTTCATCGTTACCAGCGCTGATCGAACCAACTTGAGCGATCGCTTTAGAATCTTCTACTGGACGTGCATGTTCAGCGATTTTATCTACCAAAAAGTTGGTTGCTTTATCGATACCACGCTTCAGAGAGATCGCGTTAGCACCAGCTGCGACGTTACGCAAGCCTTCTTTAACCATTGCATGAGCTAAAACGGTCGCTGTGGTTGTCCCGTCACCTGCAGCGTCATTAGTTTTAGAAGCAGCTTGACGAATGAGTGAAACACCAGTGTTTTCTACGTGATCTTCTAATTCAATTTCTTTAGCAATTGTCACGCCGTCATTAACGATCTGTGGTGCGCCAAACTTCTTCTCTAGCACCACGTTACGTCCTTTTGGACCTAGGGTGACAGCAACAGATTCAGCTAAAATGTCCATACCCTTTTCAAGGGCACGACGAGCGTTTTCGTTGTAAATAATGCGCTTTGCCATAGTTATCTATGATTTTGGTAATTGGTAATTGGTGACTGGTAATTGGTATTAGCTAACTACTGCAAGGATGTCTTTTTCTGACAACAGCACATACTCTTCTGTACCTAGTTTGACGTCTGTACCTGCGTATTTCGAGTAAAGTACTTTGTCGCCAACTTTAATTTCCATCTCCTGGCGCGAACCATCGTCGCTACGTCTACCAGGACCAATCGCAACAACTTCTCCGACTTGAGGTTTCTCTTTCGCTGTGTCGGGTAAATATAATCCACCTGCTGTTTTTTCTTCAGATGCGCTGACTTTAACAAAGACACGGTCAGCTAAAGGTTTTACTGTAGAAACACTTAGAGATACTGCTGCCATATAAATTTTTCCGTTTTTAGCACTCTCAACTCCTGAGTGCTAATTTAGCGAACAGCAGGTGCGATCGCAACAAAAACACTGGTACGGTTTCCCGAACTTATTCATCCTAAATTGATATACTGAACTCGGTTTAAGTCTTATTAACTACAGTTGTAATAATGTGCACAAGCTAGCAACAGAAGATTTAGATAGGCTTGCATCACTTGTTCTCAAGTGTTATGAAACAGTAGCTGCCAAGCACTAAATTTATAAAAAGTTAGACAGTTAGTGAAATTAAGGCATCCACTCTAAAATAATTCCGACGCGACTATCTTTGCTTCGAGGGGAATTTTGTTTTTGAATGTCAGTAGAAACACGCAATTCTGGGGTTATAGCATAACCTATGGATAATGTTGTTAAACTCACTGCAGTATCCGTACCTGGATCTACCCAACTTTGAGTTATTGAAATATCTGCTGCACCGTTGCGCGAGAGAATTAAAAGTAGTCGCGCACCAAGATTAACTCCATCAATTGAATAGGTGTCAGTTGCTAAATAGCGATATCCTAAAAGTGGAGCAACGTTAATGTAGCTACCTAAAGGACGAAGATAGTAGCGCAAATCGGTACCGTAGGCTGTATAAGTGCCACTGAAAGCCGCATAATATTCAGCACTTACTGTAAAACGGGTGCTACCAATAAAAACATCTTCGATTCCAAAGGTGATTCCTGCGGCTTGATCTGTTGAAGGAAGCAAAGAATACCCTAAGCGTAGGCGTGTGCGAAAACTAGGATCGCGCGTGATTTCTTCTAAAATATTTGGTACTCGATCGCGCCAGCGCTGCAAAACTGGGTTATTTTCAATGTCTGGACTCAAATCTAAATCAGATGCACCAGGGGTGGGAGAAGGCTGTGGTTGGCTATTCGCGGGAGTAGATGATATGTACAAGTAGAAAAAAAAACTAAAAATTAGGAGTAAGCGATCGCGCATCTTTTGGCATTTATGACAGTTCATAAAAAAAAGTGGCTCTGCGCCTTGCAGAACCACCGCAGCGGAGCAAAACTTAAGAATATCTAATGCACCGCACCTTGTGTCACTGCATCAAGTGGCTTGATCAGGTACAAGCATAAGAACTGCCAACCATTAGCGACGTATAGCGGTAGCTTCTGGAAAAACTGCAGGAATTTTGGCGTGTTGGAGTTAACAATCGCACTCAGCTTTTCATTATTCTTGATACAAATATCAAGTCGGCGATAAAAATCGGGATGCTCCACATTCAGAGTAATGGGGAAGACACGCCCTGCTGTTTCATTAGTTTTCTCAATGACATAGATGTCGTAATCTCGCGCATTTAAACCAATGGATTGATAAAATCCTGCACGTTGGATGTCGTTGAGATACATTGTCACAAACACAGATAGCAAGAAGAAACGACACCATAACCGCGCTTTCCAGTCATTGAGAAACTGCGGCTGCGATCGCATCAGTGCATCAAAGAAATCGCCGTGACGATTTTCGTCTTGACACCAGTTTTCAAAGAATCGGAAGATTGGATAGATGCGATTTTCTGGGTGTGCGGCTAGATGGCGATATATTGTGATGTAACGCCAGTAACCAATCTTTTCGGATAGATACGTCGCGTAGAAGATAAACTTTGGCTTGAAGAACGTATATTTACGACTTTTCGTTAAAAAGCCCAAATCTAGGGACAAATTAAAGTCTGACAATGCTTTATTCAAGAATCCTGCATGACGTGCTTCATCGCGAGACATCAATGCAAACGATTCTGCGAGGAGAGGATTTTTGTCTTTGAGACGACGGCTGAGTTCTTTGTACAGCAGAAAGCCGGAAAACTCTGCAGTGCAAGAACGCTCTAAAAATTCTACAAAGAGTTGGCGAGTTTCTCCATCAATGTGTTCCCAAGACTGCTCAAACTCGGCATCTCGGACAAAGTGATGGCGATTGTAGTCAGTGCGAAACTCTTCTAAAAGCGCTTGGAGTTCCTCTTCGTTAACCGAGAGATCCATTCGCGCCATCTCGTCGAAATCTGTTGTATAAAATCGCGGCGTCAGCAGGGTTTCCTTTGCTGGTACTTTCACCCCTGGGCGCATTTCTTCAAAATCTGCTGGTTTTTTAAGAGAATCAACCATATTTTTATTTGCCCTTTTCTGCTGTTGTTTTGTGCCTGGGGCAGTTGAGTTAATGACTAAATAACAATTGATAACGCTTAGTCTACCAAGGCTTAAGGGCATGGCAAACACTTATTTAGTTAAGAGTTGCAACACGCTGTCAATTTTTTTAACAAAATTGCGATCGCCTACTGCAATTTTCGGCAATTCAGCTAATAAAATTCGCAATTTTACCTGATGAAAACGTAATCTGGTATGTATACGGCGAATGTGATGCCAGTAGCCATCCCAGGATTTATCAGTAAAAGCTAAGGTAATAGAAAGAGAAGTTTGTAGCTTAATCTAATTCACGCGACTTTTTACTTTAAAGCAATATTCTTTACACCTATGAAAACTGGAGATCCACAATTACCTGCAAAGCCTCCAAACAAAGTAAGTAGTGCTTATATATTATGGCTGGGTTGTTTGCTACAGCTCAATGGATTGCACCGCCTCTACAACGGTAAAATTATCACGGGATTGATCTGGTTGGGGACTTTTGGTTTATTTGGTGTAGGACAACTCATCGATTTATTTTTGATTCCGCGAATGGTTGATGACTACAACACCAAGCTAAGAGCAAAAATAGGTTTATCTCCCTATGGTGTACCGCTAGCTCAACCTGCCTTTGTGACACATGTTATTAAACCGTCCGGCGACCAATTGATGGTCAAACTTGTTCGTGCGGCTGCAAAAAGAGGTGGTAAAATTTCGGTTACGCAAGGTGTCATGGATACTGGTGCTAGCTTCGCTGATGTAGAGGCAATGCTAAAAAATATGCTCAAATCAGGCTATGTCGGAATCGACAACGACCCCGACACTGGTGTTGTAGTTTACACCTTTTTGGAAATGTAGTTATAACAGCAATTAGCAATTAGCTTTTAGCCAGACTTCATAATTTAAGCCAAGGGCATAGCCCCAAGAAATAACTGTATGTCTTGCACTTGCAACTCTTCTATAATTAGCTAATCGCTAATTACTAATAGCTAACTGCTCTTTAATTAATTTCGTGATAACCACTTTTGACCATTTAAACGTTGCATGACTCCAAATACCATTAGGTCAAGTGTTATGCGACGCTCGTCAATCAGGAATGGCTCAATTGCACTCGGCTTAGAACCTTCGTAGCAGGAAAGGGCGCGTTGTCCTTGAATACTTTCTTCAGGAAAATAGACATTGAAATGTCGCTGTCCCTTTAGCCAAGAACCTTTAACTTGCCAGCATTCGTCGGTTAAACCGGCTACATTGATCTTTTCTTTAGCGAATTTGAGATCTAAGTCTTGAATGCCTTCTTTTGTTAGTGCTGTTTGCAAAGCTGGTATGTAGTGCTGTTGCATAAATTCAGCAAAAGGCTTGTCTTCAACCGCAGGAGGTTTCTCCTTTTTGGCAGCTGGCTTGTCTCCAGCAGCTTTCGCTGCAGCTGGTTTTTCACCTTTAGCAGCAGGAGTTTTTTTAGCAGCTGGTTTGGCTGGGGTAGATTCTTCTGATTGAGCACTCGATGTATCCGCTGCTGCTGATTTTGCTTTAGCAGCATTAGGATTCACTTCAGGATTTGCTGCTTGCGGATCAGGAGCATTTGCAGAAGGAATATCTGTAGTTTCAGGTTCGTCCGTACTGTGAAGATTTTCTGCGACGACGCTAGGCGCTTGTTCTTCTACTGTACTTGGAGGAGCTTCCTCTTTTGCAGTTTTTCCTTCAGGGGCTTGTTCAGCAACGTTAGGTTTTTCGTCTCCATTAGGGCTTGGAGTTTTTTCGTCTGCCATTGCTTAGGTTAATCCTTAGTTATATCTAGCTTTAAACGCGATCGCTTTGCTTCACGCACACTTGTCAATTTACTACTTTTTTAAATATTGACACAGAATCGCCGCAATCAATTTCTTTGATGTCATAAGTAAAGGCGATCGTCTCCACGACAAATAGTTTCAGTGGGTGTTTTCTACCAAATATTTGAACAAGTCATCAAGAATACGATTTGCTCCCAAAATATTGCTCCCAAGATGCCAAACTTCAGCATCGACTTCGTATACTCGTCCCTGTTTAACGGCTTTTAATTGCGAAAAGAGCGGATTTTTCACAAATTGGTTCACTGTAAAGCTTCCTGGCATTTTATCTGAAGCGACATGAAGTAGAAAGATCGCATCACCATCGATACTCTGAAGGTCTTCCTGCGATACTTGTACCCAGGATTTTCCCTCAATATTTTGAATCGGAGGGCGAGCTAAACCAACATCTTGCAGTACCGAACCTGGAAAACTCGTTTTGGTGTAAAAAGCGATCCACTCTTGAGCAGTCAGAATCACAGACACTTGGAGGTCGTCAGCTTGTTTTAGCTGCTGTTTGAGTTTTTTGACACGCTGATTGTAGTCGTTGAGTAGTGTTTGAACTGCATCGGTGCGACCGAGTGCTGCTGCATACAGTCTTAGTTCTTGTTTCCACTGTCCGTCAGTACTGTTTCCGGCGGTGAGGATTGTTGGAGCAATTCGCGATAACTTGTCATAAATTTGTCGATGCGCGTTTGTATTGCCGATGATTAAATCTGGCTGAAGGCGGACAATTGATTCTAAGTTGGGTGGATTTTCACCGACAGGTGTAATTCCGGCGGTGCGATCGCCGAGATAAGCTGGTAAAGCATCCGTGCGTGGCAAACTTGCGCCAATCGGTTGAACACCTAATGCTAAGGCTGCATCAAGTGGGGCTGTATCGAGGACAACGACTCGCTGCGGAGTGGTTGCAATCTTGGTTTCACCCATTGCGTGTTTCACAACGCGCACAGCACCTGATGTAGAAAGATCGTCTGCCTGTGGCGAAGGATTTTGGTTGCATGCACAAATTGCAGTTAAAGTCAAGCCAAACAAAATAAAGTAAATTAGCTGGCGCACTTGCTTAGATTTTAACCACCGCCTCAGACACATAATCATAGAACCGACTGCAAATTCACTATCAAAATTCAATTGCGTACCGCACGCTAATTGTTCTACCTCTAGCCGCCTCGCGGACAATTTCGCGAATTCCAGTACCATCTTGCGAACTCACAGGCAAATACTGCTGATTCAACAAGTTTTCGATACCGAGTTCGAGTCTTCCTTGACCGATTTGGAGGCTGCTGATGAAATCGAGCGTTGTATAGCCCTCGATTTGAAATTCCTCTACCTCTTCTTCAAATGCGCGGTCGCGATCGCCAACTAAAAGCAATTGCAAGCGATTTCGCCATCCTGGTAGCGTTTCATTTTCTATGTAGGCTGTCAACTTGAGCGGTTGAACGTCTAGACTACTTAGCGCTAGCCAGCCGCGACTATCATCAGGAAAATTAGCTTCACCTTCGTTCCATGTTAAGCTACTGCCAAAACCCCAGCGATCGCTTGGTTGCCAATCGAGTGTTGCTTCTATGCCATAGTTGCGTTGCGGACCTCGTGCTGCATTTGTCAGACCACTGGGTGCAATCACAAGGTTTTGTCCTAAATCGGAGTGGTTATAGAAACCAACCAGCGTTGCTTGTACTGTTCCCCAAGTGCCACGAACCCCAATTTCGTAGTTGTTCACCTTCTCTGGTTGCAATAAATTATCGTCTTCAATTGCAAAGCCTGCGGTTGCTTGACCAAGAAAATCTAAACTGGGAACCGCAAAACCTTGCGCGAAGTTGGCGAAGAAACTGATTTCATCGGTGACTTTATAAACACTGCCAAGATTAAAAACAACATCATCAACGCGGTTAGAACCACCTGACACTAACGCTGGTGCGTTGTCAAAATCAGCAAAGGGGTTGGCAAAAAAGTCATTGACCTCAAACCCGATCGTTTCATAGCGCAATCCTCCACTGAGTAACCATTGTGCGCTCAAATCCCACTGAACTTGGGCAAACACTCCCAGACTGTTTAATTGAAAAGGTGGTACTTGTGTAGCAGTTGTCAATACATTAGCTTCACGCCGCGTATCAAAAGCAACAGGATCGATGACTAAAAACGGTTGATCGCTGTCCTCTTGCAGATAGTCTGCACCCCACAGTAGGCGTGTTGACTCAGAAAACGGCGTTTCGACTTGTAATCGAGCGCCCCATTTACTTTGATCGAGATTCGTCTGAAATATCCCAGGAATAAACGGCGGAACGTCACCAAAGAAGGTTCTAATATCTTGAATTTCTTGCGCTATCTGGGTGTCTTGATAGTAGAGTTGTAAGTCGAGTTGCGAACCTCCTAAGTTTTCATGGCGATATTTCAAACTCGCGACTTGGTTTGTTTGTCTACTTGGTTCTTCTTGGGCAATTTCGCCGACGCGCAGCGCCCTGGCGGTTTGTAGCCCAGGAATATCTAAAATGCTGGGGTCTGAAATGAATTCGGTATCGACGCGATCGCGGTATATATCGTATGTCAATTCTAGCCGTTGTTCTGCGTCAAGATTGATTCCCACCTTAGCCAACAAGTTGAGAGTTTCTGTATCGACAATATCGTTCGGTGGAATACGATTACCTTCAGCATCAAACCAACCACCGTTTGTTTCTAAAGAGGTATTAATCCGATAGTCTACATTACCTTCATTACCCGCTAAACCATATTTCAAACTGTAACCAAAACCTTCGCCGCGTAGTTCGTCGTCGGTGCGCGTACCGATAATTAACTCGGATTGCAGCCGCTCATCAGTAGGTTGCCGCGTGATAATATTGATAACTCCACCCGTTGCACCCTGACCATATACAGCACTAGGACCACGCACAACTTCAATTCGTTCGATTGCTGATGGATCGATAGCATTGAGTTGGCGATCGAAGCCAGCATTTGTACTTTGTACGACTCCATCAATTAAAATTAGTGGTGGACGACCCCGCAATGTTTGCAAACGCCCAGTTCTCCGGTTTTGTGTTGGCGGACCAAAGCCAGGAACTAATTGACCTAAGATATCGGGTAAATTTCTTATAACCGTTGTTTGATCGTCGAGTTGTTCGCGTGTTATTGTCGTGACTGAACGCGGGACATTCTCCAACGCTTCGGCGGTACGTGTGGCTGTCACTACGATGTTAAGTTCATCAGCTTCGGTTACGGCTGCTGGCGGTACTACACTGAAGATTAACCCTTCGCGATCGCTCTCTAAGACTTCAACTTGTGGTACTGTTACGCTTCCAATTATCTGTACCTGAATTATATTGGCATCGAGATTTACGACTCGAACAGCAGTAATTCCGTCTGCTGGGTCATTTGCTAAAAACGCATTACCTTCTGGTAGCACTAACTGCGCGTTGACAACATTGGCAATCAAAGTTGCGTTCTCGCTTGCTGTCGAGAGTTCTAGCTTTTGTGGAGTAGAGGTTTCTAAAATAACTTCCAATCCATTAGCCGTTGGGTTTAACCTCACACCTTGAATTTGGACAACCTCAGTTGCTGGCGGGGAAGCCTGAGATAATCGCTGCGTTGTTTTATCAAGTTGTTTTACATTTCTAAGCAGTGATTGATAAGAATTATTAGCAATATTATTAAGTGACTTTGGCGATGCAATTGCGGTCGGAATACTCCCAACACTGAGCAATGCCATGTAGGAAATTAAAAGATGCAACTTCACTTTTGCCTCACACCATACATAATCCAACTGCTGCACCATCTGTTATCGCCCAGATGAACGATAAGTGGTAATCGGAATTACTATGCCCTCACACGATTTCCACCTTTGCAGGAGTCTTTAACCGCATAGATTTGCATGAGGATTATTGCAAGTAATTATTAAGAACGTTGGCAGAATAAACTAATTCGCCTGTCAGTGTCAAGCGATATAATACTTCTCAAAGAGTTGATATTTAAAGCAAAAGTGTTACTAAAGATTGGCTTACCGAACAACATAAAATAGAGCAGATGTCAATAACACTACTCTACTCCTAAGGGTTATTTATAGGCAGATTATGCCTTGAGTTTTAACTTACTCATCTTGATTTCAACCACAATGTCTAACCACCTGCAACAGCCGGAACAATACTCACTTCATCGCCTTCTTTGAGGGGTGTTTCGGTTCCATCCAAAAAGCGGATATCTTCACTATTGACGTATAGATTCAAAAATCGCCGTGGTTGTCCTTGTTCGTCACAAAGCCGCGATTTGATACCAGGGCAGCTTTTTTCTAGCGCTTCTATAAGTTCTGCTATATTGCTACCGTCGCATTCGAGCGTCGCTTGATTATTGGTAAATTTCTGTAATGGAGTGGGAATGAGTACTTTAACAGCCATAGTTGAGATAACAATCCTAGAGTTAGTGAAGGCGCATATTTATGCGCCCAGATAGCAAAGATGCCCCTGATTTGACAATTTAACAGTTGACGAGAGTAAGACTTGAGCAGAAGACTTATACCAAGACTTGTTGCCAGTCAAGACGCTCTAAAGTACGCGATCGCTCTAACGCACGTTCAAAACTATCAAGCTTGGCTTCAATCGTCAACGGTTCGCCGATGTAGCCTTGTACGGCTTCTTGGGTTTTGAGTCCGTTTCCAGTAATGTAGGCGACTGTGGTTTCGTCGGGGTCAATTTTACCAGCTTCCACTAGTTTTTTGAGAACTGCGATCGTTGTCCCGCCTGCGGTTTCGGTGAAGATGCCTTCGGTTTCGGCGAGTAGTTTGATGCCGTCGATGATCTGCGCATCGGTAACTGATGCAATGTTACCGTTGGTTTTCCGCGCAATTTCGAGCGCATAGATGCCATCGGCTGGATTTCCAATGGCGATTGATTTGGCGATTGTGTTGGGTTTGACGGGTTTAACAAAATCGCGTCCTTCTTTGTAGGCTTGCGCGATGGGGGAACAACCTTCGGCTTGCGCACCGCTGAACCGGACGCTTTTATCTTCGACTAAGCCGACTTGAGTAAACTCCTGGAATCCTTTGTAGATCTTTGTGAACAAGGAACCTGAGGCTAGGGGCGCAACAATGTGATCGGGTAATTGCCAGCCGAGTTGTTCGGCGACTTCATAGCCAAGAGTTTTGGAACCTTCCGAGTAATAAGGACGTAAATTGATATTGACAAATCCCCAACCATATGTATTGGCAACTTCGCAACACAAGCGGTTTACTTGGTCGTAGTTACCTTGTACTGCCATTACGGTAGGGCTGTAGATGAGCGTACCTAAGACTTTACCTGCTTCTAAATCAGAGGGGATAAATACACAACAATCTAATCCTGCATGAGCGGCGATCGCTGCAGTTGAATTTGCTAAATTTCCGGTACTTGCACACGATACGGTTGAAAAGCCTAGCTCTCGTGCGCGGGATAATGCTACGGATACCACCCGATCTTTGAAGCTAAGGGTGGGCATATTAACGGCATCATTTTTGATGTATAGCTTTTTCAATCCCAGGCGACGGGCTAAGCGGTTTGCTTGTACAAGGGGAGTCATCCCTGTACCTACATCAATGACATTTTCAGTTGCAACGGGTAAGAAAGAACGATAGCGCCAAATTGAATTTGGTCCCGATTGAATAGTTTCGCGCGTTACGGTGCGGCGGAGGGTGTTGTAATCGTAGGTAACTTCCAATGGCCCAAAGCAAGCTTCACAGACATGGCTAGCCGCAAGTTCGTATTCAGCACCACATTCCTTACATTTGAGGGCTTTGAAGGTTGCTGCTGTGGGGTTGATGGTTTTTGCCTGGGTCATGGATCGCTCTCTACTTCATTTTTTTCCGTCAACTGTCGCCTGATAGTAACACGGTGCATTTTTTCGCGTCAAACATACCCGATAAAAATAGTCGGGTTTTGCTAGAGAGTTAGGAGGTTAGAAAAGGAATCGTTAGGAATGTAGATTATGGAAAATCGATTTGTGAAGAGGATTGGTAAATTTGGCTACAAACGTGTTATGACAAGCGCCGTAGTGTAAGGCAAAGTGCAATCACCTTTGGCTCTGAGAAAAGCGCGATCGCATCACTCTGAATCGCTTCACTTTATAAGCCAGAGGTTTACACCTACAAAGAGCGATTATGACTACTGCACATCAATTACCTGATACATTTACTAAATCAGCTTCGGCAAGGCATCCACTCGACCCACTAACGCCTGAAGAAATTACAGTTGCTGTCGCAACGGTTAAAGCAGAGTACGACTTGGGGGAAAAAGTTAGGTTTCCGATGGTTGTTCTTAAGGAACCTCCTAAGAGTGTCGTTCTTAATTTTGAAGAGGGTGACAGTATTGAGCGCGAGGCTTTTATTGGGATTCTGAATAATGAAGATGGATTGACATATGAGGCGGTTGTCTCACTTAATACTGAAACTGTCAAGTCGTGGCAGCAAATTTCTGATGTCCAGCCCTCTATTATGCTGGATGAATTTATTGAGTGCGAAGCAGCGGTTAAAGCGAGTCCTGAGTTTCAGAAAGCGATCAAGAAACGCGGAATTACCGATCCAAGTTTGGTAATGGTTGACCCGTGGTCGGCGGGTTATTATGCCATTGAAGATGAAAAGGGATTGCGACTGTCACGGGCGTTGTGTTGGGTGCGTTCGAGTCCGACGGATAACGGTTATGCGCGTCCGATTGAAGGCGTGATTCCGGTTGTTGATTTGAATAAAATGGAAGTAATTCGGGTTGAGGATTATGGTGTTGTTCCTTTACCGCCGAATTCAGGAAATTATTCCACAGAGTTTATTAAAGATTTACGCAGCGATATCAAACCTCTAGAAATTACGCAGCCGGAGGGTACAAGTTTTGAGGTACAAGGAAACTTTATTAAGTGGCAAAAGTGGCAATTTCGTATCGGGTTTACGCCAAGAGAAGGTTTAGTTTTATACACTGTAGGTTACGAAGATCAAGGGCGCGTGCGTCCAATTGTATATCGCGCTTCGTTAGCCGACATGGTAGTACCTTATGGCGATCCTCGACCGCAGCATTACCGCAAAAATGCGTTTGATGTTGGGGAGTATGGTGTAGGGACTTTGGCAAATTCCTTAACTTTAGGTTGTGATTGCTTGGGTGAGATTCGCTACTTTGATGCTTATATGACGAGTAGTCGCGGACAAGTAGTGAAGATTGAAAATGCAATATGTATGCATGAGGAAGATTTTGGCATTCTCTGGAAACACGTTGATTGGAGAACGGATCATACTGAAGTAAGGCGATCGCGTCGTTTAGTCGTCTCATTTATCGCGACAGTTGGTAATTATGAATATGGGTTCTTCTGGTATTTTTACCAAGATGGTACGATTCAGTACGAAGTGAAGCTGACTGGTATTGTTAATACTGCTGCCGCAATGCCTAATGAAGTACCGAAGTACGGTACGCTGATTGCACCGCAGTTAAACGCCCCAATTCATCAACACTTCTTTAACGTGCGTCTGGATATGTGCGTTGATGGGGAAAATAACTCAGTTTACGAAGTGAATACACAAGCGGAACCCTTGGGACCTGATAATCCTTATGGTAATGCTTTTTATGCTGAGTCTAAGCTCTTATCAACTGAGTCAGAAGCACAACGCATCATTGATCCTTTTACAGGACGTTATTGGAAGATTATCAATCCTGCAGTGCACAATAGCCTTGGTCAGCCTGTGAGTTATAAGCTGATGCCTGGTGAAAACATTTTACCGTTTGCACATCCCGAATCAAGTGTGATCAAACGTGCGGGATTTATGACGAAGCACTTGTGGGTGACTCCCTATAATCCTGATGAACTCTATGCTGCGGGTGATTATCCTAATCAACATCCAGGTGATGCGGGATTACCTATTTGGACAAAGGCAAATCGGGCAATTGAGAATACAGACGTTGTGGTTTGGTATACGTTTGGACACAATCATGTGACCCGTCCAGAGGATTGGCCTGTGATGCCTGTCTCTTATATTGGTTTTATGTTAAAACCTGTGGGCTTTTTTGATAAGAGTCCGGCGATTGATGTTCCTCCTTCGGCGGCGAAGCATAAATGTTGTTCTTGAAACGTAGACGCACAGCGGCTTGCCGTAGGCTACCACCAAGGACACAAAGTTCGCAAAGGAAGAATTCAAAGATTGATTTTGGATAATGAGATCAACTATAGAATCTCACAAGCGTAGAAGTTTGGCGTTTCTGTTATTTCCGGCAACTTTTTGGTTGTTGCTATTTTTTATTCTGCCGTTATTGATTGTGTTGCTGTACAGTTTTTTGCAGCGGGGAACGTATGGCGGGGTTGTTTGGAGTTTTAGTTTAGAGAGTTATCAACGACTGACGAGTGAACTGTATTTAGGAGTTATTTGGCGTTCGATAGGGTTGGCTTTAATAACGACAGTTACTTGCTTAATTATTGGTTATCCATTAGCATTTTTTATTGCTACATGTTCTGGGCGGTGGCGGAATGTTCTAGTATTACTGGTAATTGTTCCTTTTTGGACTAATTTTTTGGTGCGTACTTACGCTTGGATTGTGCTTTTGCGACAAGAGGGGGTGATTAATGTAGCGCTACAAAATTTTCAAATTATTGATGCACCTCTAAATTTATTGTTTACTTCTTTTGCTGTTACAGTGGGCTTAATTTATGGCTATTTGCCATTTATGATTTTGCCATTATATGCCACAATGGATCGGTTTAATTTCTCGTTGGTTGAAGCAGCATATGATTTGGGTGCCAATGATATCCGCAGCTTTATACGTGTCGTTTTACCATTAACAATGCGGGGGATTGTAGCAGGATCTTTACTTGTTTTTATTCCAGCTATAGGTGCGTTTGTCACACCAGATATTCTTGGTGGTGCGAAAACTTTGATGGTAGGAAATTTGATTCAAAATCAGTTTTTACAAGCGCGTAATTGGCCTTTTGGTTCGGCACTTTCGATGTTGCTGATGGTGGTAGTTTTAGTTCCGGTGTTGGTTTATTTTCGGACATCTGAGGAAGTCTCATGACGATTTCTGTGTCAGATAATGCCTCAAGAAGGTTTGATGTATTGGTGCGATCGCTTGGTAAACGTTGGCTATTACTCCATGCAGCAGTAGGATTTGCTTTTATTTATTTGCCAATTCTGATTTTAGTTATTTACTCGTTTAATACATCGCGTTTTAATGCTGTTTGGCGTGGCTTTACTTTGGATTGGTATCGTGGTTTACTTCAAGCTGACTCGCAATTAACAGCGAACGTGACTGATACCCGAATTTGGGATGCATTACAGAATAGTTTACTCGTTGCTGTGATTTCAACACTTCTAGCAACAATCTTAGGAACAGCGATCGCACTTGCGTTAGAACGTTTTCGCTTTCCTGGGCGAGTGATTATTGATAGTTTATTGTTTCTTCCTATTGTGATTCCAGAAATTACAATGGGAATCTCTTTATTAGTTTTCTTTAGTTTAGTCTTTAGGTTAATAGAAAATTTTATAGGAATTCGATTGAATTTTGGCTTACCTACAATGATTGTTGGTCATGTATCCTTTAATATTTCTTTTGTTGCAATTACTGTCAGGGCGCGCTTAGCCGAACTCGATCCAGCACTAGAAGAAGCTGCTTTAGATTTAGGGGCTAATGAATGGAAAGTATTATCGAAAGTTATTTTACCACTAATTGCTCCAGCAATTTTTAGTGGTGCTTTGCTTGCTTTTACACTTTCTCTAGATGATTTTGTTGTGACTTTCTTTACCGCTGGAGTTGGTGCAACAACTTTACCACTTTTTGTTTACGGGATGATTAAATTTTCGGTGACACCTGCGATTAATGCTATTTCTAGTTTAATGTTGTTGGCTTCTTTGGTGTTGATAATACCTGCTTTGGTCGTTGGGACGAAAGAATTGAGGTGAACGAACCACATTGGCGTAGCCTTCCCATAGGGTAGGCGCAAAGGAGAAGTCATGAGAGATTAACTCATCAAGTAATGAATAGGATTTGAGTTCTATGATGAGAAGAATTTTGAGTTTTGTAGTGTTGTTTTTTGTTGCTTTAATATTACCACTCGGATGTAGTGGGAGTAACCAGACAAACGTGAGTGATGGTAATACACCGTCTAATGTATTGAGTGTTTATAATTGGTCTACTTATATTGCACCTGAAGTTCTTACTCAGTTTGAGAAAGAGTTTAACGCTAAAATTAAGTATGATACTTATGAAAATAGCGAAGCCCTTTATGCTAAGATTCAGCCAGGAAATCCAGGCTATGATGTTGCGTTTCCTGGAGATTACATGGTCGCAATTATGACCAATGAAGGTTTATTAGAAGAATTAAATTTAGAGAATATTCCTAATAGGAAACATCTTGATTCAACATTTGTGAATGCACCCTACGATCCAGAAAATAAATATAGTTTGCCTTATCAATGGGGAACTTTAGGAATTGGTTACAACATTACAGCAACAAATAATCAAGAAATTGATAGCTGGGCAACAATGTTTGATCCTAAATTTGCGGGAAGAACCGCTTGGCTGGATGACATGCGCCATACCACGGGTGTAATTTTAATGTATCTCGGTTTCGACCCCAATACGACTAATCCCGCAGAAATTCAGCAAGCACGAGATTTTTTAGTCAAGCATAAAGATGCGATCGCTGCTTTTGTTCCCGATACTGGTCAAATTCTACTCGATCAAGGTGAAGTCGATCTCACCCACGAGTGGAGTGGTGATATTTTCCAAGTTATGGAAGAAAACGAGCAAATCCGCTATGCAATTCCTAAAGAAGGAACAATCGTTTGGACAGATAACATGGTAGTTCTCAAAAACGCCCCTAACAAAGAACTTGCTGAAAGATTTATTAACTTCATTTTAGAACCCGAAGTTGGGGCAAAAATTTCAAACTTCATTCACTACGGTTCGCCCAACAAAACAGCCAGAGACAAAGGACTAATTAACGAAGCCGACTTACAAAACCCTGCAATCTATCCTCCACCTGAAGTTTTCGCCAAACTCAAATACATCAACGATGTCGGTCAAGCAACACCCCTCTACGACGAAGCCTGGAACGAAGTCAAAGTCGCAGTAGGCAAATAATACTTTAATGAGGAGCGAGGGGCGTTAGCGCAGCGGGACGAAGTCCGGAGCGAGTGAATAGAATTGAGCATACGATCATCCTAACCTTCCCCTCTCTAGTCTTCTTGCTCTGTGTCCTTTGTGCCTACCCTATGGGAAAGCTACGCCAATGTGGTTCGTTTCTTAAAAAGCTACACTACCAAACAAATGATACCAGCAGTCGAACTCCAACAACTCTCCAAAAAATTCACTGGAAAAAAAGACTTCCTAGCCGTCAACAACATTAATCTCCAAATAGCCTCAGGAGAATTCTTCTCCCTCCTTGGACCATCAGGATGTGGTAAAACAACAACACTACGGACGATCGCTGGATTTGAAACTCCCACATCAGGAGAGATTTTTATTCACGGCGAACCAATGTCACATCGCTTACCCTTTCACCGCCCAGTCAACACCGTATTTCAAAACTACGCATTATTTCCGCATCTCACTGTAGCCCAGAATGTCGCCTTTGGACTCGAAATGGAGAACCGCCCCCGCCGAGAAATTCAAAATCGAGTGGCTGAAGTATTAGCGCAAGTAAAACTCACCGGAATGGAAAAACGCTATCCGCGTCAACTTTCAGGAGGACAACAGCAGCGAGTCGCCTTAGCGCGGGCTTTGATCAAACAACCAGCAGTACTATTATTTGACGAACCTTTGGGAGCTTTAGATTTGAAGTTGCGCAAAGAAATGCAACTCGAACTCAAACGGATGCAACAACGCTTAGGAATTACATTCATCTACGTCACTCACGATCAAGAAGAAGCCCTCACCATGTCTGATCGCATTGCGGTAATGGATCAAGGACGGGTATTACAAGTAGGGACACCGGTTGAAATCTACGAAAACCCAACTTCGCGCTTTGTTGCCGATTTCATTGGCGAAACAAATTTCTTAATCGGACGTGTCATTAAGCGTCATCTAGATGCAGTTACGATTTTAGTTGACGAACAATTACCAGTATGCGTCAGCTGTGATGATGAAATACCACTAGATAGTATTGTCACTTTAGTTGTGCGTCCTGAAAAGGTAGTGATTTTCCCTGCTAACAGCGATGAGTCTTTGCAAGGTAAGGTAGAAGAAACTGTTTATATTGGCACTGATACGCGTTATATTGTGCGTTTAACTGAGCAGAGTTGCATTATTGTGCGATCGCAAAATCTTCACTACAGCGATCTCCATAGATTTAATTCTGGCGACACTGTAAAAGTCAAGCTACCGCCAGACAGCATCCGCATCCTTACAGAAAACTCATCTACTTACACTTCATACAACCGCCAAAATGTCAAGCCAACAGTTTTAGCCACCAGTAACTAGCCACTCGTCACTTGCTGCAAAATCCTCATTGGACCATAATGTTTGAGGATCTGCATTTGCTCATCGTTGCGGACAAACAGCGATCCGGCAAATCCTAATGAATTAACTGATATTGACTCAAAACTTTCTTGAAGACGCGGTACAACTAACATCCATTGTCGTGTTGCAAGTAGATTATAAGCACCTGATTGCTTGTCGCTTTTAAATTGATTTGTGTTGAGTCCAACAGCATGAAGCAGGTTTTGATAGCATTCTAGCGTTGCTGTAGCAGCGGTATCGAGTGTCCAACTAGGATCTAACAAAGCGATCGCATGAACAAAGGGGAATATTGATGATGTACCGATAGAATCTGTAAACTTAGCAGTAGCGATCGCCCTTTCAATTGGTAAATTTACTTTCTCAGCAAGCGGTAAGGGTACAAGTTGTAAATGTTTATGTTTTTGACTCGCACCAGCAATCTTTCCACCGTTATAGAACGCTAAACCATCAATCTCTGCTAAGGTAATCCACATCGCCTGAAAATCGCGCCAGTTAAGCCAGTTTTCCTGATCCTCAAAATCACGAGTAATCATCAGCAAGTGATGATCGACAACGTTATACTTATTCAACAGACACAAATGCGTGTCAGAAATATCTGCAACAAATAAATCTTCTTCGTAAGGTAAGAATGGATTAAAATCCTTGCCAGCAGAAGTGCTATCTTCCTGCTGCTTTTTCACCTCATCCTTTCGTACCAAGTTTGACAACGTGCGGACAAGGAAACTGATACCGTTTTGTTCTACAAACTCATAATCTGTGGGAATAGACTGAAGTGCGCCCGTATGTAAAGCATACTCAGTTTGCTCAATTACCCTTGTCCACAATTTACCAGCTTCTAATACCACTGTTCTTTCTGCGTTGATTCTCCATCAGGCATTGTAAATTTTTTTGAGTCCGGTAAATGAATTGGCGACAGACCGTCTAACATACCAATTCCCTAAATTCTGGCAACAGATTCAAACACACAAATCTAGTTCTTGGCAGCAATGCGGTTGGTTTTGCACCCGCGTTTCAGATGGGGTATCCAAGGGCGTTTGAATTTGCAACCCAATTGACAGAACTGCCTTTTGGGGGTTGAATCGTGCTTTTTTCATGAATTCGGCTTCAGAAGCAATAGATACTGCATTGAAAATAGCGATCGCCTACCACTGGATACATGATGAAGCTTCGTGTCAGCGGTTAATTGGCAGAAAACATGCTTATCATAGTGTGAATTTTGGTGCTGTTGGTGGAATTGGGGCAAATCGCCAATTTTTCTTGATCTTCACCACTGAATTATTGAGAAAAAACATATCGACCAACTATTTTGCACTCTAGCTGAAGTTTTGACAACTATTTAACTAAATTCATGGTTTATTGTTGATGTCTCAATAATTCCCCTACGAACAATCAACTATTTACAGCTATTAAGTGCCGTTTATTTTCACTAACTCTATTCCCTGAATCGTCATACTATGGATAATTTGAGGTGATTTTTACGCATTTCACCCACCTTTAGTATGATTTCTTTTCATAGCTTTTTTGTCAGTTTATTAAGTTAAGTCTTGTAGTTTATCTACGCTGCTTCTGGCTTAAACATTGAGCAAAAGACGATACTGAGTCTTCGCATGGTTGCTTGGGCAATGTGCACTACTACCTGCCTTCATAGTCCTAAATCACAGCAATTTCTGTTTTTGAATTCCAGTTAAAATTCGTTGCTTATGTCTCGCTCAGCTTATCTTATTTTTAAACCTGCTTCAGACCAACGTGATGAACAAGAGTTGTTAGAAATCCGTGCGATGTTAGAGCCGGAGTTTAACTTAAATGTTTATTTTACAACTCCCGAAGTCAGTGCTAATCAGTTAGCACATCAAGCTGTCGAAAATGGTGCTGAGGTCATTATTGCCTCTGGAGGTGACGGCACAGTTTCAGCAGCAGCGGAAGCTTTAATTAATACAGACATTCCTTTTGGCGTTATTCCGCGAGGAACTGCTAATGCTTTTGCAGCTTATCTTGGTATTCCCAGCACTCTCAAAGCTGCGTGTCAAGTCATCTTAGCAGGTAACACTCGTTTAGTAGATACGGCTTTGTGCAATAACAGACCAATGGTACTACTTGCTGGAATTGGTTTTGAAGCGAAAACTATTGAACAAGCTGACTCAGAAGCAAAAAATCGTTTCGGGGCTTTAGCTTATATCTTGGCTGGAGTCAAACAATTTTGGCAAGGTATGAAACCTTTTGAAACTAGAGTTGAAACTGAATCACAAACAGTCGCAATCCAACAAGTAACAGCGGTAACAGTTGCAAACTCAGCGCCACCAACTTCTGTACTAGCGCATGGTACTACAGGAGTTTATGCTGATGATGGTCTTTTAGATATTACAATAACGTCTCCGCAATCTCGCCTTGAAGGAGCGATCGCACTTTACCATCTCCTCAAATCAGGCTTTAACGATAGTGCTGTAGAACTTGATAATGTCAATCATCTCCGCGCCAGACACATCAAGATTAATACAGCACCTCCGCAGCCGGTCGTGTTGGATGGTAATTTAATGGGAACGACGCCTATAGAAATTGAGTGTATTCCTAATAGCTTGAATATATTTGTGCCAAGTGTAGCAACGATAAGCAAAGATTGAGGTTAAAGGAACGCCTACTATCCTCTAACCTCTTGTCCAAATTTATTTACTGGCTGCTTTAGCGATCGCACTAAGTGGTAATCCTGGAGGATAAGTACCTTCCTCTTTAACGCGCTTGATTTCTGCATCTACAATGCGTAACTTTAACTTTTCTGCTAGTGTCCGCACGATATCACCTTTATCCACTAAACCCGCAACCGCCCCAGCAGGAGAAAGTACGGTAATTTGTTGTAGCTGTTGATTTTCAAGTTGATTGATTGTGTCTGCAATTGAAGTTGCTTCTGTCACAGTAGGAATTTCTGTGAGAGGACGCGCAATGCTATGTAGAGTTTGAGTTTCCCACTGACTGCGTTCAATCAGGCGCAGATCGTCTACTGACACTATTCCGCGATAGCGTCCATCTGAAGCTGCAAAATAGACTTGCGTTGCTTTAGGTGCGAGAAGAAACAAGTCTGCAAACTGACGTAGTGTTGAGTCTGCATCGACAACTCGAAAATCCTTATTCATGGCGTCACTTACTTGTAATGTGAGTAACGCTTCTTGTAATGAAGTGATATTTTTATAAGCTGTCGCATTACGGATACCAAACCACCCCAGCAGCACAATCCACAACCCAGAAACCAACTCACCAGTCATGAAATCAATCGCAAAACCTAATGCGATCGCACTCCAACCTAAGATTTGTCCAGCGCTAGCAGCAGTGCGTACTGCTTGAAAGCGATTGCCAGTCACTTTCCATACAGCGGCTTTTAAGACTTGTCCCCCATCTAAAGGTAAGCCTGGAATTAAATTAAAGATAGCCAACACTAAGTTAATTTTCGCCAAGTCGCCGATCAGTGTACTCGACAAGCTACCTGTTGGTAAGAGATAGGCGATCGCACTCAGTAGCACAAATAAAATAACACTCACCGTAGGACCTGCGATCGCAACTTGAAATGCTTGTCCTGGTGTTTTTGATTCTTCCTCAATTGCGGCAATACCACCAAAGAGAAATAATGTAATCGATTTGACATTAATGCCTTGCGATCGCGCTGCTAAACTATGACCGAGTTCGTGTAATAGAACTGAACCAAATAACAACAACGCAGTAATAATTCCCGCACTCCAGCCTAATGTTGCTCCCCACTGTTGGTAAGATAAACCAAAGTTAAGCGTTGCTACTGCCAAAATTACGAACCACAAAGGGTCTAATAACAGCGGAATGCCAAATAAAGATCCTATTCGCCAACTTGTTTGCATGAAATTTTCCTAAAACTCAGCACTTTAAGGCAGACAATCCATGCATACTTGCTAGACTTTGTCAAGATTTTCACCGCTCAGATGTGAGTTATCCAGCAATTATAGATTTGTAATTCACCTTACTTCTAGAATAGACAATCACTCTGACTCACTACTACTCCAGTTATTTCGAGGAATCCGTACCTTGAGGAGTTATGCTAAGTCATTTTGAGATTGCTACAGATGGCTGACACGGACGCGGAGATTGGTTTCCTTAAATAAAAGTAGTGGAAGCGATCGCTTGGTAGCACTCACCTAACGCTCTAGCAGAAGACTTTGAGTTTATAGTTTTACTCCAAATATAGAGTTAAAAGTATACAGCAGGCTAATGCGGTTGACGCTTAAGCATAAATAAATGATAATAATTTGCATTTGTCACCCATTTGAGTCTGTCATCTGGAGTTTGTTGTGACCCTTACTATTTCAGAGGAAGACTACGCCCATCTTTGGCAGGATGTCCTAGAACAAGAATTCTGCAATTCATCTGAAGTGATGGAATTTTGTCATGACTGCATCTAACAATACAGTAGACGCTGAACGAGAACGATGGCAGCAAAATGCTGTCTTGCGATCGCTTTGTGCCTATCAAAACAATCAGGTTTATTTTGTAGATTATCAACTCTGGAGCCGAATTCGCGGAGCGATCGCGGCTGATTTGATTGTGGATAATGTGCAAGAGTTGCTAAATGCCGAAATTAGTCACGTTAGCGATCGCCAACAAATACACTAATGCTCATCCTTCTTTGTCTACATTTTGGTAAAACAATTAGCTTATGGAAAATTTTTTGTGCGCTGAGCACTCGCGCCAATCTGGAGTAGATATTATCGGTTCTGCCTCCGAGCATCACATTTATGTAGCGATTGAATGTCCTCCTCCCTGGGCATCCTACGATTTAGAATCTAGCGGAATTCCAGATAACTTACGCGAACTCGCTGACGAAATTGACGAAGAGTACGATCGCTTCCAAACTCGGTTTTTGCTCATCTACAATGAACGCCTAAAGCAAGACAATCTCACTATTTTGATCTTTCGCAAACAATCGGGACTGTCAACAGGATATGTCAAACAAGAATTTCATCTTGCGGATATGCAAGATGTTGCCCCTCTAGTTAAGCAGTATGTGATGGGTGAAGCAACGGATGCACTTCCGATTGACAACCCTACAAAAGATATCTTGATTTGTACTCACGGTAGCCGCGATCGCTGCTGTTCTCGCTTTGGCAACCCAATCTATCACCAAGCATTGAAGATTGTGGAGGAGCGATCGCTAGATCGCATTCGCGTCTGGCAAGCCAGTCATATTGGCGGACACCGGATGGCTCCCACAGCAGTCACTTTTCCTGATGCTCGTTACTATGGCTACCTGACGCCAGAATCACTGCGGTCAATTCTGACGCAAACGGGGAGACTTGACTGGATTGCTCAACAATATCGAGGCTGTGGTAGGCTGCCTTGGGCGGCTCAAATTCTAGAACGAGAACTAATCGTTACTTACAGATGGCAATGGTTTGACTATCGAATAGAAGGTCGCGTGTTAGAGCACAACGAAGATGAAAGCTTTAACCAGGTTGAGATAGTGGCAGATACTCCAGAAGGCGATCGCCATCGCTACACAGCAACTATTTTATTAGATAAATCAAAAACAGTATACCTAAAGGGTTCCTGCAATAGTGAAAAAGCTTCATTGGTGGAGCAATATCGAGTTGAGGCACTGACAGATTGTTGTGTACCTATGTAGATGAGCCATCGGCGTCACTTTTGTTGATTTCAGCACAAATAAAGCGGGAGGAAATCCTCACCGCTACTGCTTGTTAATTGCGAATAAACAGGGAATGATGACGTAGATATAGTCTACTTAAGAACGCCAATGTTATTGAGTCCTAGGATAATACCGAAGCCAACAATATGACCTAAGCTCACAGAACCGAGGACTGTACCTACACTAGGATTGTTAAATAGCGATGGGAACGGTAGTGGCATCTTAGGACCAACTTGAGGATAGCGAATTGTCCGACCAGCAATGAATAAAATCAACACAGAGGCAATAATAATAATTGCCGTTCCTGTCCAACTCCACCTTAGAGTGTCAGGAACTGTTGGTTGCACTGCTGCTAGTAAAATTAAGTCAGTCAAGTTTCTCTCTCCTAAACAAAACGATATTAATAATTAAGGATTATCAAATTTCGTTAGGACACACAAAGTCTCTGTTTTAAGAGTTAACAGTTACAAGCTATTTTTGATACAAAACTTAATGCGAGTTAAAATCTGCGGAATTACAAAACCAGAACAAGGACAAGCGATCGCCCAACTAGGTGCAACAGCGCTAGGGTTTATCTGCGTACCGGCATCTCCCCGTTACATCACTGCTACGCAAATTCAAGCTATTGTGTCGCGAATACCACAACACTTTGAGCGTATTGGTGTCTTTGCAAATACAACTTGTGCAGAAATTTTCCAGGTCGTTACAGATGGAGATCTTACTGGTGTCCAATTACATGGTGACGAATCTCCAGAATTTTGCACTCGACTCCGTCAATCGTTACCCACTGGGGTCGAAATCATCAAAGCTTTAAGAGTGCGTAATTCACAAGCTTTAGCTCAAACAAATTTTTATGTAGACTGCGTAGACACACTTTTGCTCGATGCCTACCACCCTCAGATGCTGGGTGGTACTGGAAAAACTATTGACTGGATAACTTTACAGCAATTCTGCCCAAGTTGCCCTTGGTTACTTGCTGGCGGATTAACTCCAGAAAACGTCAACGATGCTCTTGATCGGTTAAAACCTGATGGTATTGATTTATCAAGTGGTGTAGAACGCGCCCCTGGTGACAAAGATTTAATAAAAGTTGCCCAATTATTTCGACAACTAGCAGCTAGAAAAACGCTGGCTGATGCCGAATTAAATTCAAAAATTCCTCACGAGTTTTCTGCTCGTCGTGAAATACGCCTACCATAGCACTGGTAACTGTCCAGGAGCCTGGTTTTTGAACACCACGCATTACCATACACATATGTGTTGCTTCCATCACGACAGCAACGCCTTGGGGTTCTAAAATCGTTTGTACAGCTTCGGCAATTTGACGTGTCAGACGTTCTTGCACTTGCAAGCGACGCGAGTACATCTCGACAATACGAGCTAGCTTACTTAGTCCCACAACTTTTTCATTCGGGATATATGCAACGTGTGCTCTGCCCATAAACGGCAGCATATGATGCTCGCATAAGCTAAAGAAATTGATGTCTCTTACCAGTACCATCTCATTGTGACCTTCGTCAAAGATGGCGTCATTGACGAGTTCTTCTAGCGATTGATTGTAACCACTAGTGAGAAAATGCATTGCTTCAACAACACGCTTAGGAGTTTTTAAAAGCCCCTCGCGATCTGGATCTTCTCCCACGCCTAATAACATTGTGCGTACTGCGTCCACCATCTTTTCATCAAGATCTTCTGGAGGTGGCTGCAATTTAGCTTCTTTACCGTTTTGAGTATTGCGATCTGGTCTTGTTGCAATACGATTAATTTTATCTTCTAAGCTATCTGGCATTAGAGGCGAGTTAGAGCGGGAAGAACCGCCAGAGAATCCAATAGTCATGATCTCAAGTTTCAGTTAAGGTTTGTATAATTAATGTTTAGGGTTGTGACCTATAACACATTCAGCCGTAATTGTCAATCCTACAGCCAGTGTCTGAAGGTTGATAGTGTATGTTTATTCCTGATCGCTTCACAAAACGCCTGCGTTAGGCATTAAGGTTAATTCCTCAATAACTGCTTGTTGTGGCAGTAGTACTGTGTGGAGAATTGACTGGGCTACACTTTCTGGCGTCAACATTGCTGAGCGCTCAAGTTTAATTTTTACAGTATCGCTGTTCCAGAGTTCAGTATCGACTGCACCTGGGCAAATAGTTGTAACGCGAATACCATTCTGGCGTTCTTCTGCGGCTAAGGTTTTAGAAAGTGCAATTAATCCAGCCTTACTAGCAGAGTAAGCACCCCAACTAGGAAAAGGCTGCACGCCAGCTATAGAAGCAACGTTGATGATGGTACCTGTGCCGCGATCGCGCATTATTGGCAAAACTCCCAAAATGCATTGAAATACACTTGTCAGATTCAAGTTCATCACTGCTTGCCAGTCAGTTAATGGTGTTTCACTTAGATTTCCGGTGTATCCCATTCCAGCACTATTGACTAAAATATCTACCTTGAAATCCGCTGCGATCGCGCTGATCTGTTCTCGCACTTGTTCAACATCAGCTAAATCGAGTGGACATGCTGTAACTTTTACCCCTGTTTGCTGCACTGCACTAGCTACAGCCGCTAATTTTTCTTGAGAACGGCTCACTAGTGCAACATCAATTCCCACCTTAGCAAATGCTAAAGCTGTTGCTTTTCCAATTCCACTACTTGCACCAGTAATCAAGGCGCTTTTACTTTTCGCCAAATTCATGAATTCCTGTTTCCTTGAAGAAGTGGCATTGCTTCCTCATTATCTCAACTTCTTACTCTAGATAGATTAATCGTTTCTAAGACTTAGATTAGTGTTCTTCTGGCATAGAGTAACCTAAATTAACTGCTTGAGTGCAGATGAATTGACAAATAACAGATTGCTCACAAGCAAGTTGCCATGAGCAACCCTCACTACAGACCTGTAGCAAGATGATTTGTTCTGCAGGTGCGCTGTTTGTAAAGTTTCTTTACGCGCTAAAGGTAATTATATCACCTGCTTTCTCGATCGCAATTGATGAAACTTCTTAAGATAATTCAGTAAAAACACCTAGTCTGCGAAATTTCTGGTAGCGCATTTTACGTCGCTCTTGACCATTCATTTGCAATAAAGTTTCTAAGTTTTCAATTAATGCTTGCTTAAGGATTGTCGCTGCACTAAGCGGATCAGAATGTGCGCCACCACTTGGTTCAGGTAAGAGTTGATCGAGAATACCCAGATTTTTCAAGTCTGGAGCTGTAATTTTTAAAGCAACTGCAGCTTGAGATGCTTTGGCAGCATCTTTCCAGAGAATAGCCGCGCAAGCTTCAGGAGTGGCAACCGTATAAACTGAGTGTTCAAACATCAGTAAACGCTCGCCTACACCAATACCCAAAGCTCCCCCAGAACCGCCTTCGCCGATAACAGTACAAATAATCGGCACCTCAAAACGAAACATTTCACGCAGATTATAAGCGATCGCCTCGCCTGCACCTTTGTATTCCGCTTCTGCTGTTGGTAGAGCGCCAGGCGTGTCAATAAACGTCAAGATCGGCATTCCAAATCGATTGGCGTGTTCCATGAGCCGTATTGCCTTACGATAACCTCCAGGAGATGCCATCCCAAAGTTACGGGCAATATTATCTTTCGTATCGCGACCTTTTTGATGCCCCAACATGACAACAGCGCGTCCTGCCAACTTTGCCACTCCACCAACTAAAGCCGGATCGTCAGTGCCTCTGCGATCGCCATGCATTTCCATCCACTCATCACTAATTGCTTGAATGTAATCCAAAGTACTTGGGCGGCGTGGGTGTCGTGCCAATTGCAGTTTCTGCGAAGGCGAAAGACTACTAAAAATTTCTTGTCGTAGTTGCATGGCGCGGGCTTCCAATTGGCGAATATCCTCGGAAACATCGACGCCATTTTCTGCCGCAAGTTCGCGAATTTGCTCAATTCGTGATTCAAGTTCAATCAGCGGCTTCTCGAAGTCTAGAAGTAGCGGTTTGCGCTCAGTAGTTGCCATAGTGAGTCGGGGTTCAGAAAGAGTTGGGTAAGTGGGTAGTTGGGTAGGCGGTAGGCGAGTAAGCGGGCAGTTGGGTATGAGGGAAGTTGACAATTATCTTTTACACTCCCACACTCCCACTCTCCTACACTCCCACACTTCCACCAGTCACTCGCCGCCCCTCGCCCCTTAACGCCAGTTTGACGCCACTTGCTACAACGAGGGGAACCCCCGCAACGCAGTGGCTCCTCAACGGAGGACACCTCCGCACGTAACTGGCTCCTCCTTACCCCTGTTTCCTACACTAGTAGAGGACGAAAACCATGTTTTACAGATACTTGACCGATTTGTTCCATCTTTTCTACTGTAATTTGGTTACGTCCCCAAGAAAAGTTAGTATGTAACTTCTCAAATTCTAGTAGCATCGACTCAGCAAAACAAGCGAATAGCTGGCGGGCTGGAACATCCATATTCACTATGCTCATAATTCGCCAGTCAATGTCAAGCGAGTGCTCTACAATCCCACCATTAAGTACACTTATACCTGGATACTGCACCTTGGTGACTAAATTTTTAGGATAACCACCATCAATGAGTAAACAGGGTTGCTTCAGCGTTGTAGGATCAATTTCCATTCCCTTGGGCATACTGGCTACCCAGACGATAATATCTGCTTGAGGTAAAGCTTCGTCTAAGCTCAGAATCTTGCCACGACCGAGTTCTGATTGCAAGTGTTGTAATCGCTCTTGATTGCGGGCAATTAATAGCAACTCTGCTACATCTGTTCTAGCGTCCAACCAACGGCAGATTGCACTGCCAATGTCACCTGTAGCACCACACACTGCAACGGTTGCTTTTGAGAGTTCAATGCCTAGCTTTCTAGAGGCTTGTTCAACTTGGCGGCAAATAATATAAGCTGTGTGTGTATTACCAGTCGTAAACCGCTCAAACTCCAGCCGCACATTACGCACTTGTCGATTTTGGTACAAGTTAAAATTTTCAAAAATTATCGAGGAGAAACCGCCCAAAGCCGTGATATTGATACCATGCTTTTGCGCATGAGCCATAGCGTTGAGTACTTTCCGCGTTGCTGCTTTGATACGGCGTGAAGCTAGCATTTCTGGAAGAAAGCAAGATTCTACATACCGACCTTCAATTATTTGACCAGTAATGCTTGTAACTTTGATAGTATCTACGATTTGGGGCGGAGCGCTGCACCAAAAATCAAGCCCTTGATCTGCGTATTCAGGGTAGCCTAACTCCTTAGCTACTGCTTGGGCGTGTTCCAAACTAGTAAGATGACCGATTAGACCAAACATTTATTGTGCTGTATTAGACCTATGGCTGCTATTAGAAAAATTAATAGTGTGAAATTGAGGGATGATTTCCCCCAGATATCACACAGAAATGCCGAATTCGGACTCGGCATACTTGCGCGATGATACGTTTAAGCAATGCAGTGAAACTGATACAGAGGCAGAGCTTACCACCCCTGCACCTTGGTAAGTTTTATGCAGCTGTAAGTCCGTATGCTGACATCCGCATAATATCGCGGGTAGTGAAGCCAATATTACTCAACGCTTCACCGTACTGAATCATAAAATCTTCTACCAGAGCTTCTTTTTCCATTGCTAAGGTATGGGCATCGTTTTCAACTGCATTAAGCATTTTCCAAACGATGGGAAGATTTTGGCGGTTTGCTTGTTCGAGTTCAGCTTTAGATTCTTCAAAGTGTTCTTTCAACCACACTTCACCAAAGTTAAGGTGGCTGTACTCATCTTTAACTACACCTTCAGTAATTTTACGGGCAAAGTCATCAGCAACAGGAATGTAGATATTGTAAGCAGCGATCGCAAAGCATTCGATAATGAGAGATTGAATGAGTAAGCAAGTAACTACATTTTCTGACTCGGCTGCTTTTTGGAAATTTTGGTGCAATTGAGCAAAGAACTCTTGCGCAAACTGCATATCTGGTGTGACTTGAAGATTACGCCCACAGGCTTCAAAACCTTTTTTGTGGCGGTTCTCCATCTTCGATAAGCGAATCAGTTCCTCTTTGTGTTCTGGCAGCAGTTCCGCTAATCGGATGTAATTTTCATGGGCTTCTTTCTCCCCTTCAATCACGATCGCATTGATGCGACTGTAAGCGTCCTTGTAGGTTTCGCTGTGGAAATCAAGTTCTGCGGTGGTGGCAGCCAGCTGCTGCATAGGTCTTTTATCTCCTATTTACGTAAATCAACTAATACGAGCTTGGTCAACTTGGCAACTCAAGTGTAAAGCTGATGGTTAAATTTAACTTAACAAATCTCGATGCGCTACGTTACGTTTGGTCATGAAATATTTTTTAATTTAAAAAAATATCAATACCTATAAAAGCATAAGGCGAAATCAGTAACAATGCCTAAAAAAAATCTCAATAACAGCACCACCAGTGAATCCACATTAGAAGTAGTTAACTTAGTTGTTTTACTACTAGGTGTGGTTCTTGTACTACTACCTCTGGGAATAGTTTTTCTCACCTCCTTTGCTCCAGAAGGAGCGACCCCAGCACTAATTCCACAAAATAGTTGGTCTTTAACTAATTACCAAGACGCCTGGCAGCAAGGCAAGTTCCTGCTTGCATTTGCTAACTCTACACTTGTCGCACTTGCTGTTACTGCTTTTCAGATAATCTCTTCAGCCTTGGCGGGATATGCGCTAGCGCGATTAAAATTCCAAGGTCGGCAGGTAGTACTGTTGATTGTTTTAGCGACACTGGTGATTCCTTTTCAGTTATTAGTGATACCAATTTTCTTAGTTCTCAAGTGGGGACATCTAATTAATACTTATGGGGCTTTGATTCTCCCAACAGCAGTAAATGGTTTTGGGATTTTTTTACTGCGGCAGTACTTTTTAACAATTCCGATCGAGTTAGAAGAAGCGGCAGCGTTGGATGGTGCGAATCGGTGGCAGATTCTATGGCGGGTGATGTTGCCATTATCACGCCCAGCCTTGGTAACGCTCTTTTTGTTTACTTTTATCGGGGAATGGAACGATTTATTTAAGCCTTTGGTTTTTACGACAAGACCAGAGTTAAGAACGGTACAACTTGCCTTAGCAGAGTTTCAAGAACAGTTTACAAATAACTGGCCTTTACTAATGGCAGCAGTCGCGATCGCTACAATTCCTGTTGTTATTCTGTTTCTCTTTGGTCAACGGCAATTTATTCGCGGCATCGCTACAACAGGAATTAAAAATTAGTTAATGTATTTATTTTGAAGGCGATCGCTAAAGATTCATTGCAAAAAATTGTATCCCTGATAACAGTTAGTTATATTATGCTTACAAAAATTTTCTATGACAAAATTTTTTAACCCTTAATTTAAATTAATCGAGGGGGCATATATGCGTTGGCGCTACAAATCGCTGTTTGTCCTGATTGTTGTAGTTACAGTAGCTGCGGTTTTTCTCTCAGACTTCTTACTACAGCCACCAGTAAGAGCAACTGAAGCACTACTACAACCTGCACCTACACAACCTTTAGGTTACTACGATTATTTTGGTAAGTTACTTAACCCGCGACAAGCAGAACAACTCATACGTCAAAAAGGAATTGATCCGAATTCGCCTGGTGCTTACGAGCGCATTGGCGCAGTCAAAATTACTCAACAGTTGCTTGATAGTGGCGAGAATATCTTTTTCAATCGCAAAATTGGCGATACTTTAGGGTTTCAACGAGTGTTCGGATTCAGCATTGGCTTTGCTCAAATTTTACCAGAAGTCACCGAAGCAATTTTGAAACTCCACGGTCAGCCAACAACTAATTTACAGATTACTCTTAAGAAAAACTTAACTTTAGGCAGCCATACATATCCTAAAGGAAGCACTGTTAATACTGGTTTAGACATTGAGAAGGGAGCTATTTTTCCCTTAGGCTTGAAAACAGATGGCAATATTACTTGTGCAGTTTGCCATATTGCTACCACCAATACTGGTAAACGTTTAAAAGGAGTACCTAATGGAGATTTGAATGCTTCATTCTTTGTTGCTTTAGCACCGAACTCAGCGGCAGGTTTTGCACGATTAAAGATTAATCCGCTTGATCCTAAGTATCAAGGCAATGGCAGAACAATCATCGATAGCCGTAATAACTTAGTTAAGTTACCCGATCCGCAAAAAATTGAGGCTGCGTTTGACGATGCAGTACTCGATATACCCTTGGGTCAATTTGAAAGTTCACCTGATGGTATTAGTAACACAACACAAATCCCTAATGTCTTTACTTTCAAAACTCATCCATATGCAGCTGATGGTCAGTTTGCAGTTGGACCTTTTGCTGGGCTTAGTGCTATCAACAATGGAGTGCATTCCTCAGAAATTAATTTGCTAGCAGCCGCGCAATTAAGTGCTCAAACGCTGGGAATTGACCCAGAAGTTTATTTAGGAGTTGTGCTGCAAAATGCGGTTGATCCGCTGCTGCGTTTACCTAAATGGGGACCACCGATTAAACCCTCACAATGGTTACGTTTGATTGCTCCAGACCCCTTAAAAGCCGAGCTAGAAGCACAAATTCCAGCACCAGGTACAGGTAATTATCCTCAACTGAAACCTAGTTTGTTTACTTATAATGGATTAATTTTCAGCCCGAATACGAATTCTCAAGACATTGGAAGTGGACCTTTCTTGTTTGCCTCAAATGCAATGTCAGCTTGGCAAAATAGCCTGGTTCCGCCACCAAATCGCAGTCGGGAAAATCAGCAAGCACTGCAAAGCGGTTCAGTACAGCGAGGAGCTAAAGTTTTCGAGCAAGCTAACTGTGCAACGTGCCACATTCCACCGTTCTTTACAGACAACGTAATTCACCCACTACGAGAAATAAATACTAATCCTGCCCGTGCTAAATCTCGCCTTGACTTGAATAATCTGCTCGTACCGCCTAAAATTTACACTTTTAACAATCCTGTGCCAATTCCTGCTAATGCTGAAGTTTTGGATGTACCAACAGCGGGAATTAGTGATAGTCCCACAAGTTTACCAAAAGGTTTGTTACCTGATGGTGGCTATAAAACAACTCCTTTACGTGGACTTTATTTGAGTGCGCCCTATTTACATGATGGTGGAGTCGCAGTCCGCTCAGGAGCATTACAAGTCAGGTCGGATGGTCGTTTTAGTGTAGTTGATCCAACTGGCTTAGGATTGACAGGTACATTGAGTATTGGTAAACCTGCGGATGCTGCGAGTAGCTTACGCGCGTTAGTCGATCGCAATCTTCGCGCTCAAGTCGTTGCAGTTAATAAAGCTAACTCTGCTTTAGTCAGATCTAATCTTGATGGAACTGGTCATCACTTTTATGTAGACTCATCTGCTGGTTTTACTCCAGCACAGCAAACTGACTTAGTCAACTTTTTGTTGGCACTAGATGACAATCCTGGTCGTTTTTAGGTAATGGGTAACAGCTAATAGGTAATCGGTAATTTGATGAGTATTATTCCAATGACCAATTACCAATTACCAGCTTTGAAGTTAGGTTGATTTTTACTGGCTTATCTGATTATTCTTCTTGAATTTGCAGGCGAATGGTACGTTCTCCGCTACCGAGTTGCACTTCGACGACTTCACCGCCGAGTTGTTCTAAGCAATTTAAGAGCGATCGCAAATTTGGCGTACTTGCTCCAGTATCAACATACAGGCGATCGGCTAAACTACCGATTTTTTTCCAAGTGTTGTAAAGTTTGGCAATTGTTTGCTCTAATTGCGAGGCTTGATTGACAAGATCGGCAGCAACATTAATACAGCCTAGTCTTAACGCTTCTTCTAGCGCCCTTTCTAAGTCCACTGACTCCTCATCAAGTGCTTGAACATTAGTTGCTGCATCTAGATACTTGGCGAGATAACGCGCCTCAGATGTGACTTGTTTGAGTGTATCGACGTCAGGATTCGCGGCAACTTCCTCGCGAAATACTGTTTGGTGTGACTGTGGTAGTTTCTCCATTTCTCGCACTAGCGGGGCAAGATAGCGGCTAGGAAGCGTATTGTCTGCGGCTTTGGCTTTGACAGTATCCGGAAGTAAATCGGATGACATGGCGGTGAATTCATCGGCTAGCTGACGAACTTCTCGGCGCGTAATGCGATCGCCTTTTTTTGCTGCATCGGTAATCAACTGCTGAATTTCAGGTTCGGCTTTAGCGGTTTCAATAAACGCCCGTTTACTAAAGCAGCGCACAGTATCAGGATCGAGTTGTCCTTGTTCCATGAGCGTATCTGCACTATTGGCAAGCTGAATCATCGAATATGCTTGACTTTTACTGATCTCTCGTTCTTGCAGCCACTTGAGAAAGCCACTTCCTCGCGCATCACCGTATTTCTTCTCGCGATCGCGAACTGCACGTAAAATCCGCCCTCGCCAAATTTCAGTTTGTAAATCAAAGCGATCGCAGACTTGCCATGCAGTATCTACCTGGCGTTGAAATTCCATCTCGGGAATTTGTTCATCTTCAGGATCGGGAAGTTGAAAATTTAAATTAGTCTGTTCCTCTAAGGCAGCAACAAGATCAATATCAGAAGATGACATGAAAAGCGATCGCATAACAGCTGGATTATTATTACACGCTCTACCGTTATAGGAAATATTAACTAGCCACTCATCATTTCACTAGCTACTAGCCACTAATCACTCCTTCACTCCTCTCGCGCAATACATAACCAACACTACGTACAGTTTGAATCAGGCGCGGTTCTTTGTTGGCTTCTAGCTTGAGACGCAAGTAGCGGATGTAAACTTCAATAATGTTAGAGTCGCCCATAAAGTCGTAACCCCAAACTTTTTCCAGAATGCGATCGCGCGTAATCACTTCCTGGGGATGAGCAAGGAGATATTCTAGTAAGTCAAATTCTTTTGCTGTTAATTCAATTAATCGCGTACCTCGATAAACTTCTCTAGTGCGGCGATTTAACTTCAAATCTGCAAATTGGCGTATATCAGGATCTATGTCTTGAGTACGTCGTAGGTGTGCGCGGACTCTTGCGAGTAATTCTTCAACACTAAAAGGCTTAACAACATAATCATCAGCACCTGCATCTAAGCCTGCAACGCGATCGCTAATATCATCCTTGGCAGTGAGTAAAATAATTGGTACTTTGTCTCCGTGAATCCGCAAGCGGCGGCAAACTTCTAATCCTGATATTCCTGGTAACATCCAATCTAAAATCACTAAATCGGGATGTAATTCGCGTGCTGCAATTAACCCTGCTAGTCCGTCATGTTCTACGCTGAGGCGATAGCCTTCATAGGCTAGTTCCATCTGAACGAACTTAGCTAGTTTAATTTCGTCTTCTACTAACAGAATATGTGCTGTCATGGTTGTTATGCAGCAATTGGTAAAGTGATAGTAAAGACACTGCCTTCACCCAGTCTAGAAGAGACTGTAACACACCCACCCATTCCATCTACAAGGGTTTTGACAATTGATAAACCTAAACCATAACCACTCGTAGAACGCGATTCATCAACTCGATAAAATCTCTCAAAGATACGGGCTTGCTGTTGTAAAGGAATACCTACACCGCGATCGCACACCTGAATTCTTGCTTGTTCCAGTTGGTCTAATTTTAATGCAATTCGTTGGCTAGAGTCAGAGTACTTGACCGCATTATCGATCAAATTTAGCAAAACTTGTTTTAAACGATAGCGATCTGCTAAAACTATAATTTCACCAGTCGCCTCAATCGCAATTTCTCGATTGCTGTATTGCCGTGCCATTCCTACTACTTCGGCTACTAGTGCATTGAGTACGATGGGTTCTATATGAAAGTGTAAATGACCGCTATCTGCCCGTGCTAAGTCTAGCAAGTCTTGTAACAAACGAATTGTACGATCTGCTTCTGAGGCTGCGGTTTCTAAAGCGTCACGCTGTATTGTCGTCAGGTTAGTCTCGCGTCGAAGAACACTTTGCAAATAACCGTGGACAATTGTGAGTGGCGTACGCAACTCATGGGAAACATTACTAACAAACTGTTCCTGTTGTTCCCAAGCGGCGGCGAGACGCTCTAACATCATGTTATAGGTACGGGCTAACTCTCTAACCTCAGTAGGTGCGCGATCGCATTGTAGTTTTGCTTGTCCCAAATCGGTGGCAGAAACCTTTGCCGCGAGTTGATTAATCTGCATTAATGGCTTTAGCGAACGTTGAATGTAAAGTGCGATCGCACCCGTGATAGCTATTAGTATAAGTAGACTAGTAACACCCAAACCCTTCACTACTGTTAAAAACATTGTCTGTTCGTCAGAAATATCTTGCGCTACAAATAACTGTCCTAAGGAATTGCCATTAACGCGCAAAGTTCTAGCACACATCACAAAGTAGCGGTTATTAATTACGTAAACTTGCGGGCTAGTTGAAACCTGACGCAGTGATAATAATGCGATCGCTGTAGCATCTGTGGAATTGAAATTTGTAGATTTAGCTTGGTTTGTTCCATCAAAAAAATTGACCCACAAGAAAGTTTGACTAGCTGTGAGATTATCAATTGCTTTTTGAACGCCAGTTGCGACTAGAAACATTTCACTGTATATTTCAGCATCACGCGGTAAACGCCCAGCAATATCTTCCACATGACGCTTGTGCGAACCAATGAGAATTTGCTGCATTTGCCATGTTGTCCAAACAGCAACGCTACCTAATCCCAAAGCAGAAACAGCAGCAATACCTATTGTCAAGCGTACGCGCAATGAAAAAGGGTCAATTCGCCAAATGTTCCTAATTCTTGCTATCACCCACTGTTTCCTGGTGTTGGTGTCGGACAAGTTTTATTTGCAAAATCACACTGATAAATATACGACTCTTGCCAGCTTAAGGGAATCTCTAGCAAATCTCTTGTTCCTGTGATTCCTTGTCCAATAAATAGCAAAAGCGCAATACAGTTTAAAATTGTATGAATTTTCCGCCAACGCTGCGAACGATCTTTGTAAATATCTGGTGCAATTGCTAACGAAAAAATCATTAATATCGCTGCTGCCATCCCAATATAATAATGCGATAAATACCACTCATTCGTTCGGCGAAAGACTCCATCTTGACTGCCTAAAATGATTAAACCTGCACCTGTAAGTGTCGCAAATATTCCCCGCCAAAGACGCTGTTTTGCTTGATAAAGTAAGATTAAGGAAGTTATAGTAGCAGCAAACATTAATACTATAAATATAACTTGAAATGGTTGCTTAGTAATAAGTTGATTGCTGAGAATATTTTTGACAATTGGGTGAGTTAATCCTAGTAATGTAATACTGACAACTGCTGTGGTTAACCAGTGACCTATTCTATTATGCTCTGCCCCGACAATTGGTGGAATTTTACTTTGTTTACTATGTAAGCGACGCTGCCGAGTTTGCCAGGCTAAGTTGACGACAATACCAATAATTGGAAATACAAAAATAATTGCGATCGCTGGATGCAATAACCTTAAAGCATCACTGATTTCTACCATAGGAATCCTCTAGAAAAAGCTTAGATTTTCTCGGTGCGTTTTGTAATGTTTTTTGAAGCATAGACCTGCTTCGGCTTGCCGTAGGCTACCACATTGGCGCAACCTTCCCGCAGAGTAGTACACAAAGAAAAGATTTAAAGAGAGATGTTTATTAAAATTTTGATCTTACTGTGTGTATTTAGTCTTAATAAGATTAAGGAGAACTTACGTAATTTTTTATCAGAATTGCATTGTTACTACGTAAGTTCTGGTGTAGCTAAAAGGAGTTTGTGGTGTATGCGATCGCTTAACAAAGTAGTGCTAGCGGTTGGCTTGTGCTGCTGTTTGTAGTGGTGCATAGCCGAATGTAGCATTAAATTGTCTACACCAAATAGCTACAGATTGATAATCTGCTAAATTAATATCTTGAGGAACGCTATAACGTTGAGTTCCGTTTAATTTTTGTAAGCGACCAAGTGATATGTAATCTTGCTCTTTTAGACCACCTTTTGGTAAGGTAGCAGCACGATGCAGAATAACGTACAAATCAGGACCCATATCAGACATAAATGCTTGGTCAAATTCTAAATAGCGTCTACCATTTTCAGTTACAATTCGAGCTACACCCTCAGTTGGGTGTTCTGCTGCGATGAAGTTACCCGATTTCACTATAGCTACTTGTGCTGCTTGAACTGGTGAGGTTGTAGGTAATCCGCTAAAACTGCCAACTGATAAAACAGTAGCAATACTAAGGACTAAATAATTCAATTTCATTGGTTTTAATTTGAATAACATCTACTGATGACAATGTATAAGCTTGTCGTAGATGTAGAATTAATTCCAATTGAGAAGTTAGTAGGAAAGCACTCACTTTCCTCTCAGCAAATTCTCATCACTAATCTTGTTGAATTTTTCACTTGAGCTATTAAAGTAAAGGGATAAGAATAATTTCTCATCCCTCTAAATAGTTTCCTTTAGACAGCTTCTATCGCAGATAAAGTATTGAGATGCTGCGCGATCGCTTGCTTTGGTATGACACCCGCAATCTGCTCTACAACTTGCCCTTTCTGGAAAAATACTAATGTAGGAATTGCATTGATGTTGTACTCTGTCGCCAGCTCTGGATAATCGTCAATATTCAATTTACCGACTTTGGCTATACCTGCAAAATCAGCTGCAACTTCTCTGATAATCGGGTCTATCATGCGGCAAGGTCCGCACCAGGGTGCCCAAAAGTCTACTAAAACTGGTACTGCACTCTCTAGCACTTCGTGCTGGAAGTTGTCGTTTGTTAGAGTGATATATTTGGTATTATCTGACATAAGTTACTAGCCTTGTTGATGTTTTGGAATGAACGTTCCAGTTTAACTGAAAAAAATAGTTATCTTAATCTAAAACAGAGATAACTACGTCTGTAATGTCTTGCAAGACAGAAGGCTTGACTTTGCACATGACATGTAAGCCTTGCAGAATACAGGTAAGGAAACGTGCTATAGCTCGCAGATCTTGTTTAGGAGTAATTTCACCTTTTTCATTTGCGTTAACTAAGGCATGATAGAAAGCATTTTCTAGGCGCTGAAGATGGGCAGTAATGCAACTCGCAGTATATTGGTCATGTGGTGCCAATTCTACGGCTGAATTGGTTATCAAGCAACCGCGTTGTTGTTTGTCATTTGTGGCACACTCAATGAAGTTTTGAAAGTAATCTACAATTGCTTGCTTAGCTGCGCCTGGTGCTTCTAATTGAGCGATCGCTTCTGTAAAAGTTGTGTTATTGTAATGCGCGATCGCCGCGAGAAATAGGGCGCGTTTATCACCAAAGGTATCGTAAAGACTTCCTCGGTTTATTCCCATTTGTTCAACCAAGTCTTGGACTGATGTTGCTTCATATCCTTGGCACCAGAAAGTTTCCATTGCTTTTTCTAGCACCTCATCTCGATCAAACTCTTTCTTACGCGCCATCAACTTTAATTGCCCTTCTAAAACTGTTATAACAATTTTGGAACGATTAGTCAAATATAAAAAATACTACATACACTATGCCAGCAAAAGCTCTATTTGTACGGAATCGTTTTACCTGGTTAGCGTACTTGATGACAGCTTACTTTGCGTATTTACAAGCGGCTTTAGGTCCACTCATGCCATTTCTACGGGCTGAATTGGGAATGAGCTACATCGTAGGCGGACTGCATTTCAGTGCGTTTGCGTTGGGGATGATTTTAGCTGGATTGGTGAGCGAGCGCACAACTCAGATATGGGGACGTAGTTTTAATTTATGGGCTGGTGCTGTTGGGATGTCGCTAGGTGCTTTAACTTTAGCACTCTCACCTCAAGCAAGTTTTACTATTGCCAGTACATTACTTTTAGGGCTACTTGGTTCTATTCTTCAGATGACAATTCAGGCAGCACTTTCTGATCAGTATCAGGCACAGCGTACACTAGCGCTGACTGAGGCAAATATTGCTGCTAGTATTGGTGCGAGTCTTGTTCCCTTGTTGATCGGTGGTTTTCAGCAAATAGGATGGGGCTGGCGCAGTGCTTTGTATTCGGCGGCGATCGCATTAATTCTGATTAGCATAAAGTTTCGACAATCTATTCCCGTTGTTGCAACACCTCAAGTTGCAGGAAGTGCACTACATCAAAAATTGCCAAGAACATTTTGGATCTACTGGGTAGTCATTTTCCTAGGCGTATCAGTTGAGTACTGCATTTTCTTTTGGGGTGCAGATTTTCTAGAAACTGCTGTTGGCTTAACAAGGAGTCATGCAGCTAGCACGATGAGTATTTTTGTGTTATCGGGTTTTGTTGGACGTGTAATGTTTAGCCGCCTTAGTCGGCTTGTGCGGGATGAGATTTTACTATTAGGTGCGATCGCAATAACTTTTTTCGGTTTTCCAATGTTTTGGTTGGCTAATTTTGCCCCAATCAACATTCTCGGTTTACTTATTGCTGGGCTTGGTATTGCTAACTTTTATCCTCTTATTCTCTCACTTGCAGTTGGTGCTGCTAACTTGCAGTCTGATCTAGCAGTTGCACGTCTCTCGATTGGAGTGGGGATGGCAATTTTAATTTCACCATTCATTCTAGGTAGCATTGCCGATCAAATTGATCTCAAAGTCGCTTTTGGTTTTGTAATAGTTGTGTTAGTCGCAATGACAGTAGTATCCTTGATGGGAACTTTATCTACTGGAAAGCTTCGTGAATGAATTTGTTGCTAAAACAAGGAGCAGTTGCGATTTATGCAAGAGGTTTATCGAGCAACTCAAGTTCTTCATTTGTGAATTTGATTGAGGCAGCTGCAACGTTTTCTTCTAGATGAGCACTCGTCGTTGTTCCTGGAATCAGTACAATATTGGGCGCACGGTGCAACATCCAAGCTAAGGCAATCTGATTAGGTTTCACGCCATGACGTATTGCAATCTCTGCGAGGATTCCTTGTGTATTCGCAACTGGTGCGCCGCGTTTAAGAGGATGTGCGCCTAGGGGTGCGTAGGAAATAAACGCAATATTGTGTTGGGTACAATAGTCAAGAATGTCTGCTCCACTTTGCTCTGTAATGTTAAAGCGATTCTGTACAGAAGCGATCGCAACTATCTTTCGGGCTGCTTCCAATTGGTTGAGCGTCACGTTTGACAAGCCAATATGACGAATCTTACCTTCGTGTTGTAGTTCTGCTAGCGCCCCTACAGATTCAGCAAACGGTACATTAGGGTCAGGACGATGTAGTTGATACAAATCAATGCATTCAACTCTCAGACGTTGTAAGCTAGCTTCGCAACTGCGACGTAAACTTTCAGGTGAACCATCGGCGCGAATATTATCAGGTGCAGTTTTAAGAACGCCGCCCTTGGTTGCAACAGTTAAATTAGGTGGGTAAGGGTGAAGTGCAGCGGCTATTAGTTCTTCATTGTAGCCAGGACCATAAGCTTCAGCCGTGTCAATGAAGTTTACACCCAGTTCAACAGCACGACGGAGTAATTGTTGTCCCCCTTCCCAGTCAGCGTAGGGACCAAAGTTGCCAGGTTGTTTGGTTAGTCGCATCGCGCCGTAGCCAAGACGATTGATGATCAGATCTCCACCCAAATGAAATGTGGAAGTAATAGATGGTTGTTGCGCATTCATTGTAGACCTTTTTAGAAATCTATAGAGGAGTGACAAACTCAATCAGATTGCCGTTATTGTCTTTCACAAAACAAAGCCGAACTCCAGCATTTGGGTAACTACCGAGTTCAACAAACGTTGCTACGCCTCGGCGATTCAGTTCCGCAAGTACTGCATCAACATCATCTACACGGAAACAAAAATGTCCAATACCACTGGTGCGCAGTCCGTCGCCGAAGTTTTCTGCTGTTGGCATTCCAGCTTGCGGTTGAGTACTACCAACAATTTCAATGCGAAATCCGTACACATTTAAGTAAGCTAGTTTGAGATCGGGAAAAATATCAACTGTCCATTCTCGCTCAATCTTGGCATCCAGTTTTTCTTGATACCACGCGATCGTTTCTTGAAAATTTGGTACATTTAATGCCACATGGTCGATTTGCATTGAATTTAAACTATTAGCAGTGACATTTGACTGTGTCATAATTTTTTCCTTTAGCGTTGCTTTGGATACAACCACCCACTGAATAACCGTGTCATTCTCGGCACAACAACGTAGGTCATCAACGTAACTAACACAACAGTCAGAACAAAACTACGCAGCAACATTGACAACGAAGCTAGGAAGCTACCAAATAATATGTTGATTGCGACTATGAGTAAGAAAATAGCTATCCATGTCACGAGTGCCATTTTGTAACGCGGTGGTGGTATGATCGGTCGAAGCGTATTGTTACTGACCGTAAACCAAGTTTCGAGTCCGGTCATCACTTCTAAATTGGCTGGTTGTTCTTCTAAATCTGCCAGAGTATTAAACCAATAATGAGCAGCAGTTGAGTGATACCAGTGCTGAAAATGCATTGCTGAGTCAAACTTGACGAGAATTCGATAGGCTTCCGATTCATTGGGTTGGGGTTTGAGAACAGTTACGCCCAAATGACCAGGAAATTGAAGCGCGGTGTGAATTGTGTCAGATAAGGCTTGTTCAAACTCGCGTTCTTTACCTTTACGTGGATGACGCGACACTAACACCGCGATCGGTTGGGAATTGTTTGTGTTGACTTTAGAATGCATTGTTGTTGCAAGCATAATTTAAGCTGAAGTTGTTGCTAACAGCACGATTTTCCAAAATTTCTGTGTGATTTCAGCCAAGCTGGTCAGAATAGATGCTTTATATAACCTCCCTTTTTTATTTCGCTTCGTTGCGTATTGTTTATTTATGACACGTATCGTATTAGAATAGAGCTTAGATGTCAAGCATTTATTTCAAAAATGCCTCAAAGCCCTGCCAATAAACGAATTGGACGACCTCGCTCTGAAGAAGCAAAGACAGCGATTTTAGACGCAACTTGGGAGTTACTTAAAACAACTACATTGCGAGACTTGTCGATAGAGGCGATCGCCCGCGAGTCTGGAGTCGGTAAAACGACGATTTATCGTTGGTGGTCGAGTAAAGTAGCAGTGGTGATGGATGCATTTTTAGAAAAACTGTCGCCTGAGATTCAGTTTCCTGAAGGTTTATCAGCAACAGAAGCACTCTCGCAACAAATGGCGACGCTCATCAAAGCCTTTAGCGGGGACTATGGGCGTATCGTAGCGCAGATTATTGCTGAGGGACAAGCGGAACCAGAAGCCCTAGCCAGTTACCGCGATCACTTTATCTACCCCCGCCGCGCTGCGGCTAAAGCTATCATTGAGCAGGGAATAAAAAACGGCGAGTTTGAGCCGAGTCTTGATCCAGAATTGGCGATCGATATTCTTTATGGACCTATCTACTTCCGGCTTTTAGTTGGACACTTACCGCTTGATTATCAGTTTGCAGAAGAATTACCTCAATGGGCGCTCAAAACTATCAAGCAATAAGGGCGATTGCCTGCTATTCATTTACTTTCTCAGAGAAATCTCATTTACTTCTTAAAGAGAAATCATTTTGCTGGGAGAAGAACTTGGTATTTTCCTAGCAGCAGTACAAACTAGAAAAATCATGATTTCTCAGGTTGATAGCCAAGGTGTCGATAGACGCCGAGGCGTGCGGCGATTGCGAGTAGCAACTTTGGTACTTGTAGGAATTTTCACTTTATGCGCAATTATTGTTACAGCCTGGTTTACAGGTGAAGATAGAGTTTCAGAAATTTTTGCACAAATTCAAGTGCTGCAAGAAAATCCTCCCATGTGGCTTGCAGTACCTATGGTTATGGGTGAGTATTTGTTAGCACCTACAGTAGTACTTTTTTTGATAGTTTTTATAGTTACAAAAATATCTCCTCAACCGCGTGTTTGGGCAAGACAGTTAGTTGTAGGAATTTTGCTAATCTTGACAATGCGCTATATCTTATGGCGATCGCTTTCTACTTTAAATGTTGCCGATCCGTTAAATGGTGTATTTAGCTTAGGGTTGTTTTTTTTTGAAGGGCTGATATTACTCAGTGGTACGATTCAGTTATTTTTAATGCTAAATGTGAGCGATCGCCACAGCGAAGCCGATCAATGCTCCTTATCTGTTATTGATGGTAGTTTTACTCCTACAGTTGATATTCTCATTCCGACTTATAATGAACCTGAGTTTATTCTTAAGCGCACAATTATTGGATGCCAAGCCTTAGAGTATCCATGCAAAACAATTTATCTGCTTGATGACACTAAACGTCCAGAAATCAAAAAACTAGCTCAAAAACTAGGCTGCGAATATATTACCAGACCTAATAACAACTACGCCAAAGCAGGAAATTTAAATCATGCAATTAGGCAAACTCAGGGTGAATTAATTGTTGTCTTTGATGCAGATTTTGTACCAACAAAAAACTTTCTAACACGCACTGTAGGTTTTTTCCAAGATAATTCTGTTGCCTTAGTACAAACACCACAAAGCTTTTATAATTTCGATCCAATTACTCGTAATTTAGGGTTAGAAAACATTCTTACATCTGAAGAAGAGGTTTTTTATCGACAAATTCAGCCGATTCGGGATGCAGCAGGTAGTGTTGTCTGTTCTGGTACTTCGTTTGTGGTGCGTCGTAGTGCGTTAGAAATGGCTGGGGGCTTTGTTACAGATTCACTCAGTGAAGACTACTTTACAGGAATCCGCTTATCTGCTCAAGGCTATCGACTTGTCTATTTGAATGAAAAGTTGAGCGCAGGTTTAGCTGCGGAAAATATTGCTGCTCATGCTACACAACGATTAAGGTGGGCACAAGGTACATTACAAGGTTTTTTTATTAGTGCCAATCCATTAACGATTCCAGGGTTAACTCTATTACAGAGATTAGCTCATTTAGAAGGCTTGCTGCACTGGTTTACGAGTATCTCTCGGGTTGGCTTTCTCATAATGCCATTAGCTTATTCGTTCTTGAATATTATTCCTATTCGAGCAACAATACCAGAACTTTTATATTTCTTTTTGCCTTATTATTTAGTTCAATTAACAGTATTTGCTTGGTTAAACGGGCGATCGCGCTCAGCTTTATTATCAGATGTTTACTCGCTAGTTCTATGTTTTCCCTTAGCATTGAATACAATTCAAGTTATGCTGCGTCCTTTTTCTAGAGGCTTTAAAGTAACGCCCAAAGGAACTACAAGCGATCGCTATACTTTCAACTGGAAACTTGCTTCACCTCTAATTATTTTATTCATCGCTACAGCAATTAGTCTCTGGCGTAATCTAGGAATGTGTATCGTCAAAGGTGCATGGGTAACTTCAGAAATGTCTCAACATCTTGAAGGGATTAACTTAGGTTGGATCTGGAGTGCTTATAACTTAATTGCGATCGCGATCGCCTTACTAATTTTAATTGATGTTCCCAATGATTTATTTGCGTGGTTTTACCTCAGACGAATTGTGCAACTCAAAATTGCTGATCAAACGTTTTGGGGTATAACGACAATGCTTTCAGAAGTGGGGGCAGAAGTGATCTTAACTCAATCAATAAGTTCTTTTTCGCATACAGTTATACCAGTAACCTTAGAAATAATGGAGGAAAAATTAACTTTAATAGGGCAAATTATCCAAAGTAGATTTGACGGTGAATTTCCTACACTACGGATATCTTTTGAGACACTTGATTTAACTCAACAATGTCAACTAATAGAAATATTATTTTGTCGTCCTGGACAATGGAAAATTCAGAATACACCAGGAGAATTAGCTTCTTTATTTCTGATATTTAAAATTTTACTGCGCCCGCGAGTTTTGTTTAATCGAAATTTATCAGCGAGTGCTATTAAAGTTGCTCAGGTATAGCTTTTTAGTAAGTATTAATAAGTGAGGAAACTTGTCTTGCAGAGAAACTCTAAGATTGCAGCATTGAGTTCATTAGGAGAGTTTGCAGGTGCATCGTGACCGCAGTCTTGGAGAATTTTTACTTGCGAATGGGGAATGTGCGATCGCAATTTTTCAGCATCACTTACCGGAAACCAGCGATCTTGATCGCCCCAGACAATGAGTGTTGGACAAGTAATGTCACCTAAACGTGCTTGAATTTTACTAATTAAATTAGGTTGCTTTTGCTGTAAGCATTTGATTTCCTGGGCAGCAATTTGTAGCTCTTCAGTGACTTTCGCTAGTGTTCCAGGGATGTAAATGTAGGGGTAAGTAATCCAATAGACTTCTTCAGGTGTGACTGCTGACCAATCTACCAAAACTTCACGGCGTTCGACTCGCACGATCGCGCGGACAAGCGTCGAGAAAAGGAATGTTAACCGCAGCGAATCAACGATTTTTAATAATTCAATTGGCAAATCGGAAAGCGATCGCATCCATCGGTTAGGTAATCGTTCAGGAAATATTGGTACATTAATTAAGACTAAACTTGCAAATAAGTCTGGATGCTCTTGAATAACTGCAAGACTCACCAATGCACCTAAAGAGATTGCTACTACAATCGCAGGTTCATTACATAAAGCACGAATAATCCGCTCTAATTCTATCAGTTGATGCCCTGGGTGTTCTGGATGTGCTAGTTTCTCGGAGAAACCGTATCCTTTCGCATCAAAGCAAATCACGCGAAAGTATTTTGAGAGTGGTTCAATACAATGACGCCAACTATAAGACCAACTACCAATACCATGAATCAAGATTAGTGGTTTTCCTGTACCTTTTTCTCCATAAGCAATTGAAACAGGATGACCATTAGCATCGGCGATCGTTAAATTTTGCCGCCCTTTTGGAAAAGTTTCTCTCCACCAGTCTTGCATTAGCTTATATCTGAGCAGAATTGCTTGCTGAAATTATGAGACTTCCCACCTGAATCACACAAATGCCCTACGACTGAAGTCGGGGCTACTCAAACAAAGTGTGGCTCCGCCCACTGTAAGAAATAGATTTATGAGTAAATCCACCTCCGTGTACTTAGTTTATTTAGGTGCGAATTTATTTACAAGCGTGTTCATGCAGGAGGTCTATTGATTACCTAATTTAACTAAAAAATAGGCTGATTAACTTTCAGCCTATCTATTGTAGAAATATTTTAAGCGTGTCTAGAGCGGTAATTCTACTTTGCAATGTTTTGAGGATTCTTGAGATATTCTTCCAGCAAGTCCACATTCTTCATGTTAGCTTTCCAAGCAAAGTCGAACATATCACCGATGATTGGAACTGAGCCAAATACGCTCTCTATGACAATGTTCCTTACCATCCGTCCCAATATGGCTTTTGGAATTCCTAACCTTGCTGCTTCAACAACGATATAAGCAGAAAGTGCTGTTCCAACAATATCTCCAGCACCAGGAATTAAACCAATAATGGGATCGATACCGATCCGAAATTTTGTCCCTGGAATGCCAATAGCATTATCAAGCAAACGGCTAAACCTACGTAAACGCTGTACTGAGGTAAGTTTAGGGTGAGCCGCAACTTTACTGGCAAACTGAGCAGCAGATTGGGTCATAGATGAAACACAACCATTAATCTTTTATAATTTAATTTAAACATTTCTCAATATTACTTGTAGTGTACCTGTAGCAATATTTACGTATATCGCAAAGGAAGAGTTTCTATAAAAGAAGTTATCTAGAGAAATAAATCTAGAGAGTGAGTAAATTTATGATGAATTTTTTACCTTAGAGTTTGGATCGCCAATTTCTATCACAGTTTTAGAGCGCGATCGCATTGCTTCACCGACACAGACATTAAGCTGATCGCCGACTAAAAGAACTGCTGCACTCATATATAACCACAGCATTAAAACGATGACTGTGCCAACTGCACCATAAGCTTGATTATAGTTTCCAAAATTTGCTACATACATCCGAAACAAAGCAGATAAAATTGCCCAAGAAATAGCTGCTAAAATTGCACCAGGCATCATTGGCGTGCCAGGATTCCAGCGGCTTGGACCATAGCGATAAATAAAAGCAAAAGCGGAAGACATAACCCCTAAAGCTAAAGGCCAAATCAGTATTTGCCAAACAAACAATAAGAAATACAAACCACTTTCACGTACAAAAAACGCTAAGAGCAAATCGCTAAGAAATACTAAGAAAGAAGCGAATACTAATAATATAATTGAGCCGATAGTCAGACCAATCGAAATTAACTTAGCTTTCCAGAAAGGGCGCGTTTGCTTTGGAGGAATCTGATGAATTTGATCGAGAGCTGTCATAATAGTATTTAGTGCCCCAGATGCAATCCAAATGGCTGCAACAAAGCTGATTGAAAATAAGCCTCTGTTTCTATTTTGAGTAATTTCTTGAGCAAAGTTACGAATCAAAAAGAGTGCTTCATCTGGTGCAACTGTACTGAGTCGCAATGCTAGCTGTTTAAATGTAGATTGTAGAGATTCTTGAAACAAACTAATCGCTGTCAGTACAGCAAGAATTGCAGGAAACAGTGATAACATTGAGTTATAAGCAATTTCCGCTGACAAACCTAGTAGTCTTCGCTCACCGACACGCACAAATGTTGCTCTTAAAGTAGCCCAAGTGATGTGGCGAAAAAACCTGACAAAGCGGGTTTTAAACATTCGAGAGGTTAGGGGTCAGAGGCTAAAGAAATTATAAAGTAAGGTAAGCTCGAGTGCCTCTAATCTGGAAGAAAGTCAAGATCGAGAACCTCTGCAAGCGTGTAAGGGCACGTATCAGGAAAACTACTAGCAGATAAACCTGTCTGCTTTGCTGCTCCTCTGACAGCTTTAAGATAAACTTCGCCGAACACTGCTTCTAAATAGGATTTAAGGCTAGGACTTTTCTCTATCAACTCCTCAACTCGCTGTCGATGCTCAACAATCGAGGATAGCCAACTATTAGAGCGATAACTAGGCTGGAATTGCCATTTGAGCAGGTGGAGTAACACGATTCTCAAGTTACTTCTTAAGGCGTGTTTATCGCTGCTGCCCAAATCTCGTACCTCTTCGATTAAGTTGATTAAGTCTAATTCGCTGAATTTCTCCTGTTCCAACAGCATCGCCTGCTCATCAGACCAAGCAACAAAATCTTTGTCGTAATTGGTAGTTTTCAGCATAAACTCTCCACTATCCTGTTGCATCTAAAAATTGTATTAATGTCACGTAATTTTTAGATAACTCCCATTGCTGCTGCTACAGCTTCGAGGGTAGGTTCTATTCCTGGCTTGAATGCATTTTGGTTGTTATCAATTGCTGTGTTGGGGTCTTTCAGTCCGTTTCCAGTAAGTACGCACACAACAGTTGCGCCTGTGGGAATTTGGTCTTTAACTTTTAACATTCCCGCAACTGAAGCCGCGCTTGCAGGTTCGCAAAAGATACCTTCTTGAGCAGCGAGTAGACGGTATGCTACTAAGATTTCTTCATCAGTAACCGCGTGAAATTCTCCCTTACTGGCAGACTTTACTGCGATCGCTTTTTCCCAGTTTGCCGGATTACCGATGCGAATTGCTGTCGCAACAGTATCAGGGTGCGTTACAGGTTTTCCAGTGATCAACGGTGCAGCCCCAGCAGCTTGAAAGCCCATCATTTTGGGTAGGCGATCGCATTTACCGGATTGATGGTATTGACAAAACCCCATCCAATATGCTGTGATATTGCCGGCATTACCTACAGGAATACACAACCAATCAGGCGCATCACCTAAAGCATCAACCACTTCAAATGCTGCGGTCTTTTGCCCTTCCAAGCGATAAGGATTAACTGAATTAACCAAAGTAACCGGATAGCTGTTTGCCATCTCGCGGACTATTTTCAGTGCTTGGTCAAAGTTTCCTTTGATCGACAACACTTCAGCACCATAAAGTAGTGCTTGCGCTAACTTACCTAAAGCAACATAGCCATCAGGAATTAGGACAAAGGCTTTCATCCCCGCACGCTTCGCGTAGGCGGCTGCTGCTGCAGAAGTGTTCCCCGTACTTGCACAAATGACTGCCCGCGCCCCTGCTTCTTTCGCCTTGGAAATCGCCATTGTCATTCCTCGGTCTTTGAAGCTACCTGTAGGGTTTAGCCCGTCGTACTTAGCAAAAATCTGTACTTGTCTACCGATGAGTTGGGCGATTGAGGGAACCGGAATCAACGGAGTATTACCCTCTAATAGTGTTACTACTGGTGTATTTTCAGTTACAGGTAAGTATTGCTGGTACGTTTTGATTAATCCAGACCAAACTTCGCGGTTAGTAGATTTGTTAGCAATCAGAGTCACGGTGTTTGCAGCAACTTTAGTTATATAGAGAGCCAGTGAGCGTTAATTCACTTTTTGAGTTGAAAAGCGATATTAACAGATCTTCAGCTTGTATTATTTAGTTTACTCTGACAAGTGAACTATCATAGGGTACAGCACATAGCCAGTTATAAAATCGACACACTTGATACAACTATGCTCCAAGATAGAGGTACAATAACATTTTGGTGTGAGTAGGCAAAAATAACTATTTAATATAACGATGGGAATTTGTTCAGCTACTATGTCTCCTTCCTCCACGTTGGTGGATAATAATCAATCAGTAAATACGGTTTCTGGAACATCGACAGCGCAATTGGGAGAAGCCCATCGCCAAAAGCGATCGCCCTGGGACGATTCACAAAAATCTTTATATGCTGCTGGTGTACAAGTTAAATTTCTGCATTTAGAAGCAGAGGTAGAATCACTGTTGCAGCAGTTGCAAGCAATTAAAAAACAGCGTCATACGGCTGCTGAAGAAGTATCAGTCAAATGAGGCTACAAGTAGTAGGCTTACAACTTCATGGCTGAAATGAATCGAAGCGTTGGTGTTGAGAAGACCAGCGCTTGAGTTGATAGGTTTTGTCAGTAGCAACTAATAATGCTGGAGGCTGATCGTCCTCCAGATCGGCGATTCCGATCGCGCGATGCTCAGTAGCACTGCCAAACTCACTGTAAAGTATACGTCCATTGTGTGAAAAAATAATTGTGTGCGATCGCGAATCATTTTGTTGAAGTAGATTGGTTTCGAAATTATGAACGGCAGCAATCTCCTGTGAAGAGATAATCATTAATACTTCCGCTGTACCATCACCATCTAAGTCAATTAACTGTACTGGCAATTCTCCTAGTTGCTTTAGCATCTTCTCTACATTTGGGACAGGCGTTTTTTGAGAATTTGGGTTGCGTTTTTGCAATTCCTGCCATAACTGAGGTAATATTTGGACAATTTCAATAGGCTGCGATTGTTGTGTCAATTCAGAAAAAGCGATTGTTTGGGGTTGTAGCCACTGTGATGTTGCTTTAGTAAGTGCTAGTTGTCGTGAAGCTGATACTATGGGAAACGCATCAGACACAGCTAATAACTTCAGCGTACTACCTTGTAATTGCACAGCTTTGACAACGGCAAGATCGATTTGCTGATATCCACCTGGTAGCCAAGAAACAATTTGAACTTCTGCGTCTGAATCTAAACCTAATTGCTCCCAATATTGGGCTGCGGTTTGTTGAGGTGTAAGCTTAAACGGCGCTTGTTGCCAGGTGTTGCCATCGTGATAGGCGCTAAGTTGGATTTGATACCATGTTCGTTGGTTTGTGACTTGTAAGGGTGTTGGCGCAGTTTGCAGCCATTGCTGAGGATTGATTTGCGTAACTTGTTGTGCTGTACCAACAAAGCGACTGGAATGAGAAGTTGCAACTTTATTTGATGAGAAATCACCTTCTAAACGTTTGAGGAGTTTTTGGATATAAGCAATATCAGCCGATGTTGTCTGTGGTTGCTGTTTTAGCCAGGCGATCGCATTTCTTCTACTTTGTTGTGCGCCTTTAAGTAGCGCCCCCCAAGCTTTGACTTCAGTTCGCTTCGGGTTAACACGTAACGCAACTTCTACACGATTGCCTAATCGTCCATTATCTGTTTCTAATAAAGTCGTAATTTCTTGTGTATTTGTCGGTGAAGCTTGAAAAACTTTTAGGGCTTCTCCCCAACGCCCATCGATTAAAAGAGCGAGAACTTGTTGACTAGGACTTGCCCAAGTTTGATTTGCTCGCTTTTGGCTTTTTTCGGCGTGTAATCGAATAAAATCGAGTTGTGCTTGCGCTGCACTTGACCATGCTTGATGCTTTTGACGTTGTTGTTTGATAAACTGCAACCACTTCTCGGCAGGTGTCCATAATCCACTACGGGCAATAAGTAGTGCATTTTGATAGTCGCGACTATCTAGTGCAGATTCGGCAATCGAAACAGGTTCTAATTGCAGTGGATCAAAAATGAAATTGGCAGGTTTTAGTTGATAAACTTGCAATCGCGGTTCTAAATCAACGGTTTGATCGATAACTAACTCTGGAGAACCTCCGGCGATCGCTTGTTGCCATTGTGGTTGAGTGGGACTTGTCCAAGGCAACATTAAATTAAGATAGGAGCGATCGGGGTTATAGTGGACAATTTGACCGTAGGCGATCGCTTGTCCTCGTTGTCGTTCTCCCCAAAGATAAAACCAAATTCCTTGGGTTGGTGTCGTACTCTCAAACCGACGCAGTTCGGTTACTGGTAGGGGACGATTTGAACTTGTATCTGCTGTCTCTGGATTGATGAGGGGTGCGACAACAAATGATTCTTCAGGTCCTGTTACATCAGCTTGAGTTATAAACTGATAGTGGATTTCACCTTTCGGTTGATTCAGAAGATTTCTAGCATCCGCGATGCGATACACTCGCAATTCAACGATCTGCTGATTTTGCGATCGCACAGGTAAGATGACAGACGTTGGTTGCGAATTAGCAGAATTAACTTCTAAAGGTAACGGTTTCCCAGCACTTTTTCTTTGTTTATTCAACTCGGCTGAAATTTGTGTCAGAGTTTGGGCTGGTTCTTGATTTAACGGTAGCTGCGCCCACTGCGGTAAGAATTCATTGAGAGATGCGATCGCACTTGGATTAAAAAACAAACTATAACTCAACCATATACTGCTAACGACTACGCCGCTTGCACCCAACAACAACGTCGTTCCTAATAAAAATGCCATTTGCTTTTTTCTTTTCTCATAGCTTGAGTTGTGCTGCAGAAAAGATGTATCAGCAAGCGTGTATCTGGTTAGTTTATGCTTGTGTTTTGGCATTTGCGTTCAAGCATCCGACATCATTGCTAATAAGAAGTGATTTGAAGTTAGTTAATGCAGCTATTTCATGCATTATTTTTTACCAGTATATTTTAACTTTACTTTGTTTTGACCAGCTTTTACACATATTTATGAGGAGTAAATAGCTATTTTTTGGGTATGGCGATCAATTATGCTTTAGCATAACTTTATTTTCAGAATTCCGTATATTTACGCTGGTAATTTTGTTGATATTGATTATATCTCCGTAGAATTGTGCTTGATGTATAAACAACTTCATTAAACTGATTTGTTTGTAATGCTTCCAATAATTACTCTAAGTAAAAACAACTATTTCATTAAGGTAGTTTACTCTTTTTATAAAGTTTTTATGTGGATGAGTCATTTAAGCTTAAAGTCTTCTTGAATTATCAAGACTTTATTTAGTAACAAAGAAATTAGCGATCGCATAAATGCTACTTATAAAAATGTAAATTATTAATTTACATCGCAGTAGTTCAATTTAGCAATGAATCATCAATAAGTGAAAAGTGAATGCTTATGGAGACAATTGAACTTAAGTTCCTGTTGAGATTATTGGGTTTTACCGATTACCGGATATCACTAACTGAAATCAACCTGGGTAATAATACTAAAGCAGCAGAAAGAAATAAAATTTGCCGTAAACTATGCGATCGCGGTTTAGTTGAATGTTCCTATGAAGTTACAAAACTTAAGATTGCGCCTCCAGGAAAAGCCCTACTTAAATTAGATCAGTCCCAAGTACCAGTTACTCAAAATGAACTCAAAGCCCTGAAAGCTAGTGAAAACAAAAAGATTTCGCCAGGAGAAACCAAAATCCCTACTGCGGAACGACAAGCAGTAATTCAAGGGTTGGCTGAACGCGGTTTAATTGAGGTAGAGACTAAAGTTAAAGAAGTTTGGCTATCTGAACAAGGTAAAGCATATCTACGGGACGAATATATTCCTAACAAAGGAGTTCAACCTGTTATTAGTCTAGAGCTTTTAAGTAACTATATACGTTTTATACGTAAAAGTTTTAACACAGAAACGAATACTTATACTGAATCAAATGGAGTATCAGCAACGCTAGCAAAAGAACCGAACGACTTAGAAGTTTTTCAAACGATTCAAAGTTTAGATCAAGAATTAGGTACAGAAAACTATTTACCAATTTTTCATTTACGCCAGAAACTTGCTTCCGTAATTTCACGTAAGCAATTAGATAAAATACTGTATCGCTTACAGCGCAATGACCAAATTGAATTGAGTTCCTTGCAAGAGGTTACTGCTTATACTCCAGAACAAATTGATGCAGGAATTCCTCAGGATATTGGTGGACCTTTATTTTTTATTGTTGTGAATTAAAGTTTTCTTGAATTATCTGTAGTACTCAGTTTTTATCAAGGTAGCAGGATGGCATCTATAGATCAAATTATCCAACGCGAAGTTAACCCCTTTGATACGACAACCTTCAAACCAGGTAACTTTTGGCAAGAACAGCAAGATCCAGCGTTGAATGTTGATTCGATTCACCAAGAAGCAATTACTACAATTGAGTATACCTTAGCTCAGATAGCAAAAGATCATCGGACGCGCACAATAATGCTTGCTGGTGATTCTGGTTCAGGTAAAAGTCATCTTTTGGGTAGGCTGAAGCAAACACTGAACTCTAAAGCCTTTTTTGTTTACATTGGTCCTTGGGCTGATAGTCATTTTATTTGGCGACACACTTTACGTCAAACAGTTGACAGTTTACTTAAAGTACCAGAAGGACAACAAGAATCACAGTTGTTGTTATGGCTAAAGAGTTTGTCGATCTTTAAACAACGTAATCTTATAGATAAATTACTAGGCGATCGCAAAGCATTTATCCACAAGTTAAAAATAACTTGTCCGTCTGATATGTACAACGCCAATGAGTTTTTTGGTGTGTTGTATGACTTACTTAATCCCGAACTACACCTACTTGCTTGTGATTGGTTACGCGGCGACGATCTTGATGCAGATAGTCTGGAAGCGCTAGGAGTCAAAAATACAATTGTTACCGAAGATGCAGCCCAGAATATTTTAGCTAATTTTGGCAAAATTTCTGCCCAAACTCAACCAATTGTTTTATGTTTTGACCAACTCGATAATATTCCACGTACAGATGGATTTATTGACTTACAAGCATTATTTAGCGTTAACTCTAGTATTCACAATCAATCATTAAAAAACTTTCTAATTATTATTAGCATTATTACGAATACATGGAGAGAAAATAAGAACCGCGTTCAATCAGCCGATAGAGTAAGAGTTGATGATTTAGTTGTCCTCAAACCCATCAAACTTGACGAAGCGGAAGCAATTTGGAAATCTCGCCTTTTTCCTTTACATGAAGAAGCTGATGAATTGCCAATCTCTTCAATCTATCCATTAAAGCGACAAGTTTTAGACGAAAATTTTCCTGGTGGCAAAACCTTTCCTAGAAATACACTAATTCTGGGACGACAATTATTTCAACTGTATAAATTAAAGGTAATTGATTCACCCCCTGTTAAACCTCATTTAGCTGCTTTTCAATTACTGTGGAGTAAAGAACTTAAGAAAATTGAAAAGAAAATTACGCGAATTCGTTATTTATCCTCGCCAGAGCTAATTCAAATGTTACGTGAAGCCTTGGAAGTTTTGGAATTAAAAACTCACCCAAAATTTTTACCTAGTCCTACTTATACCAGTTATTCCCTAAGTTGTTTTTTACCATCACAACAAAAACAAGGTGGAATTGTCTGGATGGAAGATCCCAATATGAGTAGTTTTTTTTATGTGATGAAAGGTTGTCACAAAGCTTTGGAAAAAAAACACTGTCAAACTTTGTTTCTGATTCGAGCAGAAAAACTAGGTAGCAAAACGAATCAAGGCTATCAAATCTACAAGCAAATTTTTAAAGGTTCACCTCATTGTCACATTGTACCAGATCTTACTTCGATTCACTACCTAGCTACTTACCACAGCATGGTTAATGCTGTTAGTTCTAAAGAGTTAGTTATTATAGACAAAATTCCTGATTTAAAAGAATTACAAGCCTTTGTGCGTGAGGCTCAAGTATTGCAAAATTGTAGTTTATTGCAAGTTTTAGGAACTCTTGCTGAAGAAGCAGAACCCAAGCCAGATCGAGATCCAGATCTAGAGCTACAGCAAGTAAAAGAGTTTCTCATAAACTTAGTTACAACACAGCAACTTTTAGGGCGAAATACATTAATACAAAATGCACTTGAAAGCTTTCCTCAAGCCAATGAACTACAAGTTGAACCACTCATTCAGCAGTTATGCCAAGAAAATAAAGTGCAAATTCTTGACCCTAAGGCAAAACCTGAAGCACAACTCGTTTGTTTGGTGCCTAATTCAAAATGAATCAACTTCTCAATAATAAATTAACACAGGCACTATATCTTACTGAAGACAATGATATTCGAGTATTTATTCATCAAATTGTCTCTAGTAACATTCTTTGGTTAGATACAGAAGTTGCTGATTACAAAACTACTTGCCCTAGATTGTCTCTAATTCAGGTTTTAAGCAATCATGAGGATCGTACAGGTAACTCTACGGTAATTTTAGACGTATTGGATAAGCCTAATTTAGTAACGTATTTCGTTCATAAAATTATGGCAAATCCCCAAATCGAAAAAGTCTTTCATAATGCTAATTATGATTTAAGATTTTTAGGAAAAAAAGATGCAAAAAACGTAACTTGTACTTGGGCGATCGCAAAAAAGTTAGCTAAAAACTCTCTGTCTGTTACAAATTTAAAATTAAAAACCTTAGCATCAGAACTTTGTCACTTTGTCAACATAGATCAAACAGAACAGGGAAGCGATTGGGGACAGCGACCATTAACATCAAAGCAGTTACAGTATGCCAAGATGGACACAGTGTATCTAGCTCACGTGCATCGACGACTAATTGAGATAGCAAAAAGTAACTTTGAGCCTACATATAATATGCTAGGAGCTAAAACTGAACCTTCTTTAAGTGTTACTAATGTCAGAGTAGCCTTTGAGTGTCCGCGATTGTTTTATTTAGGCTATCACTTTGGCGGAATGACACTTTTCTTACCTGCGGATACTGCAGTTGGAATTGGGACAGCATTTCATGAATTATCAAATCAATTTGTCCGTATTGCAAAACAAGACTCGCAGTTTTCGGCTTTGTTTGAACTAAATATTGAACAATTAGAGGTAGAAGCGATCGCCTCTGCATTACAAAAATTATTCTATGAAAAAGTTTTTTTTCCTTATCTACAAGTATCTATTCAGAAAGAACCTGGAAAAGCACCCGCATTACATCAACTTTGGTTAGGACTTACGCAACTTATTCACCGTTGGGCGCAGTTATTGATTGGTAATCGTCGCTACTGTACAGCACAAGAAGTTATTTCTAAAACATTTCTAGCGCAAGAACTGAAAATTCAACATTACTTTACGCTTCCCAATGGAACGCAGCAGTTAATTAAAGGTAGATGTGACAGCCTTATCTACGATTTTGCTGAGCAACGTTTGTGTGTAGTTGAGTATAAATCATATCAAGCTGTCGATCAATCAGCCCAGTTAGCGCAAGTCGCGCTTTACAGTTATATGCTGCGTAAAAAGATTGGTGTTGAGATTAATTCCGCCGTTTATAGCGTACTACCCGATTTGCATGAACTCACTTTTACATGGGAGCAACTGGAGAAAACAGTACATCAACTTGTTCCCCAAAAAATGCAACAAATGCAGCAATGGTTAACTTGGGAACCACCGCAACCCGATCCACCACCGCCTACAAGTCAGCCTGATTTATGTTACGTCTGTCCACAGCACAAAAAATGCCAATCTTTTTTTAACGACAGTGAAGCGATCGCTATTGATAGCTTATCAGTAGTGTCATCTCCATCTATTCAGGACAATTCCAAAGCCTCAACTCCTAACGCCGATCGCACTGGAAAAGAGTTAGTTGATACATTAGAATCTTTTGGTATTGGTGTTGAGTACCAAGGTGCTGCTATTGGACCTGCATTTGTACGTGTGAAACTCAAACCTCATGCAGGAGTTAAAGTTGGTTCCATTTTACGCTTATCTAATGACTTACAGGTGCAGTTAGGACTCGCAAATCCTCCTCTGATTGCACCGCAAGCAGGATATATCAGTGTTGATTTACCGCGTCAAGATCGCCAAGTCGCTAGCTTTGAAAAATATGTGCGATCGCAAGTGTTATCTATTGATGCTCAGATAAAAATTGCTATTGGGGTAAACTTAGAAGGACAACTTGTAGAAGCTGATTTGTCTGATCCGAATACTTGTCACTTTTTGGTTGGTGGTACCACTGGTAGTGGTAAAAGTGAGTTTTTGCGATCGCTGCTTCTTAGTCTTATTACTCGTCATTCCCCAGATTATCTTAAAGTTGCGCTTGTCGATCCTAAACGAGTCACGTTTCCAGAATTTGAACAGATACGATCGCTTTATTCACCTGTAGTTAAGGATACCGAACAGGCAATTGAATTAATGGATCGACTCGTGACAGAAATGGAACAGCGCTATCAACTGTTTGAATCAGCAGGATGTGCCGATTTGAATAGCTACAATCAGAAAACGCATTTCTCAACTCCCCGTATCGTCTGTATATTTGATGAGTATGCTGATTTTATGGCAGAAAAAGAAAGCCGCAATGCACTCGAACAAAGTATTAAACGATTAGGTGCAATGGCACGCGCTGCAGGAATTCATCTTATCATTGCTACACAACGTCCTGAAGCTAAAGTCGTTACTCCAATTATCCGCTCAAATTTACCAGGAAGAGTTGCGCTGCGGACTGCGAGTGAGGCTGATTCTGCGATTATCTTAGGGGGAAAACAAACTTCAGCAGCTTATTTACTCGGTAAAGGCGATTTACTCTACCAAGGTGGCGCACAACTACATCGATTACAAAGCTTATTTGCGAAAACGATTCAGCTACCATAATTATGAGAAAGCGATCGCATAACCTATACAACTAAGTTTGCACATTTGAGTAAACTATACAACTACCTACTTTATAGCTAGATTATCTCTTATTTCGCAATCAGATTTTTATCTCCGACTAACAAAGGTGTATAACATCTTACATAAATTATTTTATTTCTTTTACTAATATCAAAAAATATTTATTTCTATTAATTACCTGAACTATCCTAACTTTCTCTGAATAGACAAAATGTTAAATTTGTAGGAGTTTAATATATACAAATGTTGTTTAAGATCTTACTCCAAGATTTAACGAATAAGGAAAGTTCAGTCCTATTACTACAACAAGCTTATGAATTTAACTCTATCTGAAATTTCAACGCTTATGAAACAAAAGTCACCTGTGTTTATTATAGGTGGTTCTCGAAGTGGTAGTAGTATTCTTTACCGAGTACTTCAAAGACATTCTAGCTTTAGACCATATAATAGTAAGGAAAAAACTGGAGTAGATCTTACAGAATCTAAGGTTTTCTATAATTCTTGTATTGATAACAAAAAACCACTCAAGTATTTACTAAATAATACAGATTGCTACCATCGTTTTCTTAAAAAAACTAGGTGGATAAGGGTATTTCAATATTGTTTTTTTACGGAAACGCTATCTACTAAAATTGCTACTAAGTTTAATCTATTAAGATCTTTAACATATAAGCTAACTTTTAATGTACTTTTGCTTCAGACATTTTTTTACTATGCTGAGCAAGCACGAGGTACGAAAAGAATAATTGAAAAAAGCCCTTTACATGTATATAGAATTCCAGAAATAAAAGCAACATTTCCCAAAGCTAAGTTTATCCATATATATCGTCATCCTCTTGATGTATATAGTTCTTATAGGCAGAGGCTCAAGGTTTCTTTGGAAGATGGTATTGAAAAGTCAAATCTTACCTGGCTAATGCTTTCTCCTAAAGATTTTTGTGAACTTTACACGAAACGTATCCAACTGGTATTGAGAGAATATCACTCCAATCCCTGCCAATTTATGTTAATTCGGTATGAAGACTTTATTAGCGAGCCAGAATTAATAATTCGTCGAGTTTGCGACTTTTTAGAGGAATCATACGAAGAGGAGTGTATTCCTGAAAGTAGAAATGAATATCCTGAGTTTGCTGAAGAGAAGATGTATCCCAATCTATTTGGTACGATAAAGAAACCTACTAAAAAATGGCAAGACTATATCAGTGAAGCTGACGCAATTTTTATTGAAGATAGCTTATCTGAGGTGATGAACCAGCTTAATTATCCTAGATATACAAGAATGACACCAAAGTTATCGTCAACTATGCTAGGAGCAGACTAAACTCAAAGCGATCGCAATTTTTGCGAACAGATTTTTGGCATAACAAATCACAAGTAGCGTTAAAAACCTTATGTGAAGACAGTATTTCTTAAATATTGAGATTTATAAAAATGGGAGTAGTGAAACTCTTCAACTTTCTACTAGTTCCCACTTAACATATTATACGGTGTAGTCGCATCGTAAAATCAGTTATTATTTGCAACCAACTTAAATTTAATTGGTCAAAACGTTGACTTTGAAGAGTTTCACCCGCTTATCTGTGAGAAGCCTCATACCTCGCAATGATTCTGTCTAAAGTTTAATATGACTAACCTTTTCTAGTATCATATCCTCTAGATCAGATTTTGACGAAAGTGTTACCCCTCAACGGTCAACCCTGTAAAGTCGTAGTTCTACAGCTAAGTTACTACCAGTTAGCAACTAACTCTTCAATCGTTGTACGGGCTTCGTCTAAAGAGTCTTGACGCGCGTCGTCACCACTGCTGAGGTTATCGGCTTGTACAAAGGTAATATCAGTAATTCCGATTAAGCCAAATACAGCCTGTAAAAAAGGCTTAAGGTAATCATACTGTTCTGCTGGAGTTCCCGATCTATAGCTACCACCGCTAGCAGTCACAACTAGCATCTTTTTGCCATGAACTAAACCTTCGTAGCCTTGCTCAGTAGTGGCATAAGTGCGATTAACACGAATAATCTGGTCAATATATGCTTTAAAAGTAGAAGGTACGCTAAAGTTGTACATTGGGATACCAAAAACGTAGCGATCGGCGGCGAGAAATTCATCTACTAAGTCATCCGAAAGCTTAATTGCTGCATCTAGTTCGGGAGTACGCGCTTCTGGTGGTGTAAATGCAGCAGCAATCCATCCCTCATCGACGTGGGGTACAGGATTTTTGCCCAAATCGCGGTAAGTCAGTGTATCCTCTGGATGGGCATTTTTCCACGCTGTGATGAACTCATAAGAAAGTTTACGTGAAAAAGAACGTTCACCACGAGGACTAGAATCAACATGCAGAATATGTGCCATAAAACAATGGTTCCTAAATATAACTTAACAGTATCACTCGAGTAAATTTAGCATTAATCTACTTTTGTGTCTGTCTACCTCAAGACAGCTAAATCACAACACAGTGTAATCAAGCATTAACTGAATTCCAGGATTTTACTAATGGCTTATATCATTGCAACAGCAAATATGAAAGGTGGTGTGGGTAAAACAACGTTAAGTGTCAACTTAGCAACTGCGCTAGCCAAAGATCATGGTAAAAAAGTTCTTGTTTTCGATTTAGATACTCAAATTAGTGCTACCTTGAGTATGATGTCCCCGACAGACTTTGCAAAGTATCGCAAGACAAAGCGTACTTTGAAATATTTAATTAATCAAGCTATTCAGCCAGAGACGCGCTCAAAAATAAGTGTTAAAGAAGCAATTCATCACAATGTATGTAAGCTTCCTAATTTAGATTTATTACCTGGAGATATTGAGCTGTACGATGAATTTGTTGTTTCTGAAATGCTTCATGAAGAAGCTTTTGAGGTAGATCGATTAGATTTTGAAACTGTCTGGAATCGTTTTGAACGACGATTAGTAAAACAGATTTTAGAGCCAGTTATCGAAAACTATGATTTTATTATTCTCGATTGCGCACCTGGTTACAATTTGATGACTCGAAGCGCACTTGCTGCTAGTAACTTTTACATCCTACCTGCAAAATCTGAGCCATTATCGATAGTAGGCATTCAGTTATTAGAAAGACGTATCGCTCAGCTTAAAGAAAGTCATGCATCTGAGGTTAATTTGAATATCAAATTATTGGGAATTGTATTTACAATGTCGGGTAATTTAATTACGGGACGATACTATAAACAAGTCATGCAAAGAATTCATGAAGATTTCGATGCAGCACAGATTTTCAGGACACAAATACCTACTGATGTTAATGTTGCTAAAGCAGTTGATAGTTTTATGCCTGTTGTGTTGACAAATCCACAGTCTGCTGGCGCTAAAGCGTTTACTCAAATAACGCAAGAGTTTTTACAAAAACTGCAAGCAACTGGTAGCAGTCAACAGCAAACGCAATTGGTCAATGCTAAGTAGGTAGACATAATTAAATATCGCATTTGCTAAGGTCGGTAATGGGTAATCGGTAATCGGTAATGAGAAAAAAGATATTTACCAGTTACCGCCGTTCTGCTTGGGACACCACAAGCAGCGTGCGGCGGCTTCGCCAATTACCAGTTACCAGTTCCCTTTTAAAAGTCTCCAGCTAATGCAGAAACGCATCGTTCGCAGATGAGGGGATGTTCTGATGATTCGCCAACATGGACTGAGTAGTTCCAGCAGCGAATACACTTCGTGTAGGCTTCGCCAACGCACTTTTTGCCATTTGCATGAACAATACCAATGCTTAGTTCATCAGTTTGTAAGTTGTACTTCGCATGTTGCACAGCTTCTGGTGAATCGACGAGTTCTACCTGGGAAGCAATGAATAAATAACGTAGTTCATCAACACCATTAGACTGAAGTGACTGCTTTTCGGGTTGTACTGGTGCATCTGTGATAGATTTAGTTTCAGTAACTAGCGGTTTTGATTTTTGCGATAACATCACGCGCATAAATACGAATAACAAGTAGCGCAGCGTTGCATAAATTCCAATCAGTTGAAATACGCGCGGTAGTAGCGGAATTTCATTGATTCCGACAAGCAGGGCTTTTAATAAACCAATCGGTAAAACAACCAAAGGAAACACCGCAAGAACAACTGCAACTATCCACAGTTCGCGGTATACCTTTAATACATCACGTAAATAGGCAGGCGATCGCGTAAATGGTTGCAAGATCTCTGCTAAATACTGTTGCCAGGTTTTTGGGGTTTCTGTTGCAGAGATTTTAGCTGTTTCTACTCCTTCAGGCGCAACTACAGTATGTTGGGTTGGTGTCGTGCTAGGGTGTAACGCTTGTAATTGTGCTTTGAGTGCAGCATCAGGCACATAAAGCAACACTTTGGCTTCTAAAGAAGAACCAATCATTTTCTCGACTCGTGCTTGTTCGAGAACCTTATTAACTTCTCCACGAATTTGTCGTAGCTTTTGCCAAGAATTACCCAGTTCTGGTTGGTGCCATTGTTGCTCTAATTTCACCCAACCAGCTGCAAAAACTGATTTGTATGGTGTGGGATAAGGCAGTTGCTGCCAAATATCTTCTGCCATGTGACATAGTACAGGTGCGATCGCTCTTGCTAAATTTTCCAGGGCGACACTCAACACAGTTTGACAACTGCGTCGTCGAAATGCATTAGGCGCACTGATGTACAATCTATCTTTAGCAATATCTAAGTAGAAGTTAGATAAATCTACTACGCAGAAATTCTGCACCGTTTGGAAAAACCGGAAGAATTGATAACTTGTCATAGCATCAGTCACGTCTTTGAAGACTTCCGTCATCCGGTGCAGCATATAGCGATCGAGTTCGGGCAACTGCTCATAAGGGACTGAATGTTGAACAGGGTCAAAATCGTGTAAATTCCCAATCAAAAATCGTGCTGTATTGCGAATCTTGCGATAAGCATCCGACAATTGCTTGAGAATATTTTTACTCAGTGGCGCATCTGAGGTGTAATCGACTGATGATACCCACAGCCGCAAGACATCAGCACCATAGGCTGGTTCCTCTTTTTGGTTTTTACCACCATTAATGACAATCTCTGGTTCGATGCCATTTCCCAGCGATTTACTCATTTTGCGACCTTGCTCATCAATTGTAAAACCGTGAGTCAAGACTGTTTTGTAAGGGGCATAGCCGTTGACTGCTACACTCGTGAGTAAACTTGACTGAAACCAGCCTCGGTGTTGGTCGGAGCCTTCCAAATACATATCAGCGGGATAGCGCAATTCCGGACGCTGTTGGACTACTGCTGCCCATGAGGAACCCGAATCGAACCAGACATCCATCGTATCTGTCCCTTTGCGGTAAGAGCGACCATTGTTACGGTAACTTTCTGGTAATAACTCCTCAGTTGATAATTCCCACCATGCATCTGTGCCTTTTTCTGCAATAATTGCTTGCACGTGGGCGATCGTTTCTTCATTGAGTAGTGCAACGCCTGTTTCTTCGTCGTAGAACACAGGGATCGGTACGCCCCAGCTACGTTGTCGCGAAATGCACCAATCTGAGCGTTCGGACACCATTGCAGTAATCCGATTTTCGCCGATTGCGGGAATCCACTTCACCCCAGCAATTGCTTGGAGTGCTTGATCGCGAAATCCTGCTACTGAGGCAAACCACTGTTCTGTGGCGCGGAAGATTGTTGGTTTTTTTGTCCGCCAATCGTAGGGGTATTTATGAACATAAGGTTCTTCTTTGAGTAACGCTCCCGCTGCAGATAGAGCATCAATGACTGCAGAATTGCCATCACCGAGGACATTTAACTCTGCAAATTGTCCTGCTTCTGCAGTAAAGTTACCATCAGCATCAACTGGTGCCAAAATTGGTAAACCGTATCTTTGACCAACAATATAGTCATCTTGTCCGTGACCTGGTGCGGTGTGGACTAAGCCTGTACCTGACTCGGTTGTAACATAATCACCACCAATCACGACTGGACTTTCGCGATCGTAGAGTGGATGGCGGTAGGTCGTGTGTTCTAAATCCTTACCACTGACTTTAGCTTTGATAGTAAGATCCGTTGCGAGAATTTGTGACAAGCGTTCTACTAAGTCAGCAGCGACGATTAAATATTTGGCATGTTCATCGGTGGGAACTTCTACAACCGCATATGTCAGTTCTGGATTGACAGCCACCGCTAAGTTAGCTGGAATTGTCCAGGGTGTCGTTGTCCAGATTGCTACACTCAGATGTGGTAAAAATTCCCCTAGTGCAGAGACAGCTTCAGAAAGATGAGTGACAGGGAAAGCAGCATAAAGACTGCGCGAAGTATGACCTTCAGGATATTCTAATTCAGCTTCTGCCAAAGCTGTTTTTGAGCTAGGACTCCAATGGACAGGTTTCAGACCGCGATAGATGTATCCTTTTAAGACCATTTGCCCAAATACACCAATTTGTGCTGCTTCGTATTCAGGCTTTAAAGTTAAATAAGGATTGTCAAAATCACCCCAAACGCCGTAGCGTTGGAAACTTTTGCTTTGTTCTTCGACAGCAGCTAAGGCAAAGTCTTTTGCTTTGCGACGCAACTGTAGCGGCGTGAGGTTTTGTCGTTCAGCCGCCTTCATATTTTGTAATACTTTGAGTTCAATCGGCAAACCATGACAATCCCAGCCAGGAACGTAGCGCACTTTACGTCCTTGCAGCAACTGAAATCGGTTAATAATATCCTTGAGAATTTTATTAAGTGCATGACCGAGATGCAGTGAGCCGTTAGCGTAAGGTGGACCATCGTGTAAAACAAAAACCTCGCCTGGGTTGTTCTGCGACAGGCGATCGTAAATTTGGTTTTCTGCCCAAAATTGTTGAATTTCTGGCTCGCGCTTTGTGGCGTTTGCCCGCATGTCAAAGTTGGTTTTAGGCAGATTAACAGTATCTTTGTAAGAAACGGGCGGCGAGGTATCCTCGCCGACATTAGTTTCGTAGCTTCCTGGTTCTGTCACAGTTTAATGCCGAAAGATGATGAAGTCTTTTGCAACTATTATAGGAGGGACTGGGGGTGCTTAGACGAAAGGCTTATGAGAATTCGATGAATGGCGATCGCTCACCGATGAACCCCGTTCGGCTTTGCCCTTGCGCAGAGAATTGCTCCTAAATTCTATTTGCCAGATAAGCAACAGATGAGCTTAGTATTGCTAGTGGCTCATCACCCAGTATTTATGTATCCGCAGACGATAAATTAAATTTAGCTGCTAACGAAGGGCTATTGGTTGAAAACGCAAACGGCTATCCATAGCGCAGCCCAACAATTCAAATGCAGCGGATGTTTGGTCACTCAAATTTCTAGTATATATTTCAGGTGGTGCGTTACTACAAGAGCGGCGATTGCACTAACTATATGTTAATTCCGAGGAGAAAATAGTAAGTTTTTTATTTTGCTCTGGCTAAAAAACTTAAGTTACAATTTAATTGTATATACAAAATCGTATATACCTATTTATGGAATTTGAATGGGACAAAAGCAAAAATTATAGCAATATATCAAAGCATGGTATTGATTTTGAGCAGGCTAAAAGGGTTTTTGAAGACCCAAATTTGCTTATCTTTGTGGACAATCGCTTTGATTATGGAGAAATTAGAGAAATTTCTATCGGTAAGTTACTGCTTACCACCCAGCAAAAAATTATCATTGTCGTAGTTGTTTACACTCAAAGGGATAGTAAAATTCGTTTAATTTCAGCTAGAAAAGCTAATAAAAAAGAGAGGAAAAGATATGAGCAACAGTAAATTCAGCTCTGATATGTCTTTGGAAGAACGAGAAAGGAAATTATTAGAGATGACCGATGAAGATATTGACTATTCTGATATTCCGCCATTAGATGATGAGTTTTTTAAGAATGCCAAGCTAGTAGAAAAAAAACCGAGCACTGAAGCTATTAGTATCAGAATTGATACTGAAGTTTTAGAATGGTTTCGTTCCCATGCTAAGAATAAAGGATATCAAACTTTAATTAATGAGGTGCTGAGAACCTATGTACAGCATCAATCTCGCTAACAAATGCTGAGGTGGTGTAGTTCAGGAGATGCTTTTGATCGCAACTTGGTATGAGAAGCACTGAGCGATCGCACTTGAGTAATGAGTAGCAAGTAAAGATAAACTCCGGTAACTTGCGCGTAGCGTTTCTCCAACCTCCGAACTCACGTTAAGTGTATATTTCAGGCGCTGCGTTACTACAAAATCGGCGATCGCACTGCTGAAATGAGGACTTTGTATGCAATGATAATCGCTAATCCTGATGAAGATGAACGCTAAACTGAGGCTGGGGAGTTTTACGTTTCTAAGCCATGACAGCTAGAGAGCGACTGATTCGAGAAATTGAGCAGATTCCTGATTTTCTGATCGAAGAAATTCTTGACTTTTTATTATTTGTCAAGTTGCGGCGTCAGCCTCAATTGAACCCTGAGAACAATCCTACACCTGACGAAGGGAGGGCTTTGGCAGTTTCCGTTGAAGGTGAAATTGACGAAGTCGATCGAGAGTCTGCGGCAGAAAGTTTCCGACAAGGGTGGCATGATGTTGTGATGGGAAACACCATTCCAATTGCTCAGCTTTGGGAAGGTATTGATGACGATTGATCCACCACTCGTGCAGGTTGAAGCATCTGCTAAATTTCTTTGAAATTTACGACTCTTGAAAAAGCGGTATCGCAATATCCGCAGCGACATTCGACCTGTTATCGAACAACTTCAAAGGGGTGAGTTGCTAGGTGATGCTGTAGTAGGTGTTGAGTACACCATTTTCAAAGTTCGGCTTAGAAATCAGGACGCTCAACGGGGTAAAAGTGCAGGTTATCGCATAATTTACTATATCCAAACTGCTAACAAAATCATCTTAGTGACGATATATTCAAAATCTGACCAGGAAGATGTTACAGCCGAAGAAATTCGAGACATCTTAAAAGAGTTTGAACGGTAAGAACCAGCAACGAACAATTAAGGCAACTATTACACACTTGCGATTTTCTTGTAGAGACACTGTGTGAACATTCCTCGTCTTTCCAAACGCGATTGCCTCGGTCATCTCCCAATCTGTTGCTAGGGATTGCTCCTCTTCATGCGATCGCCCTCTTTGACAATCGTTTAAAATAGCTGGCATGAGGGTTGAGGATAAATCAATGGAAGCGCGTAGCATTAAAGAAGCAGCAAGGCGATTGATTGAGCAGTTACCCGAAGATTCAACATGGGATGACTTGATGTATGAGATTTATGTACGGCAAGCTGTAGAAGCTGGGCTAGCTGACACTCAGGCAGGTTGAGGACTATCAGTTGAGGAAGTTCGTAAAAGATTTGGGTTGCCAGAGTGAAGGTTTTTTGGACAGATACAGCGATACAGCATCTTTCATCGATTTACAATCTTCAATCATCGCTCACTGTGCAACGTATAATCACGTAGCCTGTGCAGAGTGCGATCGCCTCCTCTATAAAATTCTCAGATCGCCCACCGAATGTACCCCTTCAACTTTGCCGTCGTGCAGAGAATCGCTCCTAATCTATGTGTTAGGTCAAAGGCGATCGCGCAACTGGTTGTTATGAGAATAGTTTTGCTGAGCAGGATGGATAATTGCTTCTGCCTAGGGGCATCTTTCTAGTTTCACCTGAGAAGGTAGCAAAAACAAATTTAGGCAGCAGTAGACAAGCGTTGATGGAAGTATTTTAGTATTAATAGCCGCAGGTGATCGAGTTGCTCAATATAAGAATCTGAATCTGAAGGTTGAGACATCGAAGGAGAGGCAAGCAACAGCGGGACAGGTTTGTCCTAATTTTAATTTTGATCAGACGGACTCATAACCACAATTTCTCCATCAACCAGTTCCACTCGGTATTCGTCGCCGAGTTTATACTGCACCTTCTCCAAATCCTGCACCGTTAAAGTCATCATGACCTCCTGAGACTGGGAGTTTGTATGTCATTCTCTTTTTGATTATATGGGTGGGTGAGTGGGAGGGTAGACGAGTGGGAGTATGGGAGTGTGGGAAGGAAACATAAGGGTATAAGGGATTTGGGGGGGGCTGATGGGTAGGGATTTTGTGAGAAGGTATCAAGATTTGGAAGTTTATCAAATGGCATTTGAAGAGGCAATGCGAATTTTTGAAGCTTCTAAAGCATTTCCGGTTGAAGAACGATACTCACTCACAGATCAAATGCGCCGCTCGTCTCGTTCGATTTGTGCTAACTTGGCAGAGGCATGGCGCAAACGCTGCTACGAAGCAGCTTTCATTGCTAAGTTAACTGACTGTGCTGCTGAAACCTCTGAAACTCAAACTTGGATAGCTTTTGGTTCGGTGCCAATATCTTTCCCCCACAGCCGGACAAGCCCTCACCGAAGCTTACGACAAAATCCTCGGTATGTTGGTCAACATGATCCGCAATCCGCAAAAATGGACAACCCCCAAACCCTAATCCACTCACCCACTCACCTACCCTCCCACTCACCTACCCATCCACACTTCCACCCTCCCACACTCCCACTCACCTACCCTCCCACACTCCCACTCGCCTACCCATCCACTCTTCTCCCCGCCAAACACTGACTCGGTGTCATCCCAAATCGTCGCTTAAACGCCGTTGCAAAGTGTCCTAAATGCCCATAACCTACTAGCGTTGCCACCTCTGCCACCGTACAATCGCCCTGGCGCAATAACCTTTCTGCCTGCTCAAGCCGCTGCTGCGTTAGATAACCGACTACGGTTGTTTGAAACAGTGCCTGAAAACCTCGTTGCAGCGTGCGATCGCGGATTCTCGAATTGCTGCGTCAAAATTTCTTTTGCATAATGCAGACGCGTAATCGTCTTTGGTTTCAATCGTGGTGAATTTAGCGTTTGTGCCGATGCCGAAATCAGGTCAAGGTGCATCGCTAAGAGTTCAAATACCTTCGCCTGAAGATACATCCGCTTTGCTGCACCTCGATAGGGTGCATTCCAGAGTTGGTACGCGAGCGATCGCATTGCCGGAGTGACTTTTGGGTAAAATGATACTTTCCAGTCTTCTTGTTTAAATAACTGCTTTAAAGTATCAGAACATCGCTGCTCATCAGTCAAAAACAATTCCAACCATTCCGGCTCAATGTCTACACTGACAGCAGTTAAACGCTCTCCACTTCGGTACTTCTCAACATAGGCTGGCGAAATTCCGCTCCCCGAAAAATAGCCACGTGTCCCGCCCAAGTTAGGATGAACCGCATCAAAATATATAAATCCCGACAAATGAACCCCAATTTGGATTAAATGGTCGTGGGCGGGTGCCTTCACGCTCAAATCCTGGCAATATTCGCATTCAGAGAAATTTAACCATAACCCAGGTGTTAACTCTATGCCGCGATTATAGCCGCGTCCTATGTACTCTGGCAGGTTCGTAAACTCCTCAAAATCATCAAGCACCAGATTATCAGGAGGAGCTTGGGGAACTTGCTGAAACAGTTCATCCCAGTCTGATTGAGAAAGGACGAGCGTCATGGTGAGGCTAGTTTGTCATCCAATTGTTGAAACTTAATTGCAATAATTTTATCGCAACTCTCACCTTTTGCGATCGCTCGTCAACCCATTACCTAAAAGCGTTTTCTTGAGTAGGCTTACTATGTAATTACGAATCTTGCTTTTCTGGTGCTTGGGGTTCCGGTGGTGCAGCTTCTTGATGTTTTTCCTCAGCATCTTCAAGTGCAGCTTCGACTAATTCAGGGTCGGGCGGATTAGGACGTATCACCTCAGGCAATTCAGATGTTGCTTCTGTTGCTGTTTCCTCAGACAGATCTGACTCAGCAAACTCATTAGGCTGAGCATCTGCTGTCGATTCTCTAGCTGCTTGGACGACTTCATCTGCTGCGGTAGATGGCGAAACTGCATCAGAAATACTCTCAGTTACTGACTCTGCAGAAGTTTCTTGCAGTGTTGCAGCACCTTCTAATTGCTCTGGTGTAAACGTACGATTGTCAATAACTTGAATTGAGTCATCGATGGTAGTCGCGGGTACAGTACTTGTAGCAGTTGTCCCTGAGGAACCTGTTTCTGGAACTTGTGTTTTTTCACTCAATTGTTGCAACCGCTCTTTTGCAGTAGCCGCACTATTGCTACCGCGCTTAGTCAATTGCGAAAGTTTAGAAAAGAAAGAGGATTTAGAAACTTTTTCTTGTACTGTGTTTTTTACTTCTTCCGCGCTGGGTGCTGCGGTTTGCAGAAGGTGTGGAGTGAGTTGTCGTCGTAGCAACAGCGTTTGGGTGACTGACCAACCTAATAAAGCAACGCTAGCTACTTGACCGAGTAGTACACCCCCTGTGATGCGTCCAGAACACACCCATAAGACTAAGGCGTAGAATAGTCCTACCCCGCTCCAAATAAAGTCACCTTTGCGGTGTACCTCAGGAAAAAAGAAAGCTGTCATGTAGATAGCGAGGCTAAAAAAACCTACCGCCAACGCCAGGATGTATGCCAGCATTTGTGGGTTACTCCTTACTGTGTCATCAGACTACATATTTTAATTTTGCGCTTTTATTGTTCAATTGGATACAAATCTTAGTTAATTGACTGGACTAGTCTTGGAATCTACTTAATTGGCAGGAGAAATCAAGTTGGCTGGGACAATGTTTTTGCTTTTTTTGCACACTGATTATGCATCCTCAATGTACCATCTAGCTTGTATTTAGACTGAAAGCTAATGAGAGAAATCTATCTTTTGATCTATTTAGTCAGAGAATCTGTATTTTAAATGTACTTTTACCCAACTTATTTAACACTTTTAATCTCTTTTTTACAGAAGAATTCCAATAGTTCAAGCTACCCTGAAGGGGAATCAATCATCTCAATAGCGGAGTTAGTAAAGCAAACTTATGACACAGCAAAGCTTTGGTGTAATTGGCTTAGCCGTTATGGGCGAAAACCTAGCTCTTAACGTCGAGCGTAATGGTTTTCCGATCGCCGTCTACAATCGTACCCCAGAAAAGACAGATGCCTTCATGCACACGCGAGCACAAGGTAAGAATGTTAAAGCTGCTTACTCGCTTGAAGAATTCGTTGGCTTGCTAGAGCGACCCCGAAAAATTTTAATCATGGTAAAAGCTGGAGCACCTGTTGATGCTGTAATTGACCAGCTTAAACCCTTGTTAGATGAAGGAGACATCATTATTGATGGCGGAAACTCCTTGTATGACGACACGGCTCGACGCACGCGCAATTTAGAACCTGCTGGCTTCAGATTTATTGGTATGGGAGTCAGTGGTGGTGAAGAAGGAGCGCTCAATGGTCCAAGTTTAATGCCAGGAGGGACAAAAAGCTCTTACGAATACTTAGAGCCAATTTTGACAAAAATTGCTGCCCAAGTAGAAGATGGACCTTGTGTCACTTATGTTGGTCCTGGTGGTGCTGGACACTACGTCAAAATGGTACACAATGGTATTGAGTACGGTGATATGCAGCTGATTGCAGAAGCCTACGATTTACTCAGAAGTACATTGAATCTCGATCACAATCGCTTGCACGAGATTTTTGCAGAGTGGAATACTACTGAAGAACTCAATTCGTTTCTCATTGAAATTACAGCAGACATTTTTAGGTACATCGATCCAACCACAAAGCAGCCATTAGTTGATTTAATTCTCGACGCTGCTGGACAGAAAGGAACTGGACGTTGGACAGTACAAAGTGCTTTGGAATTAGGAATTGCTATTCCAACAATCACCGCAGCAGTCAATGCACGTGTTATGTCTTCATTTAAAGAAGAACGTGTTGCTGCTTCGCAAGCGCTTACAGGTCCCACAGGTAAGTATGAAGGCGATGCTGAAGCTTTTATCAACATGATTCGCGATGCGCTGTATTGCTCAAAAATTTGCTCATACGCCCAAGGAATGGCACAGTTAGCTGCTGCATCAAAAGTGTATTCTTATAATCTGAACTTGAGCGAAATGGCTCGGATTTGGAAAGGTGGTTGTATTATTCGAGCAGGGTTCTTAGGTAAGATTCAACACGCTTACCAAGAAGATCCTAATTTGCTGAACTTACTACTGGCACCAGAATTCAAGCAAACAATTTTGGATCGGCAAGACGCTTGGCGGGAAGTAGTTGCATCTGCTGCTAAACTCGGCGTTCCAGTACCCGCATTTAGTGCTTCACTGGATTATTTCGACAGCTACCGCCGCGATCGCTTGCCACAAAATCTTACTCAAGCCCAGCGTGACTACTTTGGGGCACATACTTACGCCCGAGTTGATAAAGAAGGTGCCTTCCATACTGAATGGACAAAACTCGATGAAGCATCTTTACAAACCTCTACGCCTGAGCCTTTAGAGGCTGATCCTGCAACAACTAATGCCTAGGGTGACAAAGTGATTGGTGGCTAGCTACTAGCCACTTTTCTTTACTTCAAATCTCAGGGAAAGTTAACATCTGTAACAGTTTTTCGGCATTATCTAAATTACCAACCAAGCGCCGTGTTGGCTTTGGAGAGACTTTGACAAGTGTTGGTGTTGCTGTCACTTGATAAATTTCGGCTTGCTCTGGATACTTAAGCACATCAATGACTTTTAGTGTGTATGGATAGTTAAATTGCTCAAGAACTTGGCGTAAAGTTTGTAAGATCCTCTCTGTTGCTGGATTATGTCCTGCAACAAACAAGTACAGGGTACAGTCTAGTGGTTGCGAATTATACTTTATTGATGGCTGAGATGACACTGGCTCAATAAAACGGGAACTCGCAAGCGATCGCTCAAAGTGCACAACAAGCTCGTGTTCTTCCCACAATTGCGGAAATGAGGGGCGATACGTAGCTAGCAATATTGGATCGCACAAACCTTCTGTGACAGGAGCAGCTTGCCAAACTACATGAGTGCGAAAAACAGCATTTAACAGAGGTTGGTACCGTAGCACAGGAGGATGTGCTTCTGCGTAAGTCTGTACCTGTTGTGTCTGTGGATCTAACCAACGATCAATTGTTGCAGTATAGCAAGGCACTAAGAAATGAGGTAGTTCAGGAAGGTTGAGTATTTCTTGTAAACCTGCACACAGATGTGAATGCCAGCGTCCTTGTTTTTTGGGGTCAATGCAGTAAATTAAATCGCCCCCTGGGGTAAACAGTGCAATACCTTTAAACGTATCTATATCTTGTGACTGAGCTTGATTCAATTGTTTGTAGTTAGGAGTCAGGGGTCAGAGGGTAGGAGGGAGTTGAGTAGTTGGGTAGGCGGGTAGTAAAGAACAATAATAATTAAATCTCTCCCACACTCCCACACTCCTACTCTCCCACTAGTCACTAGTCACTCATCACTCACTCCTCTCCCCTCTTATACTCTACCGCGTAAAATCATCGCCATTTCGTTTGGCTTGGGTGACGCCTCTAAAGCAGTTTCTTCTGTTAATCTTCCTTCTTCGTATAGTTTATAAATTGATTGATTCATGGTGCACATGCCCTCAAAGTTACAGCGTGGAATGATTGCCTCGATTTCTTCAACCTCGTTGCGCATAATATAATCTTTAATAGCATCTGTATTAATCAGAATTTCGTGAATCGCCGCTCGTTTGTTGTCAGTTGTCCTCACGAGGCTTTGGGCAATAACTGCAACCAAAGATTCTGCAACCTGAATTCGCATCGGAGCTTGCTCGTCAGGGTTGTAAAGATTAAGAATTCTTTCAATTGTTTTTACTGCACTATTTGTGTGCAAAGTTCCAAAGACAAGGTGTCCAGTTTGGGCAGCTTTTAAAGCAGTATTAACAGTTTCGCGATCGCGCATCTCCCCAATGAGAATGATATCTGGATCTTCCCGCAATGATGCTTTCAAGGCGTTGTCAAATTTCAACGTGTGAATGCCTACTTCCCGTTGCTTGATTAGCGATTTTCTACTTTGATGCACAAATTCTACAGGATCTTCAATTGAGATAATATGCTTAGGCAATTCTTGATTGATATAATCAACCATTGCTGCGAGCGTAGTAGACTTACCCGAACCCGTTGGTCCTGTAACTAAAATTAATCCCTTGTGATAGTGACACAAATCTCGAAAAATGGGTGGTAAACTCAGTTGCTCTAACGTCAGAATTTTTAAGGGAATTAATCGCAGCACCATTGCTGGACCGTTGAGCGAGATAAATACGTTAATTCGTACTCGTACTACTCCTTCATACTGTGTAGCACCGTCGTATTCTAAATATTCGTGAAATTGTGCAATTTGTTGTTCGGTAAGAATTTCTTGAAGCCAGCTAGCAAACGTAGCTTCATCTATGTTTGGATGATCGGTCACAATAATTTCTCCACGTTCGCGGAAACGAGGAACTTCGCCAACACCCAAGTGTAAGTCTGAAATACCTTTTTCGTGAGCTTCTCGCACTAGTTGCTCTAATGTTGGGGTTGCACTTGTTGCCGCAGTACTTGGCTGAGACTTGTGAGGAATATGAGTATTCAGTTGTAAAACAGTTTGTGGTTGTAGCTCAGTTATGTCTGTAGGTGGATGATTTACTACTCTAGACTTTGGTAATGGCATCGGTGGTACGCGAGGAATCGCTGGAGCAGGAATTGGTGGGCGCTGTGATTCTGTCATGTATTAATACTTGTGGCTACCTGATTAAATAATCAAATGAGACATTGCAAGCCTGTTGTACCAAATGGCTGCAATGACATTCGTTTATAGTTTTCCCTCACTGCCACGCTTTGTATCAGGTGTATTGTTTTGACATCACGATTGCATTGTTGCTTGTCTTGATAAAGCACCTATTTATCAATCTGATTTTGTAATGGATTTGTTACAGAATCTCTAAAAAATGAAAGCATGATATTTTTAAGCTTTCTAATACTAAGTATTTGTACTCCTATACATTTGTTCTAGTGCTACTTGTTAATTTTTTATTGAGTTGAGATCGCAATGACATTTTTATAAATAAAGAATTAATGAATCCCTATTACAGCGGAGGCATCAATACCCTCAGCAAAGCACTGTTTTTCAGAACGAATTTACTCAAATCTGAACCAAAAGAATTATGAGAGAAAATGTATTTATTTATAAGAAATGTTAAGCCTTGATTGTAGCTCTCAAGAAATTATTGTGAGAATAGCGCAACCTCGGCAGGCATACATGAAGTAATATAGCTTGGGATCGCGAAAGAGAAGGTCTTGTAGCTTTTATACCTATTGATAGATGCCAATGTAATTACTAATGATAAATATCCAAAATGCAACAACTTTAATTGAGTATTCATAAATACATTTGCTCAACTGTAAAGTTTAATAACTAAAAGATCATTTTAACCATTGGTTTCTATATACTAAATTTCAATAGATAAGCTAGATAAAACTAGTTAACAAGAATTTTACTTAATTCACTTTTTTTATTCTCTGTGGAGGAGAAATCATGGCTCTAGCTCAAAGCTCCAGTCTAAAAAAGACTTATTATTTCTTTATGCTCAAAAGCTTTTTAATCTGGACTTTTACACTGGCAGTTTGCTTATTAGTCGTAGGGTTTCCCCTTGTTGTTTTGATGGCAACATTTGGTTCGCTACTATCAATTGTGCTGCAATCAGTGATACCAGTTAGTGCAGTTTTATTAGTCGTTGGTAGCATCATTACCATCAATGTATTAGCAGTAGTGGTTGGTGCTGGCATACTGACACTCAAAGGCATTCATCCAAAAGAAGTTAGCTGGCTAAACTGGCTACACGGCGAGGCAGACACCCTACATACTTCGGTCTACGCGGCTTGTCCATTAACTTGCGAACTGAAGCAATAAGGAGCGCTGGGATAGCGGATATTTGCAAAGTAGTTTTATAGTCACTATCCGCAATGACAGTGGATCTGCCCGGTAAAAGCCGGGTTTTTTCATGCCAAGAATTGTAATAGCTTTCTGATTAACTATACAAGAACTTAGAGTCATTGCTAAGTGCTAACTTCTAACCTTCTAACACTGATCTCTGAACCTTGCTATATTACCCAACCTCATCCAAAATCGTGTCAGGATACAGAAGATAAGAGAACATATATCAGGAGAAAGTTTTTCTCTAACTTCAGTCATAAGTCCTGAGCACATGGCAAAGCAAGTCTGCATTATTTTAGGTACGCGACCGGAAGCAATTAAAATGGCTCCGGTGATTCAAGTCTTTAGGCGATCGCCCCTCTTTGACACGCAGGTAATTTTAACAGGTCAACATATTGAGATGGTGGCACAAGTCATGCAGTTATTTGACTTGGAAGCGAACCAAAATTTAGAAATTATGCAGCCAAAGCAAACTCTCACGGATATTACATGTCGCAGCTTACAGGGATTAGAAAGCTTGTTCAAGCAACTCCAACCTCAGTTAGTTTTAGTTCAAGGAGATACGACGACTGCTTTTGCTGCTGCATTAGCAGCGTTTTATCAAAAAATTCCTGTAGGTCATGTAGAAGCAGGATTGCGGACAGATGATGTCTTAAACCCTTATCCAGAAGAAGCAAATCGTCGTTTAATATCACAGCTGACACAATTGCATTTTGCCCCTACAACGCTTGCTGTGCAAAATTTGCAACGTTCAGGAGTATTAGGAAAAATTCATCAAACAGGTAATACTGTGATCGATGCTTTGCTATCAGTTGCTCAGCGTCAACCTGCATGTGATGTCCCTGGTTTAGACTGGGAAAAATACCGTGTTTTGTTGGCAACAGTGCATCGACGCGAAAATTGGGGAGAACCCCTCCTCCAGATTGCTGAAGGATTTTTACAAATCTTAGATCAGTGTCCAGATACAGCTTTGCTTTTACCCCTGCATCGCAATCCAATTGTGAGAGAACCGTTGCAAGCGGCGTTGAGTCACCACTCTCGCATATTTTTAACAGAACCATTGGATTATGCAGAATTGGTTGGTGCAATTGGGCGATCGCACTTACTACTGACTGATTCAGGTGGATTACAAGAAGAAGCACCTTCTTTAGGAAAACCAGTATTAGTATTGCGCGAAACAACCGAAAGACCAGAAGCGATCGCGGCAGGTACTGCTAAACTAGTCGGAACTGACCCAGAACAAATATTTACTGCAGCCAGCGTATTATTAAATAACGCAGAAGCTTATCAAACGATGGCAACCGCAATCAACCCTTTCGGTGACGGTCATGCAGCTGAAAGAATCTTACAAATCGTCACAGACTATTTTAGATAGATAGGCGTTGTTTAGGGCTGGAGGATGGGGAGTTGTGAGTTATGACAATTCTTTTAACTCAAAACTCAAACTTCAAAACTCAAAACTAATCACTCTTCCACTAGTCACTTCTAGACCAATCGTTAGCTAAATTAACTTCAGTTAGATGCTTTTATTCCCTATTAACACCGAAAATAGAAAAGACCTCAGCCTAGAAGAGGAGTGATGGTATAACTTATGGCAGACTTCATGCAGTGGGCAAACGCCGTATCAACTCGTGCTTCATTAGAAGCCGCTGTTGCAGAAGTTGTAGAAAAAGCTTCTACACTGTTACAGTTACCAGCAGATCTTGGATTAATTTTTATTTCTGCTGCCTTTACTAGTGAGTATCCCCGCCTGCTTCCTTTATTACAAGAAAAGCTACCCGACGTTGAAGTTCTGATTGGTTGTGGTGGCGGTGGTATTATTGGGATGAACCAGCAAGGATCTGTGCAGGAATTTGAGGGTATACCAGCACTAAGCCTGACTTTGGCACACTTACCAGGCGTTGCAATCAAACCTTTTCACGTTGTCGCTGAGCAATTTCCCGATCCTGATAGTCCTCCTACAGCATGGGTCGATTTATTTGGTGTCTCACCAGCTGAACAACCTCAGTTTATTTTACTATCTGATCCTTTTGCTTCAGGAGTTAGCGATTTATTGCAAGGGATAGATTATGCCTATCCTGGTTCAATTACAGTAGGCGGATTAGCAAGTGGTAGTCAAGTTCCTGGGCGAATTGGCTTGTTGTGCAACGAAACTTTATATCGTTCAGGAACAGTGGGCGTTGCCTTAAGTGGCAATATTATTTTGGATACAATTGTGGCACAAGGATGCCGACCTATTGGCGAACCTTACCGCGTTAGCGCCTCTGAACGTAATATTTTACTTGCTTTAGAAGAACAACCACCGTTAGAAGTGTTACGCGATTTAATTTCTAGCTTAAATGATTCAGATCGGCAATTAGCAGAACACTCCTTATTTATTGGAGTTGTGCGCGACGAGTTTAAGCAGAGTTTAGAACAAGGAGACTTTTTGATTCGGAATTTATTAGGAGTCGATCCTAAAGTTGGGGCGATCGCTGTAGCTGATTTAGTTCGCCCTGGACAACGAATTCAGTTTCACTTGCGCGATGCTGAAACTTCTGCTGATGATTTGGAATGGTTGCTACAACGATACATACAAACTCATCCTGATTTATCACCTGCTGGGGCGTTAATGTTTTCTTGTTTGGGACGAGGAGAAATGCTCTACGGGAAACCTAACTTTGATTCTCAGCTATTTAGCAGCTATATGCCAAATGTATCAATGGGAGGTTTTTTCTGTAATGGAGAAATTGGTCCTGTGGGTGGTAGTACCTTTCTGCATGGCTACACATCAGTGTTTGCGATTTGTCGCCAACCGTAATAGAAAGTTTGGTTAATGACCAAATCATCGAGGTGACTAGTCACTAGCCACTAACCACTAGCATTCTATCTTGCCATAGCTTCACAGTCTTAGGGTTGTGTTGTTATCAATTAATAGTAGTTTGCCATTAGATGCGATCGCCCCAAATTTGGCAAAATAACGTTGTGCAGACAAGGGAAAATCAGGAAATTCAAATAAAGCATCTCCAGCCGCAATATCTGCCCAAAAATAGCGTAAATGAGGAGCAAGTTTTTCTGCTTCTGTTTGCGGTAAGTTCAAAGGTGGTTGAGTCAATAGATGGAGCATAAAAGGAAAACTGCGATCGCCGATCCACTGACGTGACATTTGTTGCAGTTGTGGGACATCAGGAACAGCTTCTACGCGATGCGACTCAATTTTTAACCAATTTTGTCCTGAGTCATCTTGGTGAAACTGAATGATCCGGTAAGGGTGAGGATAACTGACAAGCGAACCTGTTGTAATTTCGTATATATTCTGCCACTGCGCGACATCTTGAACGTGTAAATGTCCTGTAAAAACCAACTGTACGCCAAAATTTTGAGGAGTTGTAATAACTCTGGCGCGTTTTCTAACATATATCGCTGACCGAGTTGATGGCGTGATTGATGCGGTATATGTTCAATCACGTTATGATGCACCATAACCAACACAACATCTTCTGCTGCTTGCTCAAGTACCTGATGTAACCACTTGAGTTGGTTGCTATCCAATCGCCCGACAAGTTTTCCTTGCGCATTAAAGTAATTGGAGTTTAAGCCAATAAGTCTTAACCCAGGTAGTACTTGCTGAGTATAGTAAAGCTCTTGTGTAGTTTCATAACCGAACTTACGGTAATATCGAGGGAAATCAGTGGCTGCGATCGCTTGTTTACCTGGAATTTTCGTCTCAAAATCATGGTTGCCAGGAATCGCATACACTGGAAAAGGTAACTGAGCTAATCGCTGTTGTAGCCAAGCATGATTATCTGGTTCTCCATCTTGAGTTAAATCGCCAGGAAGTAACAGAAAATCAAGTTGCTGTTGTTTTAAATGCTCAAAGACAATTTCTAAAGCGGGAATACTGACTTCCACCATGTGAAATCGACTAGGATGACTCCAGACGGTGTGAGGAAGAGCAATGTGTAAGTCGCTAACTACAGCAAAGCGAAAATTTAAAGTCATGACTAGAGAGAGTACTGAGCGATTAGCGATTAGCAATTAGCTAATTGTAAAACGGTTTTTAGCCCCGCATAACAAAGTTATCCGTTATTCGTAAGTCACGACAAAGTAAATCATTCGGTAAACTGACTGACAGAGGCTTTCATCCATCCAAAACGCAATCAGGAGGGTAAACATTGGCACTCCGAGTTCGACAACACGTCAATCCATTATCGCAGAAGTATCAAACGCCAGTTCATGCTTTAGATTGGGAGAAAGTCTATGTTAATTTGACTCAGCCCCTACACTTAGATATTGGCTGTGGTAAGGGAAAATTTTTGCTTGAGATGGCAATAAATCAGCAAAACTGGAATTTCTTAGGATTAGAAATTCGCGAACCGCTTGTTCAAGAAGCAAATTATTTGCGCGATAAGTTAGCAATACCAAATTTACATTATTTGTTTTGTAATGCAAATAATTCTCTCGCGCCGCTTTTGAGTAATTTGCCTGCCAATACATTACAGCGAGTTACAATTCAATTTCCCGATCCTTGGTTTAAACATCGCCACGCCAAACGGCGAGTTGTGCAACCAGAATTAGTAGAAGAATTGGCAAAGCATCTAGCATCTGGCGGTATTGTTTTCTTGCAATCGGATATTGAAGCAGTTGCTGAGGAGATGTGCGATCGCTTTAGTGCACATCCCGCTTTCCATCGCCAAGGAACGCAGTGGTTAGCCGAAAATCCTTTGCCAATACACACGGAAAGAGAAAAGTCAACCCTATCGCAAGGAAAACCTGTGTATCGGGCAATGTTTGTCAAAGATGAGGAGTGATGAGTGGCACTTTGGCTAATTACCCATTACCCATTACCCATTACCCATTACCTAAATCCATGTGGGCGATAACATTCGTAATCGATAACTTTCTGGAGTTAATGGTAAACCAAGATAAATTGGCATCCAAAAGACAAAGGCTGCCAAGATGAGGAAAATAATTGTCATGGCAACTGCCCGCAATAATAAAGAGTAACTTTGTATCCAGCGAGCAACTAGCCAGGCGATCGCCAGTCCCGCAAACACTGAAGCGCCCATGTAGTGATAAATAAATGTACAGCGCGTTACTCTTACCCAGGGTAATAGATTGGCTAACCAGTTTATGACTAAGTACAGCGCAATCCAAGTATCTGTAGGTGATGTGCGTTCTGATAATCGCTTAGTCTGAATCCAATTGACAACAAAGCGTCTTACTAGTCTCCACAGCAGAGTGACAATTCCTACCGTTGACAGCCACCATAAGATAGGATTTCCGATGGCATGAACATCATAAATCACGCGAGCATAGCTAGCGGGAAGTGGTGGTCCCACAATTGATATTGGTGCTGTTGTAGACTGAGCTATGTGGTAAAAATAAGCTACAGGTCTAACCATGAACAGCCAACTGAGCCAAGAAGAACAGTAAGGATGGACATCACTGCCGCTACCAATATTTTGATGGTAAGACAGAATTTTCTGCTGTACTTCCCAGAAGTTAGGAGATGGATTCAATTGTAGGTGCGGAATCCACTGAATACTGTAAAAAGCAACTGGAACAATGCCTAAATAAAAGACAACGTGCCAAAGCTTGATTTGCCTAAGATTGACTAAAGACGAAGAAACTCGAATAAAGTGACTTTGATAATTACTGTAGCGTTTGGGAAATAGCCAACTCAGCCACCCAGCTATCCATACAGTATAAGCTCCCAATAAAAACCATAAGCCATTCCACTTTACTGATATAGTTGCCCCAAAAGCAATTCCAGCGAGTGTTAGCCATACATGGCGTCGTTTCTTATGCTCTAATGCCAATAAAAAGCATAAGTGTCCTAATAGTCCAAAAATCACTAAGTAAACGTTGTTTAGTGCATAGCGCGACTCAACTAAAAATAAGCCATCAGCCGCTGTAAATAATGCTGCTATCAATGCATAGGTACGGCTATAACTGATTTGGTAAGCAATTCCGGCAATGACTAAGGGAATAAAAGACCCAGTGAGCGCATTCAGCCAGCGATAACTCCACGTAGAGCGTAAAGAACCCGTGAGGCTATTTACAGTGTCCTGTCCAACGGGAAGATGACTGCCAATCCACATTCCTACAGCAATAATATATTTGCTTAAAGGTGGGTGTCCGTCAAAAAATTGAGTACGAGTTAGGTAGTTATTGGCAAAAATAGCGTAGTAAACTTCATCAAATACTAAGGTGTTAAACCGACTCAGTTGCCAAAACCGCAGACCTAGAGAGACCAGAAATACTGCTAATATTCCTAGCCAAAACCACGGTGGCTGGAGAGATTTTTTTGCAAAGGACATAGAACTAACGCTCTTTAGCTCACAGCATTCTTGATATTTTGCCTGAAGGTGTTACTGATCGTACTGAAGATTTGAGAATTTAATAGAGTTGCTAATCGTAGAACGCGATCGCTCCTCAAAAACTTGATAATCACTCGCAATAAGTATAAAGTAATCTTTAGTGTTACTCCTCGCACACAATAGCGACACGGAGAATCAAACATAAACTCTGTGTCGTTTTTGCATTGATTTCTCAGGATTTCTTGGAAGTTGAATGTGTAGTGACATTGTGAAGAATTAACCGCAAGATTAGTGATTTGTACTCCGACAACGCTTTATTGGTGTTCAATTGCAAAAGATGACTTTGAAAGCTTCCTCACCAAACCGACTATCAACTCAGCGTCTCACGCTTGCTTATGATAAAGCAGCAATCATCAAAAACTTAGATTTGGCAATTCCCAAAGGGAAAATGACCGCTTTAGTGGGTGCTAATGGCTGTGGTAAATCAACTCTGTTGCGAGGGTTAGCAAGATTACTCAAACCGCGATCGGGGGCTGTTTACCTTGATGCCAAAGATGTCTTTAAGTTATCGACTAAACAAGTTGCAAAGCAATTAGGTATCCTTTCACAATCACCTGTTGCGCCAGAAGGTTTAACAGTAAAGGATTTAGTCGCTTGCGGACGATATCCATATCAAAGTTGGTTGCAGCAATGGTCGCCAGAAGATGAGCGGTTGGTAGAGTTAGCATTAGCAACGACAGCAATGACAGAGTTTGCCGAACGCGAACTTGATACACTATCTGGTGGACAACGACAACGTGCTTGGATTGCTATGGCGTTGGCACAGGATACGGAAATTTTACTATTAGATGAACCGACAACTTTTTTGGACTTGGCGCATCAAATTGAAGTGTTGGATTTATTGCAGGAGTTGAATCACCTGCAAGGTAGAACTTTGGTGATGGTGTTGCACGATCTGAATCAAGCTTGTCGGTATGTAGATTATTTAGTAGCGCTGAAGCAGGGGGGGATTTATGCGCATGGCACTCCTCAAGAGGTGATGACAGAGGAGGTGGTGCGTGAGGTGTTTGGTTTGGATTCTCGGATTATTGCTGATCCGGTTGCGGGAACGCCGATGTGTATTCCTTTGAGTCGGAAGGTGAGAAGTGCGATCGCTTAGACGAACCACAGAGGAGCCACATAAAAGGTGCGGAGGTTTCCTCCGTTGAGGAGGGAGTGCGTTGCGGGGGTCTCCCCCGTTGTAGCAACTCCCGTGATGGCGTGTACAGAGGGCGCAGAGAAAAGATGCAAAGGAGGTTTTGGCGATTTGGATTGGTGGTTTTAGGGTTGATTGTTGTGTTGCTGGTTGGGGGGTATGGTAGGGCAATTTTGCCAACAGCAACGGAGATTCTTTGGGATACTTATGGTGTTCCTCATGTGTTTGCTAAGGATGCGCGTGGTGCGTTTCAGGCTTTTGGTTGGGCGCAAATGCAAAGTCATGGGGATTTATTGCTGCGGCTTTATGGACAAGCGCGGGGACGTGCGGCGGAGTATTGGGGAGAGAGTTATTTAGATTCGGATCGCTGGGTATTGACGATGGGTGTACCCAACAGGGCGCGTCGTTGGTATCAACTGCAAAGTCCGGCTTTTCAAAGTTATCTTGAAGCATTTGCGGCGGGAATTAATCAGTATGTGCAAGAACATGGTGACTTGATTGATGATAAAGTTGAGGTCGTGTTACCAGTTAATCCGGAAGATGCGTTAGCGCATTTGCAGCGGGTGCTGTATTTTACGTTCGTTGTCAATCCGGCGCAAGTTGCAGGGGTAGAGGAAAAATACTCTGCAGGATCTAATGCTTGGGCGATCGCACCTTCACGTTCAGCAAATGGTCATGCAATGTTACTCGCAAATCCGCATTTGTTATGGTCGGATCGGTTTTTGTGGTACGAAGCACAGTTGCAAGCTCCTGGTGTTGATATTTATGGAGCGACACTTGTCGGGTTTCCTGGGCTAGCGATCGCATTCAATAATAATTTGGGGTGGACGTATACCGTCAATACTCACGATGGTTGGGATGCTTATGAATTACAGCTGCAAGATGATGGGTATCTTTTTGATGGCAAGGTACGGGCGTTTGAGACAGAAAATTTAACGCTACGGGTGAAGCAGCAAGATGGAAGCGTGCGATCGCAACCTCTTTTAGTCAGCCGTTCAGTTCATGGACCTGTCATATCACAACAAGATGGCAAGGCGTTAGCATTGCGAGTTGTCGGGTTGGATCAACCAGGGGTATTAGAACAATGGTGGAATATGGCACGGGCTAAAAACTTGACTCAGTTTGAAGCCGCGTTACAACGCTTGCAGTTACCCATGTTTACTGTGATGTATGCTGACCGTAAAGGTCACATTATGCATTTGTTTAACGGGCAAGTTCCTATTAGACAAGCAGGAGACTATCAATATTGGTCAGGTGTGATTCCTGGTGAGACTTCAAAAACGTTGTGGACAAAATATCATGCTTACCAAGATTTACCACGGGTAGTCGATCCGGCAAGTGGCTGGTTACAGAATGCTAACGATCCACCGTGGACAACGACATTTCCCCAGGTGCTAGATCCAGCAAAGTTTCCCGCATATATGGCTCCACAATTTATGCATTTTCGAGCACAGCGATCTGCACGTATGCTAGATGAAGATCGGCAAATCTCGTTTGAGGAGATGATGCAATACAAGCACTCAACACGTATGGAATTGAGCGATCGCATTTTAGACAATCTCATTTTGGTAGCACGTGAATATGGTAATGAATTAGTGCGTCAGGCGGCGGATGTTCTGGAATCTTGGGATCGTCAAACCGAAGCTAATAGTAGAGGTGCGGTGTTATTTACAGCATGGACAAATGAAGTCAAATTTCCTGAAGTGTTTGCAACTCCTTGGCTGTTCTGTTCTCCACGAACTACACCGAATGGACTAGCAAATCCTCAAAGTGCGGTTAAAGCTTTAGAAACGGCTGCTGGTAAAGTGAAACAAGCGTATGGTACATTGAATGTCCGCTGGGGAGATGTTTTTCAGTTACAGTATGGCAACCAAAAATTGCCTGGTAATGGCGCTTTTGATAACTTAGGGGTGTTTCGCACAGTTTGGTTTGCACCTCAAAGAGACGGTAGTTATACATCAATTGGTGGCGATTCGTATGTTGCAGCGATTGAATTTTCCAATCCCATTCGGGCAATGACACTCAACAGTTACGGTAATTCAACGCAACCTCATTCGCAGCATAACGGAGATCAGTTATCGTTATTTGCACAAAAGCAATTACGTCCAGTGTGGCGATCGCGTCAAGACATTCAAGCCCATTTAGAGGAACATAAAGTATTTCAACAGTGAATTAGTTATTATTCTCAACATGAAACACTTCATTTTTGTTGACTGAGAGTAGATCGAATGCAAAAAATTTCCTTTGATTTAGATATTTACTCTTACCAAATTGACTTCATTGGACACGTCAACAATGCTGTGTATATTCACTGGATGGAAATAGGACGGACTAAGCTGCTTGAAGCGGTGGGAATGCCAACTCATGAAATTTTCAAGCAAGGATTTGCACCAGTTTTAATTCAAACGAACATTATTTATAAATCACCCTTGTATTTAGGCGATCGCGTTCAAATAGATCTCTGGCTGTCTGAGTTGCGTAACGCTTCTGCTACTATGCAATTTCGTTTCTATAATAGTCAACAAATACTTGCGGCTGAGGGCGTTCAAAAAGGATTATTTATTGATAGGCAAACTATGCGTCCGCGACGGCTTTCTTCGGAAGAAAGAGCTTGGTTTATCCCATATTTAGACTCAACTGTTGAAGCTTAATTCACTAAATAAACTCTCTGACTGAAGTCAGAACTACTCAGACAAAGTGTACCTTCGTACACTTTAACTGGTAATAGTATGTTTGTCATACAGCAACTCTACTGGTAACTGAAGTTTGAAAAATTAGGCTCTGTAATATGAGGAAAGCTTTTAAAGTTACGCCGTACCCAGTCCATACCTACTTCATTATTGAGTTTAATTTTCTGTGGCGCATCTGCATAAATTTTTGCCAAAATATCAGCATCTTGCTTGACAACGACATTACCAAACTCGAGATATGTATTGCCAAATAGCTTGAAAGCAGGGTGTTTCGCTTGCCCAAAGAGCAAAATGTAAGTTCGCGTCCGATTCTCGGCTTCTGGTACAAAAATGTGACACTGTGCAGCTTTACCCAGTGGCATTTCTCCGTGAAAAATAACGAGAGATGGAAAATGATTTTCTAGGTGTGCTTTAATCGTGCTGGGCAGTAGAAATAAATCTGGCTTCTTGAGCTTTGCTGTCAAGCTATAAGGTGCTGTGGGCATATCGTAAAAGGCATGGGAATGATGCCCGTTATCAATAAATTGATGAAATTCAACTTCGGTAATTCGGAACAAATCGTGGTGTGTGCCATTTTGATGATTGTAGTCGTGCATAATCAGCAGCATTGTTAACAAATCTGTTGCAACACTCGTATCTGCTGTATGTCCAACAAAGTAATAGGTCTTGGCAATCTCATTCAGCACAGTAGGAATAGGAATTTTTGGTTCGTGTCCGCCGTAAGACCAAATAAAGTCGCCCTGAATTATTAAAGGCAAAGGATTGAGTTGAGGTAACGTTTTTTTATTCGATCCAGGCAAAACTGTACAGCCTTCTGCATCAAACTTCAAAGCATGAAATGGACACGTGACAACACTTGTACCATCATTTTGTGCTTCGCACCATCCTTCTGATAGCATTGCTCCCATGTGAGGACAAGCATTAGGTAGGGCATAGACATTTCCTGCAGCATCTTTCCACATCACATAATCAACACCATATAAAGAAATTTTGCAAGGTTGCATTGATAGCATCGACTTATGCGCCAACAACCAAGGTGCGCCACGAAGCATTGACAGCATGATGTTCTCCGCTTGATATAAAATTGTGAGGAATTCGTCGTGTTTTTAGAATATGACAAAATCTTCGCATTCGTCAAGAAGTTTGCGCCGTCAACCTAAACAACAACGTGGTAAGGAACGTGTTGAAAAAATCTTGGATGCAGCAGCAGCAGTATTCGATGAAGTAGGCTACGCCGCAGCAACAACTCATCTAATTGCGGCAAAAGCAGAAACAGCGATCGGCTCTATTTATCAGTTTTTTCCCGATAAAGCTGCCATCTTTAAAGCAATGGAGTTACGGCATATCGAGCGAGTCAAAGCGATGTGGGCACAAGCTAACACGCAGCAAATCATTCACTTACCATTACGCCAAATGATTCACGCGCTGGTAAGTGCTGTCGTCGAACTGTTTGAGCAGCCTGTATCGCGGGTAGTATTCGTACAGTTTTTTAGCTCCCGCGAGATTTTTCAGTTGATTGATGAAAGTATGACTCAGGAAGCTATTGATTTTGCTGCCAGTCTCTTTAAGCAACGAAACCTAGCATTGAATGAAACGCAATGTCATCTACTAGCAGAAGTTTGCGTTCACAGTAGTAATGCCGTTATCTTAGCCGCACTTCGCAACCCAGACGAACAGCATCGTCAACAGTTAGTGCAGCAAATTGAGGAGTTATTTGTTTCCTATCTAGAACCGCACATTGGTGACAATCGGTTAGAATATGTAATGAAAGTAATGAAGTGTCCCCATTGTCGATCGCAGCAGTTATCGAAAAACGGGTATAGAAGGGGAAAGCAGTGCTATCTCTGTAAGGAGTGTGGCAAGCAATTTGTTGAATCAGCTGTTTAGGTTTTCAATCATCGCCCTATTTAGCTGCAGAAATTGCCACTCCTGTGCAGCTCAATGCTTTAGTTACGCCATTACCATACCACCATCGACATTAAACACTTGTCCTGTAATGTAAGCAGCAGCAGGATCGCTAGCAAGAAAGCGCACCATACCAGCGACTTCTTCAGGTTGACCGTAGCGACCTAGGGGAATAAACTTAAGAATCTCTTCCGTATTACTGAGATTACCTGTCATATCAGTAGCAATAAATCCAGGCGCAACAGCATTCACTGTGATTCCCCGTGGGGCAAATTCTTTGGCAACAGTTTTAGTAAATCCAATCACTCCAGCTTTAGCAGCACTGTAGTTTGCTTGTCCTGGATTTCCCATTTGTCCTGCAACAGAGGTAATACTAATAATCCTTCCACTGCGCTGTTTGAGCATAATTTTACTGACGGCACGAGTACACAGGAATACACCTGTGAGGTTAAGGTCAATAACTGCTTGCCATTCTTCTGGCTTCATCCGTAATAACAGCGTATCGCGAGTAATTCCTGCATTATTAATAAGTACATCAATACGGTTCCATTTTTCCATGACAGCGTTAATCAGCGCCTCGACTTGATCGGCTTTGGATACGTCAGCTTGCAGCGCGATGGCACTTCCTCCTCCTGCGGCGATCTCTGCAACGACTTGTTCGGCTGCAGTGCTAGAACTTGCGTAGTTAACAACAACATTTGCACCTTCACTAGCTAAACTAAGAGCGATCGCTTTGCCAATTCCCCGCGAAGCACCTGTCACAATTGCTACTTTGTCACGTAATTTTTGCAAATCTGGTAATGCTTCCATAAATACACCTCTACAACTATCTTGCTCAAGCATTGTAAGTCGATTTGTGTCCTGAACCTATAGGAGAGGAGTGAGGAGTGAGGGATGAGGGGTGAGTTTTGAATCCTCAAGAGTTTTGAATTACACTTTCTTAAACTCAACACTCAAAACTGAGAACTCATAACTCCCTGATCTCTGATCTCTAGAAATAGGTGCGATCGCTGTCGGAAAAAATTAGGATAGAGATGCAATTCTAAAAAATAACCACTGTTCTATGGCAACTAAGCAACAGTTCAAAAACTTTGAAGAATTATTGGCTCAATCGAATGTTCCGGTACTAGTTGATTTTTATGCAGACTGGTGTGGTCCTTGTCAAATGATGGCGGCGATTTTAGAGCGAGTCAATGCGCAGTTCCAGCAACAATTGCGAGTTGTTAAAATTGATACAGAAAAATATCCTGAAATTGCTAGTCAGCATCAAGTTCAAGCATTACCGACATTAGTGCTGTTTAAACACGGTCAACCTGTAGAACGCATTGAAGGTGTCATGCCAGCAGATGCTTTGATCCAAAAGCTACAAACTTTGCTGTAGTAAGTTTATAACTTCAAGTACGGCAAATATTAAGGCAGCACCAGTCTTGTTTTTGCAATTGGCTTGTAACACGCCAGCCATGTTGATTTAAAGTATTATTAACTGCCTGGGCTTGGCTGACAAGAATTCCGCTCAAGATGCCCCAAGTTGATGCATGGGCGATCGCATTCCATTGAGGAATTAACTTGATAATAACTTCTGCCAAAATGTTACAGACAATGCCGTCTACTGGTGCTGATACTAAGGATACAAGCTGCTCGACACTTCCTTGCTCAACAATTAAGCACTCTGGTTTAATTGAATTGAGTTCGCTATTGTTTACAGTAGATTGCACAGCCAGAGGATCGACATCAACTGCATAAACTTTACTTGCGCCTAGAAGTATTGCGGCAATTGACAAAATCCCAGAACCACAGCCAATATCTGCAATAACGGTTTCACAGCTAACATGAGCTTCTAATGCTTCGAGACACAATTGTGTTGTCTGATGATTGCCCGTGCCAAAAGCAACACCAGGATCGAGTCGTAGGATAATGCGCTCAGTATCAGGCGTTGGTAGCCATGCGGGGTTAATTAAGAAGCGATCGCCAATTTCCTGCGGATGCCAATATTGTTTCCAACTATTTGCCCAGTCTTCTTCATCAAGCGATCGCTGGTACATTTCTGGTACGGCTAGATCCATCGATGTGGCATTTTCACTTAATTTTTGCAATAATGCTTCTAAATCAACTGCTTGCACTTCCTGGGACGGTAAATACGCTCGAATCAGGCGAAAATCTCCTTTTTTCTCGCTTGCCATTCCTCGCAACCCAAATTGATCTAATTGCCAAAAAACAGTTTCTTCTAGCACAGAGTCGCAAACAATCTGTAATTCACACCAAGTATTTGTCATAAGTTATAGCAGAAGAAGGGTCGTTGGGTAGTTGGGTAGGCGGGTAGCGGGTAGGTGGGTAAGAGAGAACAATAGTAAAGTAATCAAATCTCTTCCACACTCCCACTCGCCCACACTCCCACACTCCCACTCGCCCCTCGCTCCTCACCCCTCGCCCCTACAATGTCACCGTGTAAGCATCTCGAATGCCAGACACTTTGGTAATCTCATCTAAAATGCCATCAGGTAGAGGATCGTCAAGACTCAAAACCATCACAGCATCGCCACGCACAATTTTGCGTCCTACCTGCATACTGGCAATATTGACATTAAAACTACCCAGTAGCGAGCCGATTTTACCAATAATTCCTGGCATATCGCGGTGCAGCGTAAACAGCATATTTTGACTGGGAGGAACATTGACAGGAAATTCATCAATGTCTGTAATGCGAATTTCACTGTCACCCAGCAAAGCACCTGTCACAGAATGCTCGCCTAAAGAACCTTTGGCTTCTAAGTGCAGCGAACCTGCATAATCTCTAACTGCTGCATCCCGCGTTTCAATTACCCGAATTCCACGTTCTTTTGCTTCAATGGAAGCATTAACATAATTTACTCGTTCTCGTAACGCCTGCGAAAGTAGACCTTTGAGTGCTGCGACTACAATAGGCTGGCTTTTGTTTGTTGCAAGTTCTCCTTGCAATTTGACAACGAGTTGTTCTACTCTTCCTCCAGCTAGCTGTCCTACCAAGTTACCTAGAGTTTCTGCAAGTTGCATATATGGGCGTAGTTCTTCTAAAACATCAGGACCAAGCCCAGGAATATTCACTGCCGATCGCGCAGGTAATCCGAGCAAAACATCGCGAATTTGTTCAGCGACATCAATTGCGACATTGACTTGTGCTTCTGTAGTAGATGCGCCTAGGTGGGGAGTGAGAATTACTTGTTTTTCGAGTGACTTTAAGGGTGAATCTCCCAAAGGTTCTGTTTCATAAACATCAAGGGCTGCACCGGCAATTCTACCTTCTTTAAGTGCGTTGTATAGTGCCGTTTCGTCAATGATGCCCCCACGCGAACAGTTAATGATGCGGGCATTGGGTTTCATTTTGGCGATCGCTTCTGCGTTGATTAAGTGGGTTGTTTCTGGTGTTTTGGGTATGTGCAAGGTGATGTAATCAGATTCCTGCAGCAGTACATCCATTTCAACTAAGCGACAGCCTAACTGATCGGCTCTTTCTGTGGAAATAAACGGATCGTACGCCAACAGTTTCATCCCCATAGCTTTAGCTGCTGTGGCGACGTGGGAGCCAATTTTACCCAAACCAACAACACCAAGGGTTTTTTTATAAACTTCTGCCCCAATAAAACTTTTGCGATCCCAATTACCACTTTTGACTGAAGCATTTGCATCAGGAATATAGCGCGATAAAGCTAGCATCATCGCTAGCGCGTGTTCTGCGGCTGCAATTGTGTTTCCTTCTGGAGAGTTGACGACAACTATTCCTTTGCGGGTAGCGGCGTTAACATCTACGTTATCTACTCCGACGCCTGCTCTACCAATAATTTTCAACTGCGTTCCCGCTTCAATAATTTCTTGGGTGACGCGACTACCAGAGCGAATCATTAATGCGTCATATTCTGGTATAATCTGCGCCAGTTCTTCTGACGATAGTCCAGTTTTTATATCAACGGTAGCAACTTGAGACAGGATATCAATTCCTGCTTGGTCTATTGGATCGGAGACGAGAACTTTAGCCATAATAAGCAACAATTAGCAAGCAAGACTAGGTGGGAAAAACGGGCTTTTAATGATAACAGCAAAACGCTCTTGAGCAACTATTGCGTCAGCGATCGCAATCGTAGGCATGCAAAGTAAACTTCTGTGCCACAGCGCAGTTGCTTCTGCCGTAGGTTATTTTAACTGTAAAGGCGTCCACCCCAGAACATTTGACAAAATAATTTCTGCATTTGGGCTATACCCTTATTAATATACCGATAAAACACTATAGTTTTGAGCAAATCATAATTACGACAGAACCAGCAGCGTGCTTGCCACTGGTACATTAAAAATTGAGATCCTTTGCATATTACTTGCTGTATGTAAGTCAGCATGAGCGCAAAATATCTACTGAAGCATAACTGTCAGTTAATATAACTTGTTAAAATGAACTACCTGATTGCTGTATTACCAGATCGCATCCAAGCCGAAGCTGCTTACTTGGCGCTCGAAAAAGAAGGAATTCCAACGGATAAAGTTAGTATTTTGGGTAAAGGATATAAAAGTGCAGATGAATTTGGGTTAATCGATCCTAAAGAACAGGCTAAAAAGCAGTCGAAAATAATGATGTTATGGCTTGTGCCGTTTGGCTTTATTGCCGGAATTGCATTTAATTTGCTCACAGGTTTAAATACTTTCCCTTGGGCGGGAGAGATTGGCAATCAGTTAATTGGCGGCTTGTTAGGCGCTGCTGCTGGTTTTATGGGAAGCTTTTTTGTTGGTGGTGCGGCGGGAATAGCTTTTGGTAGTGGCGATGCTTTGCCTTATCGCAATCGTCTCGATGCGGGTAAGTATTTGGTTATTGTTCGCGGTTCAGAAAGTTTAACTCGTCAAGCAACTCGCGTTCTGCGTCAGTTTGAACCGGAAAACTTGCAAGGATATGTCGATCCAGCGGGAGCGTGAATAGAGGCGTAGAAGAGAAAAGATAATTATGATGGCATGATACGTCGTTAATTTAAGGTATTAAACACATTTCACAATGCTACCGAGAGAAGAACTGTTAAAGGGCGTTGAAAACCGCGATAGTATTGCACGAGTGATCGATCAAGCACAACAGGCAATTAAAACTTGGGAAGTTGTACTAACTGATTTTTTGTCGCCTCCAGAATTAGCTGAAACGCAACAAGTTTTTAGCCGTTTAACTGAAGTACAAACGATCGCATGGGGTGGCTATCCGCAAGCTGAAAGGCAAAGAGTCGCGATCGCCCGTGCTGAAATTCCTTTAGATTTGTCACAAGTTATCGTCGCTGCGCTGGATATTTCGGGTAATTTTCTGTTTGACACTGCAACTCATCGTGATTTTTTAGGTGCAATGCTTGGTACTGGGATTGTTCGCGAAAAAACTGGCGACATTATTGTTTTAGGAGAACGTGGTGCGCAGGCAATTGTTGTCCCTGAACTTGTAGAGTTTTTGGAGATGAATCTCCAGCAAGTTCGTTCGGTTCCTGTGAAAACACAACGCCTTGAATTAAGCGAACTGAAAATTCGCGAACCAAAGAAGAAAGAACTAACAACGGTTGAAGCTTCCATGCGGTTAGATGCGATCGCATCAGCTGGATTTGGCACATCGCGCAGCAAAATGGCTGATATGATTGACTCTGGAGATGTGCGCGTTAACTGGAAAGAGGTGACTCAAGCAAGCACCCAAGTTAAACCTGGAGACTTAATAGCAATTCGCGGTAAAGGACGTTTAGAAGTTGGAGAAGTTGCTGTCACTAAAAAAGAACGCTACCGCGTGCAGTTGACACGGTATGTATAACTGTAGTTTTGGTAATGGAGAATGGGTAATAGCTAATGAAAAAGCTTTTAGCACTTGGCAATTAGCATTTAGCTACACAGACGCTAACCGAAGATCACTAACGGCTGATCGCTATTTAATGACCAATTACCAATTACCGATTACCAGTTACCAACACTCTACTTTCTACTTCTTAAGACTGTTTTCCAAAAAGTTGTAACGGCTTCTCTTGGTAAAAATCGCGGTACATTTGCCAAGATTTGGTTGCGCAAGTCTCCAGGAACAACAACAGGATGTTCTTTTTGTAGCGCCGCTAAAGCTTCACGAACAACGACTTCTGTCGAAGTATAATTTTTTTCTGCAATATTAACTAAAACTGATGGAAAGTCTGCATCTTGGAAAAAACTTGTATCAGTAGGTCCTGGGCAAACTGCGATAATGCGGACACCATATTGACGATTTTCTGCCCACAAAGCCTCGCTAAAACTTAGGATAAATGACTTGGTTGCAGCATAAACACTAAAGTAAGGCATCGATTGAAACGCAGCAACAGAAGACATATTGATAATGTTTCCTGAACGACGCTGCCGCATTCCTGGCAAGAATAGATGTGTTAAATTCACTAGCGCCAGTATGTTTAACTGAATCATGTTCAACTGTCGTTCGCGATCCAGTTCAATAAAGTCACCGTATTCGCCAAAGCCTGCGTTGTTGATAAGTAGATCGATTATTATGCCTTTGCTAGCTAGGGTATCGAATACAGCTTGCGCTGCTTGTGGCGCGGTCAAGTCTTGGGCAATAACCTCTACTGAAATTTGATATTGCGTTTGTAGTTGTGTTGCTAGCTGTTGGAGTTTTTCATGCGATCGCGCGACTAAAACTAGATTTGTCTTGTGAGTAGCTAGTTCTTGAGCAAAAACAGCACCAATCCCCGCAGAGGCACCTGTAATTAAAGCAGTTGTCATGCTTTTTACCAAATGATTGTTTAAAAAATCTTAATATTACTTAACTTTAATTTTAGAGTTGATCAAGAGAGAGTTTTATACCAATGGAGATAGACAAACGAAAAGATTTCTAGCAAAACGCAAAAAAATGTTTCCTTGTTAACAGTTTTATTATCAAATAAATTTATAGTTTGTTTGACATTCTGTCCCTAGTGTTTGCATTAGTATCTGATGAGACAATATTCGCTTTTACGGGTGCTGCGAAAATCTCCTATATTTTCAGTAGTGCTGCTATTGGTTGTGTCAGGAACAGCTTTAGCAGCAGAAGAGACAACGGCGGACAATGGATTTTTGGCTGGAATCGATGCTGTTTTTTCCAGTTTGGTAGATACCTTATCGCAGGTACTATTTTTTAGCGTTGCAGGTTTACCATTTATCGTCTTGTGGTTAATTGTTGGTGCAGTTTTCTTTACACTGCGCATGAGTTTTATTAACTTTCGCGGTTTTGGTCATGCCATTTCTGTGGTTCAAGGTCATTATGATAATCCATCTGAAACAGGAGAGGTGACTCACTTTCAAGCTTTATCAGCAGCACTTTCTGCAACTGTTGGGTTAGGAAATATTGCTGGGGTAGCGATCGCAATTCAGCTTGGTGGTCCAGGTGCAATGTTCTGGATGACGATTGCTGGATTACTAGGTATGTCGAGTAAATTTGTTGAGTGTACGCTGGGTCAAAAATATCGCTTGGTGTCACCTGATGGTACAGTTTCTGGTGGTCCAATGCGCTACCTATCGCGCGGTCTAGGAGAACTCGGACTGCGTCCTTTGGGAAGGCTGCTTGCAGGTTTATTTGCAGTTTTGTGTATCGGTGGCTCCTTTGGCGGCGGTAATATGTTTCAGGCAAACCAATCTTACTCTGCGATCGCCGGAGTTATTCCTTTGTTTGAGGGACGAAGCTGGCTATATGGACTTATTTTGGGTGCTATGGTCGCTTTAGTGATTATTGGTGGTATCCGTCGTATTGGTGGAGTGGCGGAAAAACTTGTTCCTGCAATGTGCTTGATTTATGTTTTAGCTGCATTGTGGATTATTTTAGTTAATTTACCGCAGGTTCCTGCTGCTTTTGGCACGATTGTGCGAGAAGCTTTTGTCCCTCAAGCGGTTACAGGGGGATTTATTGGAGTGCTAGTACAAGGGTTCCGGCGAGCCTCTTTTTCTAACGAAGCTGGTGTTGGTTCAGCGGCGATCGCCCATTCCGCAGCCCGTACAGAAGAACCTGTTCGAGAAGGAATTGTGGCTTTACTAGAGCCATTTATTGATACTGTAGTCATTTGTAATATGACAGCGCTAGTTGTTGTGATTACTGGTGTCTACACCGATCAAACAGATAGCGGAGTACAGCTAACAAGTACTGCGTTTGCTTCGGTAATTACCTGGTTCCCGATTATTCTGTCACTTGCAGTGTTTTTATTTGCCTTCTCAACGATGATTTCCTGGAGTTACTATGGTGAGCGTTGTTGGGCTTACTTGTTTGGCGATCGCTCTACGTTAATTTACAAAGTCATCTTTGTTGTCTTTGTTTTCATCGGATCTGTCGTCAACTTAGGTGCTGTTCTCGACTTCAGCGACATGATGATCTTGGCTATGGCTTTTCCTAATATTCTTGGTTGCTATCTATTGTCTGGGAAGGTAGCAGCAGATTTAGAAAGCTATATGAAACGTTTAAACACTGGACAAATGCCAGTCTATAGGTAACTTAAAGCTGAGGCATAGAGCTTTAATTAAGTGGGTGCGAATAAGCGTCACTTACAGGCTAGAAATTGGTAACTGGTAATTGCTAATTGAAAAGAATATTTCTTGTCCATTACCTATTACCTATTACCTGACATAAAAAGGTGTGACTTTTAATCAGGAAAAAATTATGACCTGGCTACAAAAAAACCGTGTTTTAGTCCCAATTGACTTTTCTGAAGAATCGTTTGCTGCGCTTCAACCTGCACGAGAGTTTGTGCAAGAACCGTCTCAGTTGTATGTGTTGCATATTCTCTCTCATCTTCATCCTGCTGAGCCAGGAGTTATATGGAATACGATAGATGACGAGACACGTAAAAAACATGCATTAGAAGCACTACACGAGCGCCTCAAAGACTCAGAATATCAGGGCGTTCATCTAGCTATTTTGGTTGGCGATCCTAGCTCGAAGATTATTGACTATGCTCAGGAAATCAATGCCGACTTGATAGTGATCCCATCCCACGGACGTACTGGGCTTAGTCGTTTTTTGCTTGGTTCAGTAGCAGAAAGAGTCATTCGATTTGCTCACTGTCCAGTTGTTGTCCTACGAAAATAAGCTTATTCATTGTATATTTGAGGATCGAATGAGTTTTGCTTGTCTTTATAGCAAATTGAAGTGAAAAAATCTATTATAGTAAAGTCTTTTTAAAGAAGATAATAGACATTATGTTTTAGAGTAGCACAACAGCTAATTATTGGTGACTCAATGATTTAATTCTATCGCGTATTGATCGATGACTGTACTAAGTACTTGTGCAATCCAAGTCCAATATGTCCTCTTAATAATTTGATATTCCTTCTACGTGTTTCTGGAAGAGCTTTAAACTGTTCCACAGTTTTAACTTCTCTTTCACTACGTTCAAAACCATAAATAGAAAAGATAAATTCTTTTCTGTACTGGCGATTAATTACTCTATAACGTACTACCTGCAAATTTAGGAATGTGTAAAAAAAATTATTGAAGCGTCGTTATATTTTCTTTGGTTAAGTGTTGACATAGGAGCCACCTTCTGCTCAGTTGCAGGTCGATTTATTGATGAAAATACCACATATCAAATCATCTGTTAGTAGATATTTTGACATATCCCATCAAGTTTGCATCGTTCTATTTATTTCAGTATTTTTCTTTCTTGATGTAAAGTTAGGATGCTACTCAAATTAAATTAAATATTAATGCGATCGCCGTGCAGTAAATTTTAATGATTGCATTCTGGTCTATGTCTATGCTAGTATTGTTTCCCTGCGGACGTATAGCTCAGTTGGTTAGAGCGCTACGTTGACATCGTAGAGGTCACTGGTTCGAATCCAGTTACGTCCATATAAATTGGATCTGAAAAGTTGAACGCATTCTTCATTTCTTATCCTGTAAAGCTGAATACAGCCAATTATTAAGCTGATATCTATAAACCTCCCCCTCTTCTGATAGATAAATAGCTAAAACCATAGACTGATGAAGCAACCAGCTTCATTGGAGAAACTATAAATTCAAGTGACGAGTACAAAACTCATCATTGATGTAGTTAGAAAAGGAGGGAACAATGGCAACTCAGCTTAAGCGTGCAGTTGGTACATTTTCCAGCCGGACAGAAGCCGAATCTGCTCTTAATGCTTTAAGAGATTCAGGCTTTGAGATGGATAAAGTTTCAATATTGGCTAAAGACTCAAGCCGTAATGACCAAATTGCTGGTGTTGATCTGCAAGATCGCAACCAGGTTAATGAACGAGGTAATACTGAAGCCCAAGAAGGTGCAGGTATTGGTGCAACTACTGGTACAGTTTTAGGAGGTGCTGGTGGATTACTAGTAGGCTTAGAAGCTTTGCTAATTCCTGGAGTAGGACCATTTCTCGCGGGTGGAACTATTGCAACCACACTGGCTGGTGCAGGTATTGGTGCAGCAGCGGGAAGTATTGTCGGAGCACTGACAGGTTTGGGAATCCCTGAAGAAGACGCCAAAACGTATAGCGATCGCGTGTCTGATGGTGACTATTTGGTGTTTATAGAAGGTACTGCCGCAGATATTGACCGTGCTAGTAGACTTCTAAGCAATCAAGGTGTTCATCAGTGGAATGTGTATGATATACCTGCTAGCAATGGTTACGCAAATACCACAGCTACTAACAATAAAGTAGAGCGGAGTGTACATCAAGACACTGTAGAACCAACAACACATCGCTATACTAGCGATACAACAAAACGCAATGTAGTAGACACAACCAGCCAGCCAGAAGTTAAGGTTGTTGATCGGCGCAAGGAAACTCGTTAATTATAGATTTCCTGTATATTGTTAGGCTTTAAGAGTGGTGTAACAAAGATAGATACTTTTCTTTGTTCGCCTTCTTAGAGCTTTTATTTTAAATATGGGGTAAGCATCTTGCCTACCTCAAGTTACCGATTAGGACTTAACGCAAAAACTCTCTGAAACGCCTATTCCTTTGTGTCCTAGCATAGCGCCTTCGGCTTCGCTTCGCGCTTCGCTATGCTAACAGTAACTCCTGCGGGGAATGTGGTTCGTTTTTTCATAATCTTGCGTAAGTCCTGACCGATAATATTACTGCCTGGTCAAAATAGACTTGGCAATACCTGAGGAGCTTGCCAAAGCGTGTAGCCAATTGATAAAACTATCAAGGTAATTAAAGCTGTCAGTATGTAACTGATGCACATTAGTAAACCATCAGCTTCTAAAGTAGCCACAGCCAATAATAAAATTCCAATGGTAGGGATGGGGTTTGTGAACGGAATTGGAGAAATGAGAAGTATCGTTAGCCAAGAAATACACAGTCCGTTGAGTCGCCAGGTAATTTGACTTTTGGCAAATGCTGTCAATCGAGGACGTGCAATTTTTTCAATAACTCGGGTAATACGTCTTAAGTTGTGGAGAAGTTGTAAGACAAATCGGTGAGGAAATTGAAACTGGGCAATTTTTTTAGGCAACCAAGGCGATCGCCGACCCATAACCATTTGCAGTGAAAGTAACAAACAGCCTACACCCAAAGGACCCGTGAATCCTGGAGGCATTGGAAAGAGAAAGGGTAAGACAAGCAATGCAATAACTAAGCTAAAGCCTCTTTCTGAAGTTTCTGCCAAAATATCGCCAATAGTAAGTGGCTGAGAGGCTAACTTTTCTAGCAATAACTTAATATCTTGAGAAAATCTCAGCATTGGGTGTGTTGTATTTCTGCATTGAAATAGCTATGGCATCAAAACAGCTAAAGCACGAGGAATAACACGAAAATGAGCGGGTGTATATGTTGTAATTTCTCCGTCAGTATTAATGGGGTGGGGTTTGCGAGTATAAACTTCAATCTCCTGAGCGTGAAAAGCACGAACACCCGATGAGGTGGTATGTCTCCCGCGCCGTAAAGCAGGTAGCAAAGCTAACATCTGCCACCAGTGCTGTATTTCTAAACTGTACACATCTAACCTCTGATCGTTAATTTTAGCATCGTGTACAATCGCCATTCCACCTCCATAGTAACGACCATTTCCAATTGCAATCTGAATCGTCTTTAGCTGTATTGTTTTTCCATTGAGACGAATTTCTGCATGAAATGGTCGCGATCGCCACATCGCTTCTATTGCAGTTATGGCGTAAGCAAAAACTCCCCAGCGCCGTTTAGTTTCCTTGGTGAGTCTTTGTGTAATTTGGACACTCAGCCCAAGACTGGCAACATTAAAAAAATGCTTACCATTAACACAGCCTAAGTCAATGTGCTGAACATGACCGCGAGCAATGATTTGACAAGCTGCAGATAGAGATTTAGGAATTCCTAGAGTGCGTGCTAAGTCGTTAGCTGTTCCTAAAGGTAGAATGCCCAAAGGTAACTGAGTAGTCACTAAACCGTCAACCGCAGCATTTAAAGTACCATCACCACCACCAATAATGACTAAATCTACCTGGTTTTGGTAACTTTCAATAATCTCAGGTAAAAACCGCACATCTTCAATATTTTCTGTAATTAACTCCAAATCCAACTTTTGTAGTTGAGCGATCGCTTGTGAATTTTGTCCTTGACGAGCGTGACGATTAATTAGTAATAATGCTCGACGAGTCATATCGTTTTGTTTTGAGATTTTCAATTGATATGAGTTTGCTTGCCAGGACTATTTAGCCCGTTCTTCAAGAAACTCAAACGTACTTGAGATAGATGAATAACTTTAATCTGCCAAAATTTGTACTGTTCCCAACTGACCATCAATTTGCACTCGTTGACCATCCTTTAAGATAACAGTGGCATTATGAATATCCATAACTGCTGGTAATCCATACTCCCGCGCTACAATTGCACCATGAGAGAGCCGTCCTCCCACTTCTGCAATCAGCCCGCCCGATCTTGCTAATAATGGTGCCCAACCAGAATCTGTGTACGGTACAACAAGAATCGTATCCTGGTCAATCTCAAAATTCGCTTGCAAATTTCGTAGCACCTTCACACGCCCTATTACCTTACCAGGACTAGCACCGATGCCTTTGAGTAGAGTAGCAGAGGGAGCAGAAGAAGTAAAAGAGGCTGGGGGAGCATTGCCATAGACTAAAAAAGGTACATCTAAGCCACGATCTTTCTCAAGTTGCGATCGCCGCTGTTCCACAAGTTCCTTTAACTGAGAACTCAGCTTCGAGTCACCATCCACAACCTGTCGTACTTCCGCGAATTCCAGAAAGAAAATATCCCCCGTAGACGTCAGCAATCCCGACTGTATCCACACTCGCTCTAACGTCACAAAACGCCAACGCAAATGCGCTAACAACTGACTATAAACCTCAGTCACCCTTCCCTTCAAATCAACCCGCCCTTGTACTATCTTGCCTCGGTGTCCTCTGTCTTTAAAAGCTTTGATCAGCGGTTTCCTCCGCTCAAACTTTTTGCTGTGTCTCTGTGGTTCGTTTCCTCCTATACCTCCACTCCTGACAAACTGCACAAACAACTCTCGTACATACTGCGGTTCTTCTTTCCAAGTAGGCACAGCAATATCAGTTCCTACCTCACTCAAATAGCCATAATGCTCCAACAACTGATCAAATCGCTGTAAAATTGCCCTACCTAGGTCTGTTGCAGCCAATTGAGTAAATACCTCTTCGGAAGACACATTTTGAGAATTAGGTAAAACACGACGCGCATCAGTTGCAAGTTGCACAAGCGATCGCATTGAAGCCACTTCAGGAGTCAGACTGTTATCAATTTCTGTATCTTTCGTCTTGAAAATTGCCTGTCGTAAAGCCGCGCTTAAAGGTGCCAAAATACTGTAATACGTTGCCCTTTTCAGCAACATCAGAATCGAGTCTATCTGTGATAGCAGTTGTACTGGGTCGCGATCGCTGGAGTTCAACTCAATCAATGCTGGCTGGAAGTAGTGTCGATTGTCCTTTTGAAAATCCTTTGCTAGATTCAACTCGCGTCTTAATAAGCGCATTAATCCAGGGACATTGCGCACAGTAGAATGTAACGGGGGCTTACTAAATTTTGCACCCCGTGTCAAAAACTCCAAACTCTCTGGCGGTAAACCCATGCGTAAAAATATCCGCCCTAACAGTGAAGCATTGAAGTAAGCATAAGAATAATGCAGCGTTGCAGTTTGATTAAAATCTAAACCACGGGCGCGACTTCCCAAGACAATTGTAAAAATTTCTCCCCAAACGCCACAAGTTAAAGGACGATTGATTGACCAAGTCAGCGGACGAATCAATCCTGGAATGACTTCTGCCGCAATTTTACGCGTCCAAATTGGTAGCAGCGTTGTAATTGGGCGCGATTGTAACAGCCACAATGTTTGACCATCATAGCTCCATTCGATATCCTGGGGAATCCCGTGATAGCGTACTTCTAGGTGTCGGGCTAAGAAAGCAACTTGTTGAATCAAACGAGGTGGGATGTCCCCCTCACCCTCAATGCTAAATGCTATATTTTCTGGCAATACCCAGTTTTGGCTGTGTTCTAAGTCAGTTTGCGGCACAATAACGCGATACTGCTCTGGTGTCACTTGTCCTGAAACGACTTTGCTAGCATCACCAGGCAATGCTTCAATCACAACAGCGTCACCTTGCTGTGTCATCGGATCGCGACTAAATGCTACTCCAGAAAAAACTCCTTGTATTTGTTTTTGAATGAGAACAGCCATTGCTGAGTCTGGCAAACCCCGTTGTTTGCGATATTCTATCGCTGCTGGATTGTCGTAAGAAGCTAAAACCGTAGCGATCGCCTGCTGCAATTGCTCTTTACTTGTCATACCTAAAACAGTTTTATACTGTCCCGCTGCTGATGCTTGTTGAGAATCTTCACCTACAGCGGAGGAACGTACAACTAAGGGGGATTCTAAGGGTAAATAGTTAACGAGAGGTTCTGAGTCGTCACCAGGAGGAAGTACCCAACCTGTTGGTACAGGGTAACCCCAGCGGATTAATTGTGAAAGTGTTGCTGCTTTGTGTCCGACTTGAGCTGCTGTCAACTCATCACTTAAGGAAACGATGGCTTTATCACCACGAAAAAAGCGAAACACTTTTTGCGACTCCGCGTGTCCTGCATTTGGTGCTAAGTCGAGATCGTCAGGCATTTTTTGATAAATCCATCCCAGTAAAACTGCTAGAGCGATCGCTGCGACAATGCGATCAAAATCATGAGGACGTAGCAGTGCAGTTAGTAAGGGAAACAGAATTAAGACCCCAATTTTTCCCAATTGCCTTTCTCGTAAGACGGTGAAACTAATTCCACCAATCAGAAATACTAACCCTGCAACAACGGGATCGTGAACGATGAAGCCCCAAACAACATTTGTGGTCCCTGCACCTCCACCTATCCAATAACGTCCCATAACTAAGGCAATTAAGGCAATTAACTCCCAAACTGAAGCTTGCGGAAAGAATGTCCGTGCTAAAAGAACAGCCGCTATGCCTTTTAAGGCTTCAGAGAGAACGGCAAGAACACCTGCAAGTTTACCGCCATGATAAAACGCTGCGGACACACTGATATTACCTGTGCCTGAGTTCGCTAAATTATGTCCAGTCAGCGCTGATACGATCCAAGCAATGAGTGGTAATCCGCCAATAAGGGGACAGATCAGAAAGATAGCGATCGCACCCCAGACTTGCAGCATTTTAGAATTAGAGATTACGGTTTATGGATTGTTCTTCCTGTTGATTGGAGCAACGACGAAGATCATTTTTACTTTAAAGTAATACCTACAGATATTGCAAAGCTTAAGCCTAATAGCTAATAATTACGCACGCACAGAACTTAGCTCATTTTTGCGGAAAGCAAACTATATAAAACTCCTAGTTCCCACAACCTAGTTATTGAGCATAAGCAACTTGCAATGCCCATAAAATGAGAACTGCGATTGAACCCAATATCAGCATTGTTGAGATTACAACTGCTTTTGGGGAATCGGCTCCCTTAAACTTCATAATTCCACGATCTAAGTCAGACATATAAGTTCTCCTCCAACGACAGAGTGTTGATTTTACCCGTTTCGATTTTAGTATCTTTGTTCGTTAATTTGTAAAACTTATAATTAAAATATTCTTTTTTGTGCTAGAAGCTGACTGCAATAGCTGTCTGGAGAAAGACAAATTAATGAAACTTATAGGTAATTAGTAAGATGTATACCTCACTTATCATACATAATCTGGTTAAACAACTGACTAAAACAAAAAAAACAACCCTCATCTTTTCAGATTGGGCTGTCACTTGCAGTTAATTTTGTGATGTTCTGAAGAAAGCTCAGATAACAACAGCAGAACCATTACGTTGATAAAGCTCTACTTCTTCTTTCCAAGCTTTCCCATCTAAAGCCATCTGCTCAATAGAACTCGCTAAACGCAAAGCCTTAAGTGCTTGCTCGCCTCCTACAGAAGGTTGATTACCACCCCGTACGCATGACACAAAGTGTTCTAATTCTGCGTGTAGAGGTTCAATGTTACTCGTGTAAACTTTTTCAATCAAACCATCTTGACGATAAAGTACTTGACCATAATCCGTCATGTAGTTAGCGGTTGTCTGACGGTGAATCAAAATTTCGTTATTTAGAAAATCTGCTTCTGTCAGGGAATTTTTACAATGAGCCGTAATCCGCCGAATTTTGCGATGAGTCACTTTGCTAGCAGTGAGTGTCGCAACAATTCCATTAGCAAAGCCGAGAATTGCGGTGACGTAATCCAAGTAACCAGAACCAGCAGCGCGACTACCACTAGCGGTTAGTTTAACAATGGGTGCACCTGCTAACTCAAGTAACAAGTCAATGTCATGAATCATCAAATCCAGCACAACTGAAACATCATTTGCTCGCTGGGAATAAGGACTCATGCGATGTGCTTCTAAAGCCAGTAATTCTTCTGTTTTCAGGACTTTGCTGAGTTCTTGAAATGCTGGGTTAAAGCGTTCAATATGACCTACTTGTAAGATACACTGCGATTGGGCTGCGGCATTTACTAAAGATTCAGCTTCAGCAATACTGGCAGCAATAGGCTTTTCGATCAAAACATGGATTCCCGCCTGGAGACAGGTCATCCCGACAGCGTGATGCAAGCGGGTGGGAACAGCAATGCAAACTGCCTCGACATGAGGCAGCAAATCGCGGTAATCTTCAAAAAAACGGATGCGGTACTTGCTAGCAATATCTAGTCCCCGCTCGACGTTGATATCGGCAACACCAATGAGTTCTACATCTTTGAGTAAACTCAGAATACGGGTATGATGTTGTCCCATGTTGCCTACTCCAATCACGCCAACACGGATTGGTTGAGGCTGGTTGCGCTGTAAATGAGGGATGGGTTGTCCCACTGTCATGCTTTGCACTCCTCTGTCTTCTCCTCCACCACCAAAACTATCAAGACGCATCTATAACAGCGCCAATACGCAATTTTGACTGGATTACAGTCTCAAATCATCCAGATGGTAGCATAATGACTCTATTTATGAAGAATTTCAAATTTACTTATATGTTCCACAGATTGTTACGTTTATCACCAAGCTAGGTTTCAATCATTGTGATTTTGCTGAGGTGTATAGCGTAGGCGCAATGTGTCACTTTCTGACCTGTCCATTATGAATGGACTAAGCGGTGAGGGCTAGAGGTTAGGGAAAATTAGAAAGTAAATAGATTGTCAAGTTAAGAGGTTTAGTGATGAAAGCGGTCATTTTATTGTCTGGAGGTTTAGACTCTTCTACGGTACTGTACCAAGCAGTGGCAGATGGTTACAAGTGCCATGCGCTCTCATTTGATTATCAACAGCGACATCAGCGCGAGCTAAAAGCCGCGATCGCGATCGCCCAATCGACTCAAGTGCTGACTCATAAGTTGGTAACTTTTGACTTACGTTCTTGGGGGGGTTCGGCATTAACCGATACCAGTATTGCTTTACCAAGCGATCGTTCTGTGTCAGAGATGTCTCAAGATATTCCTATCACATACGTTCCTGCCCGCAACACAATTTTCTTAAGTTTTGCCTTAGCTTATGCAGAAACAATCGCTGCAGAGCGTGTTTACATAGGTGTTAATGCCCTTGATTACTCAGGATATCCTGATTGTCGTCCTGACTATATTCAAGCCATGCAAGAAGTTTTTCGTCTCGGTACCAAGCAAGGACGCGAGGGACAACCGATCGCAATTGAGACGCCTTTAATTAACTTGAAAAAAACGGAAATTATTCAATTAGGCAATCAGCTAGGTGTACCTTGGGAAAAAACTTGGTCTTGCTATGCTGGAGGTGGCATTGCCTGTGGTGTTTGTGATGCTTGCCGCTTGCGCTTAGCAGCTTTTGCAGAATTGGGATTGGAAGATCCGATTTCCTACCGCGCGCAAACTTATCGAACAGGGGTGAGGAGGAGCCGCTTTTTTCGTGCGGAGGTGTCCTCCGTTGAGCAAACTGGTGTTGAGGGGTGTTAGCGTTAGCGTTAGCGAAGCCCAGCGAGGCGAAGCCCAGCAGGACGGAGTCCGAGGTGAGAAAAGCAAAAGTTTATTTGGATGTACTTAGTTACTGAGAGTTATTTAAGTAGTAGCAAACGATTAGATGGGCGATCGCGTTATATTAAGGAATATAAATTTTTTCATAAATCACTATGCTGTTTGGACTTGGTAAAAAATCAACGCTACCTAAGCCAGAAGAAGCCTTGCCAGGACGTGCGGCAAAGATGTCAGTTCCCGAACGTCACTTTGTTAACGGCAATCCTCTACAGCCACCATACCCCAATGGGATGGAAACCGCTGTGTTTGGTTTGGGTTGCTTTTGGGGAGCAGAACGCAAATTCTGGCAGCTAGATGGAGTTTTTGTTACAGCCGTAGGTTACGCAGCAGGTATAACACCAAACCCTACTTATCAAGAAGTTTGCACAGGAATGACAGGACACAATGAAGTTGTGCTTGTTGTGTTCGACCCTAAAGTGGTTAGCTACGAGCAACTCTTGAAAACATTCTGGGAAAGTCACAATCCTACTCAAGGAATGCGTCAAGGCAATGACGTAGGCACACAATACCGCTCTGGAATTTATGTATACTCTGAAACTCAGAAAAAACTAGCTGAAGCTTCCAAAGAAGCTTATCAACAAGCGTTGAGTGCAGCAGGGTACAAAACAATTACAACAGAAATTTTAGATGCTCCTGAATTTTATTATGCTGAAGGCTATCATCAGCAGTATTTAGCAAAAAACCCTAACGGCTACTGTGGTTTAGGTGGAACTAATGTTGCCTGCCCTGTCGGGATTCAAGTTTAATTGAGATGCGGTTACTTGAAATTAAGCACTATAGTTACCGTTCTTTCTGAGGCAATAAATTCAGATAAAGCTGATAAGTACTGTGAGTAGGGGTGTTTAAACACACCCCTTTTAGTATTAAGTTTACGGCGGAAAATGATACATAACTTATACCGTAACAGCTTGAGGGTTGTGTTGTAGCATGCAGGGGTCAATTTCTATACTTAACGCCTGAGCAACGCACCGACTGTAATCGACATCAGCTTGGAAAAAGTGGTACAGGTGCCGCATTTGAATATCTTGTCTTGCTCCACTTAGCGCCCCAGCGATCGCTTGTGCTGTACGGTTTTTCTCTTCAGAAAAGATGTGCCAGAGATTACTTGCTTGAATATAGTCATCTTGTGAGATTACGAACACTCATGCCAACGCTGAGGTAAATTAATTTTAGTCATAACGACTATAACTTGACAGGGAAGTTGGAAAATATTTTTCCATTTGTGGCGTAATCATAGTGATGTCAATACGAGTGCAAATAAATTCGCTGCTATACAAACAAAGTCTACCTACATTAAAACACCGAAATAAATTATGTTTTAGTGCATAAAATTATACTCTGCTTAGTAGCTCTGAAGGGAGTCGAAGGGCATCTTGTTTGATATTACTCTTGATGTTCATTAGTGAATCTTGGCTGAAGACGGCGAATGCGGATGTGTTGCAAACGCGGTCCTTGGGCTGATGTTACTGTAAATTCTAAGTTTTGGTAGTGTAAAGTTTCCCCGATCGCTGGAACTTTTTGAAGTTGGTAAAGCAAGAAACCGGCTAGTGTTTGATAGTCATCGCTTAGTGGTAGATCTAGCTTAAGTAACTCATTTAGTTCTTCAAGATTCATCTGTGCTTGCACAAGAAAAGTTTGTTCGTCCAAGTTTTGCACGAGTAACTCGTCTGTAGTTGCGAGTTCGCCTGTATTACCAATGATTTGAGCAACGAGATCTTGAATTGTAATCAAGCCGACAGTACCGCCAAATTCATTGACAACAATTACCATTGATAGATGCGATCGCTGCATCAGTGGTAGCAATTCACTTAAAGGCATATATTCAGGAACAAACCTTGCTGGGTGAAGCCAAGGATTAATTTTTGTGTCTAACGATAACTTGCCTAAAACTAAAGGCTTTGCAAGTTCCTTAAAGTGAACAATTCCCCGCACATCATCCAAAGACTTACCAATAATTGGATAACGAGAGTGTCCAGTTGTTGCCATTTCTTTAAGTAAGGTTTGAAACGTTGCGTCTTCTGGTAAAGCAACAATTCCAGTGCGTGGTACCATGATTTCTTCTGCGGTAACATCGCCAAATTCAAAAATATTATTGAGTAGCTCGCGTTCTTCTGCTTCTAACCCTGTTGATTCTCGTTCGGTCGCGATGATTAATTGTAACTCTTCAGAAGTTACCGGAGGAAGCCAAGCTTGACCTGTATATTGAATTCCGACAACTCGCAGCAGCAAGCGTGTAGATTGATTCAAAATCCAAATAAAGGGAGTAAAAAAACGCGCAATTGCTTTAACCG